>CAYZOE010000081.1:0-22400 GCA_964479805.1 uncultured Pseudoalteromonas sp. | reverse complement strand
AAAAAAAGGACCTATTTAGGTCCTTTAAATTTTATTTTCGTAAAAGTTGTTTAAAGATTTTCTTTAAACAACTTATAAATACGGCGGTACTCGTCTAACCAACCTGTTGGCTGTCTAAAGCCATGTGGTTCAACTGGGTAAATTGCTGTTTCAAAATTTTCTTTTTCAAGTTCAATGAAACGTTGAACGAGTCGGACTACATCTTGGAAGAAAACATTATCATCAACCATTGGCGCGTTAATAAGTAATGGTTTTTCTAAACCTTCGGCAAAGTAGATTGGTGAACTGCGACGATACGCAATTGGGTCAACATCTGGGTGGTTAAGAATGTTAGACGTGTATGGTGTATTGTAGTAAGCCCAGTCAGATACTGGTCGAAGTGCTGCACCTGCTTGGAATAAATCTGGTTTTGTAAGTAGCGCCATGAATGTCATAAAGCCACCATAAGAGCCACCATAGGTACCTACTGCGCCAGTATCAACATTGACATTCTCGGCCATCCATTTTACACCGTCTTCTAAATCTTGTATTTCAGGTGTACCCATTTGGCGGTAAATAGCTGTACGCCAATCACGACCGTAGCCTTTAGACGCTCTGTAGTCCATATCCATGACCACATACCCTTCACTCGCTAACAGTGAATGGAACATAAACTCACGAAAGTAACCCGACCAACCCATGTGTGAGTTTTGTAAATAACCTGCACCGTGGTTGAAGATGACTGCCTTGCGCGTTTTGCCAGTTTCACCTTCTACATAGTCAGCTGGGTAATACACTTTTGCATAGATTGGTTGGTCAGTATGACTTGAAGGCACAGCAACAACTTTTGGTGCAATTAGTTTTTTATTTAAGAATTCGTCAGAAACGGTATTTGTTAAACGTGTAACTTGTGCGTTTGGCTTAGCGTCAGCAACATATAATTCATTGGGCATCATGATTTTTGAGTGATTAAGCAATAGTTTTTGCTCATCTTGGCTCAATTCATAATCCGTCATACCGTCTAAATCTGTCAGAGCCACTTTTTCGGCTGTTTGCGTATTCACGCGATAGATTTCATAGATACCTGGATGCTTAACATTCGCCTTAAAATAGATTTGCGAATCATCTTTACTTAGTGTTAGGTGCGATACAACAAATTGGCCTTTAGTAAGTTGCTTCGCTTTACCGTTTACAGGTTTGGTGAAGATGTGGCTATAACCTGTTTCTTCAGATAAATAGTAAAGCGTATCTGAATTATTCAACCAACCAAAATCATTGTATGTGTAGTTCACCCATGCATCGTCGTGTAAACGATGTTGTGATTTGAAATCGTTATTCTTAAAGTCAACTGTTGCGATCCAACGGTCTTTGTTATCCCATGCTTCAAGCATTACAGCTACTTGACTACCTGACGTGTTCCATTGAACCGCACTTTGATCCCAACCCCAGTCCATCATTAAGTTGATATGACGAGGTTCACGTTTTGATTCGTAAGTTCTGCCTTCAGCTTTTGCATTCTCTGCTTTTTCAACTGCTAAAACATCTTCATCGAAACCAGGAAGTGTTTCATAGCTCAAGGTTGTTTGTGCTTTAGTAGCGATATCAATCAAGATCACATCTGAACTCGTGGGTTTCGAATCAGCTACGCGACGACGTGCAGGTACTGCTTCAATATCACCATTTTGTGACACATAGTTGGGCATAATGTCGGTATCAGCGCGCCATGGTGTGCTCTTTGTCACAACGGCGATAAGTTTGTCACCCTCTGGAGAAAGGCTTGCTTCTACAAGGCGGTTTCCTTTACCAAGATAAAATTGGTTAGACGCGATTGTGTCATTTTCAGCATTTAATTGCTCTTTGCGTTGCTCTTTATCCAATGCGTTTTTATGCGTTAGCTTTACAAAGTCAATCAACTTGTGTTGCTCTTTGGCAATGTAAGTTGAAGGCTCTTGCGTGCCTTTAGGTTTGTCAGCTAGATTTAATTTAACAAGCTCTTTAGTAAGACCTGAATTGATATCAACGCTAAAGAAGCTATTGCCAGTTCGATAAGCTAACTCACCAGAGTTTAAAAACTGTAAAGAGCGTGCTCTATTAGAACTTTGTGTCAGCTGTTTGATTACGCCAGTTTTAGTATTTTTAACAAACACATTACCTTCAAACGTATAGGCTTGCACTGCACTGTCTTTTGAATAGACCGCGTTTTTAGCACCAACCGTATGAAGTTGGTTTAACACAACTTGCGTTGCCGCTTTACCAGCAGTAACCGCAAACGTATCGCGTAATTCATTACCCGCTTGCTTGCGGTTAAAAATAACAGTTTGGCTATCCGCGGCCCAAAATGCGCGCTCAGGTTGACGACCCAACCAATCAGGATGTGCCATGGCTTGTTTTAATGTGATGTTCTCACCACCAAAATCTAAGGGCGTTGACACAACGGGTGCAAAGTTTGTAGCAGGTTCAGTTTTTACCGCGTTAGTTGATGTGGTTGTTTCACAACCAGTTAAGAACAGGCTTGCTGCAACCGCAGCAGAAATTAGAGAGTGTTTGATCATAGTTATTCTTCAACTTGTTTGATTAAGTCAATTTAAGCAAATGCGACGTCAGAATACGAATAATTTTAGACAAAACAACAATAATTAAGGAAGTCTGCAACACTTTGAGCAAAACCTTTGGTTTTGAACACAAAAAAGGCCAGCATAGGATGCTGGCCAAATACTCTCTGCGCTCACATAGTCGTTGATGAACAACGATTATGAAATGAGGCCTATCCGCGCCTCATTACCTAAGACTAGTCCATTTTTGAAAAGTTCCAAGAAATTTGTATTAATTTATCACTCCATCGATGATGAGTAGTAAGATCACAGAACTGACAATGCCCCAAAGTAAAGTTGCCATTGCTAGCGGGCGCCATCCTGTTTGTTTTAACATAGACAGAGACACACTTGACCCAACTAAAAATAAACAGGCATAAAGCACATGTTTTGCTCCTTCATAGCCCAACTGCCAAAAAGTTGAATATTCAGGAAGGTACGTATTAATAAGCGCGGCGAATAAAAAGCCAACAATGAAGAGTGGAATACTTGTCTTTTCTTCGCTTTTCCAAAATACACCAGCCAATGCCGTGTAAGGAATGATCCACATAGCTCGTGTGAGCTTAACCGTCGTTGCAATACCTACAGCGACTGGTCCGTAAGTCGATGCTGTAGCAACTACACTACTCGTATCGTGAACCGCAAGCGCTGCCCAAATTGCAAATTGCTCTTGGGTTAAATGAAAATAATGCCCGATTGCAGGAAAAACTAGCAAAGCTAAGCCGTTTAATAAAAATACGATGGCGAGTGACAACGCAATCTCGTGTTGCTTTGCTTTTATTACCGGTGCCATTGCTGCAATTGCGCTGCCACCACAAATAGCAGTACCAAAAGACAATAAAACACTGGTGTTTTTGTTTACTTTAAAGATCTGTCCTAATATCTCACCAAGCCCAATAATGGCTGTAATACTGACAATGGTTAGAACAAATGAACTTTGCCCTACTTCTAATACATCATTGAAGTCGACATTAAACCCTAGTCCTATCACAGCTAACTTTAATAACCACTTGCTGGCATGATTACTAAACGATAAATATGGGTTTGTGAAGGTAAGTGTGAAAGTAAGACCAAGAAAGAGAGAGAATGCGGGGCCAATAAAACCGGTAAGACAAAGAACAAATAACCCAATAAACGAAAGTTGTTTAATAGACTGATTAGTCACCTTTCAAATGCCTTATTTAATTTTTAAGTTCGTATAATTAGAGTCAAAAAAGCCGAGTTAAACTCGGCTTTTATTATAGCACTTTTAACTGCTCCGCAGTTGCTAGAACTCCTGGGTAGTCTTGCTCTGGCAGTATTTTCGCCAGTTCAGCAAGTTTATCACCTAGCTCACTTAAGCTGTCGGCAGAGACATTGATGTGTCCCATCTTGCGACCTGTTTTCGCAGATTTTCCATACCAGTGACTGGTTGTATCAGCAACTGCCAATACAGTTTTTGGAATAGCAGCTTGTCCTAGTACGTTGATCATCGCTGTTGGGCGATTCAAAACCGTAGATCCAAGTGGTAAGTCGGTAACAGCGCGCATGTGGTTTTCGAATTGACAAACATGACATCCCTGTTGAGTCCAATGACCCGAGTTATGTACGCGTGGTGCAATTTCGTTTACCAATAAAGTGCCATCTACATCGAAAAACTCAATCGCTAATACACCAACATAATCTAATGCATTTGCAATAGCGTTAAACGCAGACTCTGCTTGTGCTTGAATTGCATTTTTCTCTTTACCCGCGATTGAAAGCGTTAATACCCCATTGGTATGCTGGTTTTCAGTCAGTGGGTAAATTGCAGTTTCACCATTTTTCGAACGAACACCTATGATAGATACTTCACGATCAAATGGGATCATTTTCTCTGCAATAATTTGATGAGATGTGTCTTTTGTTAAAAATTCAGACATTTCAGCCCAAATTTGCTCGACATCATCCAAAGATTTTACACGCCACTGCCCTTTACCGTCATAACCTGCTTGACAAGTTTTGACTACCAAAGGCATTGCCAATTCATCTATCGAATCTAGCAAGTGTTGTTTTTCAGTGATGATTTTATAAGGCGCGCATGCAACCCTTGCAGTATCTAGAAGCGCTTTTTCTTTCGCTCTATCACCGCCCGTTGCGATGGCTTCAGTGCCTGGGTAAAACTTACCACTTTCATCACATAGCTTTAGAATATCTAAAGGGATATGCTCAAACTCAGCAGTAATAGCATCTGCTGAGTCAATGGCTTGTTGTAATGACTGATCGACTGTTAAAAACGTAACAGGATCGATGACTTTTTCAGAGCCAACATCGTAAGCTGTAACATGAATGTCTAAGTTCTTCGATGACAAGCTCATCATTCGCGCAAGTTGCCCTGCGCCAAGGACTAAAACGTTCATATTACTCAGCAGGATTTGGGTTAGCTAAAATAGTTTCTGTTTGTTCTTTACGAAAAGCTTCAACTTTTGCAAAGATTTCTGGTTGTTGACAACCTAAAATCTGAGCTGCCAGTAAGCCCGCGTTAGCCGCACCTGCATCACCAATTGCCAATGTGCCAACCGCTACACCTTTTGGCATCTGGCAAATTGAAAGTAATGAATCAACACCGTTTAGTGTTTTTGATTTCACTGGCACACCCAGCACTGGCAAGCTCGTGAAAGCCGCAGCCATACCAGGAAGGTGTGCAGCGCCACCAGCACCAGCAATAATAACTTTGATACCACGATCAGCTGCACATGTTGCGTAATCAGCAAGAAGTTGAGGTGTACGGTGAGCCGAAACTACTTTTGTTTCATAGTCGATGCCAAACTTGTCCAGCATGTCTGCTGCATGTTGCATAGTAGGCCAGTCTGATTTTGAGCCCATGATAATGCCAACCGTCATAATAAATCCTCAGAAGTTTTGAACGATAGAAAAACAAACTGCAGGCTCTTATTGGGGGTAAGCCTGCAGTTTCTATGTGGGTATTATACCTATCTAGTTAGGTAATACCATTGAAAAAGTACCATTGTAAAAAGCAGTTATTTAGCTGCTTCTTGTTGCGCTAAATACTCTTCATAAGTACCTTTGAAGTCGATAACTTTACCGCCTTTAATTTCCCAAATACGGGTTGCAAGTGATGATACAAACTGGCGATCATGTGAAACAAACAACAAAGTACCTTCATACTGCTCAAGTGCTAAGTTAAGCGCTTCAATTGATTCCATGTCCATGTGGTTTGTTGGTTCATCCATCAACAAAATATTATGCTTGTGCATCATTAATTTGCCGAACAACATACGACCTTGCTCACCACCTGACAGTACTTTTACTGACTTTTTGATGTCATTTTGTGAAAACAGCATACGCCCTAAGAAACCACGAACTACTTGCTCGTCGTCACCTTCTTGCTGCCATTGCTCCATCCACTGAAATACAGTTTGATCTTTTTCAAACTCATCAGCATGGTCTTGTGCATAATAACCAATATTTGCATTTTCAGACCATTTAAACTCACCCTTCTTAGGAGCTAAACGACCCGCTAACGTATGAAGTAACGTTGATTTACCCACACCATTCTCACCTATGATAGCGATGCGCTCACCCACTTCAACTAGGCCTTCAAGGCCTGAGAATAAAGTGCTGTCATAACCCTGTGATACACTGGAAATCTCAAGCGCATTTCGGAAAAGCTGCTTACTTTGTTCAAAACGTATGAATGGCGATTGACGAGATGATGCTTTTACTTCATCAAGTTGAATTTTATCAATCTGTTTTGCACGAGATGTGGCTTGTTTCGCTTTAGACGCATTTGCAGAGAAGCGAGATACGAACTGTTGAAGTTCAGCGATTTGCGCTTTCTTCTTGGCATTTTCGTTTAACAGTTTTTCGCGCGCTTGAGTCGCTGCAAACATATACTCGTCATAGTTACCCGGATATACACGTAATTCACCGTAGTCGATGTCAGCCATGTGCGTACACACAGAGTTTAAGAAGTGACGGTCGTGCGAAATAATTAACATGGTACACTCACGTTGGTTAAGCACTTCTTCTAACCATTTGATTGTATAAATGTCCAAGTTGTTGGTTGGCTCGTCTAGTAGCATGATGTCAGGATCAGCAAATAACACTTGTGCAAGAAGTACACGTAATTTGAAACCTGGTGCAACTTCTGACATTAAGCCATAGTGTTGCTCAGTACCAATACCAACACCTAGGAGCAACTCACCGGCTTTTGCCTCTGCCGAGTAACCATCCATTTCTGCAAATTGCGTTTCAAGATCAGCCACTTTCATACCGTCCTCTTCACTCATTTCTGGTAAAGAATAGATACGATCACGCTCTGCCTTAATCTCCCAAAGCTCTTTATGACCCATAATAACCGTATCAATCACAGTGTATTGTTCGTAAGCAAACTGATCCTGATTAAGTTTCGCTAAACGAATATTCGGAGCGACACTGACGTTACCCGATGAAGGCTCAAGCTCAGAGCCTAAAATCTTCATGAATGTCGATTTACCACATCCATTTGCACCGATAAGACCGTAGCGATTTCCATCACCAAATTTAACAGAAATGTTTTCAAAAAGAGGTTTTGCACCAAACTGCATGGTGACATTAGATACGTTTAAAATAACGAGCTCCGAATAGAAAATAAGATAAAACTAGCGATATTTTAAACTAAAGGTTTTTTGAGAGCCACCAGAGAGTGACTAAGAATAGAAACTAATGAACGAACACGTTGAAAATATAATTCCAGTCCTTTTGATACTTTTTTAACTTTTCAATAATACTCGGGGTGATTTCTGTTCCAGCAGTCAGAATCACTGCGCCTTGTTTGTTCAACAGATCCTGTGTCAAATGCATACCTGTTTTTAAACAACTCACCCCAAGACACACATCAATATCATGATTTTCGAACACTTTTCCACTAGAAAGTAAGTCAAAATACACATCTAAGATATGCGGGTCATAAAACTCAGTTGCCAAGGTTCTCATGGTTTGCATTGCTTGTTCTTGCTGCATCTTCTCACCTGTAATACGACCGATTAATAACTTGTCATAATCATTTACTATGGAAAGAATACGGCTTATTGAAGGTATGTTGTCTGCAATTAAATGATCAGGTAACCCCGTCCCATTATAATGCTCGTATTGATGCAGTATACCTTTGCCAATTATCTGTAAATTTGGAAGTTTTTGAAGTATTTCAGCACCTTTAATTGCATTTTTTTGCTTTGCTGTAAGTTGCTCTTTCGTTAGTTCATTTTCAGTGCACTTAACAAGCTCATCAGGTAATGAAACTTTACCAATCTCATGCATCAGACCAACTAAATACGCCTGTGTAATAAGTGGCTTATCTAACCCTAGATGCTTAGCTACTAACCGACAATGTGAAGCCACACGCTTTATATGACCATCATCACTGCCTGTATTGTCTTCAATAATTAGGTTAATCATCTCAATGACATCATGAAATAGTTTTCGCTGCTTTTGATTTACGTTTTTCAATTTGTCAGTAAGCTGAGACAGTGATGAGGTCCGAGCATTAACCTTACTTTCAAGTTCATCATTATAATTTTGCAACTCTTTGTTTTTTTCTTCGAGCTCATTTTGTAAACGTATAACCGACTCCTTCAATTGATATTGTTCACAAGCCTGTATCACAATTTCTTTTAAATCGTCGTTACGCCAAGGTTTACTTACATAGTTTGAAATTTTGCCTTCATTAATTGCCAGTGCGGTGGAGTCGATATCTGAGTAACCTGTAAGAAGAATTCTAGCTGTGTTTGGATTAATGGTAAAAGCGTGGGAAAGCACTTCTGCACCACTCATTAGTGGCATTTTCATGTCTGAGATGATGACCGCAAATTCTTGTTGTTTTAAGATTTCTACAGCTTCTAGTGGTTTATCACACACGGTCACTTCAAAATCCTTTCTAAACAGGCGTTTCAAAGCATTGAGCACTTGTGTCTCATCATCCACTATCAGAATTGGCAATTTATCAGACATTTAATAAAACCTTATGCTTCTACAAATGATTTTAAAACATTGCGTTATGTAAAAAGTGACACTATTTTAAAAATAGATCAACCTCATAACGCAAAATGCAGAGATTTATATGAAAGGCAGTGTTTTCAACGCGCTACAAGAGTTTGTAGAAACCAACCATGGTTTAGAAGCATGGGACACCATGTTAAATACACTCAACCTTCCCTCTCAAGGGATCTATACATCTTCTATTAAATACGATGACAGCGAATTATTTAGCATCGTAAACTACTATTGTGAAGCATTTAACGTACCAACCCCAGATTTACTTCGAACTTTTGGCGAATTTTTATTTATGAAACTTATGCCTATGGCACCCATTGAAGCAAAACGCGCACCTTCACTTCATGCTTTTTTATGCATGGTTGATAACTTAATTCACGTTGAGGTAAAAAAACTCTATGCAGATTCAAATCTACCTGATTTTGATTATAAAGTTCAAAATGCTCAGCACCTGACGATGATTTATCGTTCAGAACGAAGGCTATGTCATTTATCAGAAGGTCTCATTTTAGGTGCGGCAAAACATTTCGATGAAAAAGTATCCATATCTCAATCAAAGTGCTTACACAAGGGAGATGAAGCCTGCCACATTGAAGTAAGATTTCTATGAGTGATGAAAAACAAGACAAAATAGACGTACTCGAACGCGCACTTAAAAGAGAGCGTGCGGCTAGAAAGCTCGCCGAAATGCAGCTTGAAAATTATACGCGTGAGCTATTAGAACAAGAAGTTTTAAATGATGAAACGCGTATGGAAGTTGAAAATCAACAGACTCAACTGTCTTTTTTAACAGGTCTTTTAGCTGAAACCTGGAGTAAGCCAACACTAAAAAAGATCGTTCAAAACTATTTAGAACGCACTTCCGCATTTTTATCAAAACCAGATAACTTATTTATTGAACTAGATGACAAGTTTAATTACGGACAATTTCAATATTATACGCAATCGAGTATAGAGACTGACATAAATGAGCACGTGCAACTTTTAAGGTCATTTCTAGTTCAACTTGACGGAGAAAAAGTATTCAACTTACTGCAACAAGAACAAGAAACACAAATCATAGATACCAACGACATAAGTGACAATACGCAAGACTTTTATCAATTTTGTGTTTTGGTGCCTTTATATACACTCACACTTGAAGATAAAAAAACGATGGGAGTAGCAGTTTTACTCTATCAAGACCAACAAGATATCAATATCACTAAACTACAAACTCTTGAATCATCAAGAGGCATGCTTTCAATCGCCATTGAAAGAAAAAGAGCCGAAGAAGAGCTTCAACAACAACTTATAAACCTAGAAGAAACTAACAAAGTGCTAGAGCAGACTCAATTGCAACTAGTTGGACAAGAAAAGCTCGCTTCATTAGGTTACCTAGCTGCTGGAGTTGCCCATGAAATTAATAACCCTGTTGGCTTTGTATTGAGTAATTTGGATACCATGTCTGACTATATCGAAGATATTAAGTCTGCTTTAAAGCCGCTTTCTCATCAGCATTCGAGTCACTCTTTACCTGAGCTTAATAGAAACTTTGAAGAATTTGAATTGCCTTTTTTATTTGAAGACAGCGGAGAAATTATAAAATCTTCGGTCGAAGGTCTAGAACGAGTTAAAGCTATTGTGGCTGATCTAAGTACTTTTTCACGCATGGACAACGATGAGTTGGAGCCTATTGACATCACTAAGGTCATCAATAAATCACTCAATATGGTAAGTAATGAATTTAAATATAAACACCATATTGAAACTGACCTATTAGAAAGCGCTACAATTTTAGGAATAGAGAGTAAATTACAACAAGTCTTTGTCAATCTATTTGTTAACGCCAAACAAGCCATGGATGAAGGTGGTACTCTTTTTGTAAGATGTTACAGGGAGCGAACAAAAATCATGGTTCGAGTAAAAGATGAGGGAAAAGGCATTCCCCTAGATAACTTAAAAGAAATATTTACCCCTTTTTTCACGACTAAAGCGCCAGGTGAAGGTACTGGTTTAGGCTTATCTATTTCATACAGTATTCTGCAGCAGCATAATGCAAAGGTTGAAGTGTTCAGTGAACCAAATAAGGGCACCGAATTTGTAATTTCATTCTTTGAGTTCTTTTAATCCTTATACAAAGCAATAGCTAAAATAAAAAGTGATACATATCTGAGTATCACTTTTTATTGAAATTAAGTTTACCTTACATATTTGACTACAAGTTAATGGCAAAAAGATCTGTCAACGCCTTATAGATTTTCAACTTTGCTTTGCTTTTTGCAAATGGTGCGACTGCAAGTAAAGGTGCATCAATTCTCTTTTTCAAGCTTTCAAGATTTGCATCAAACTCTGACATGTTGGGGTCTATCTCATTCGCTACCCAACCCGCACATTTAACACCTTGAGCTTTTAACGCTTGAATCGTAAGCAAAGTGTGGTTTAAGCAGCCTAACTTCATACCGACCACCAAGATGACAGGTATTTCTCGGGCCTTTACCCAATCAGATAAATACTCAGTGTCATTAATTGGCAAGGACCAACCACCAGCTCCTTCTACTAGAGTAAACTCTGCCCCAACAGATAATATCTCTTTGTAATGATGATTGAGTTCAATTTGTGTAATTACTTTGTTCGCACGTTGCGCTGCAATATGAGGTGCGATTGGTGGTTCGAAACAAATTGGATTTATTTGTTCATACTTAGCGTAGACGTTTGAAGACTCCATAATGTTTAAAGCGTCTTCATTGACTAACTGACCAAATGCTTCTTCGGCGCCAGCGGCAATGGGTTTAAAGCCAATCGCTGAGCGTTGATGTTGTGTCAAGAACTTGAGTAATAAACATGTAACATGAGTTTTACCGACTTCAGTATCGGTGCCTGTAATAAAAAAAGAATTCATTATTTTGTTAACTCCAAAATACCGACTTGGTAGCTAATAACGGCTTTACCATCTTGCAATGGAAAAGCAGACAATAGATTTTTATAAGCCGCTTTCCCCAGTAAGCCCTGCTCTTTTTGACAGTCTGTTAGGTGATTTGCACCAATATTTTTCACTGATTTAATGGCGCTTATTGGCTTGTCATAATGGTCTTGAAGGCAATGCTGATTGGAGTAAATTACTTTGAACCCCACACTTTGCGCAATATTAATTAACTGGGTTAGCTTCAAAAAGTCATTAATGTGTTGTTTATCATCAACCGCTTTCCATGCGTGCGCTATTTCAGATAAGGAACCAACTAACACTGTAGATAATAAAACTTGGCAACCAGGTTTACTCACAGCATAAAGTGATTTAAAGAATGCTTCAGGTTCTGCACTCCATTGAATAGCAAAATTTGAAAATATAGAGTCAAACGCGTCATCAGAAAAAGGCAGTTTATCCATGTCTGCACAAACACGATATACATTATTCTTTGGAAATGTTTCAGACAACATTCCTAAACTCAGATCCATTGCAACAAGACGCTCACTGTGATGTTTAAGTTTATGCTGATGCAGCAAAGGGCCAGCGCCAAGGTCTAGCATGATTTGGTGATGATTGTTTAATCTTGAGAATAAAAGTTCAGCAGCAAGCTTTTGTACATGCGCATGTTGCTTGTACTGCCCTGCGGCTTTTGAAAACTGCTTCGCCGTTGACAGTTTATCGGGTGTTGCAATCATATTGACACCTTTAAGGCTCTTACAAGCTTTTCAATATCATCATGAGTATGTGCTGCGGTTATTGTGATCCTGAGTCGGGCAGTATTATGTGGCACTGTTGGTGGGCGAATTGCAGTTAACCAAATACTCTGCTCCTTAAGCTTAGCTTGCGCATTTAAAGCATTTTCAGCACTTCCTAGCACAACAGGTTGTATGGCTGTCTCTGATGGCATAATAGGAATGTTTGCATCGCAGCAAAGCTGCTTAAATAACTTAATATTATTAAACAAGTGCTGTCTTTGTTCGGACGCATCAAGTACACGTAAAAACTGCTGCTCTGCAGCTTGCACCATGAGCGGAGACATAGACGTCGAGTAGATATAATCACGATTAAACTGAAGTAAAAAATCGATAACTGATTGACTCGCTAAAACTGCCGCGCCCTGACAAGCCATTGCTTTACCAAAAGTAATCACCAAAATCTCAGGCTTACAACCTAGACCTACACTTCCCAAGCCATTTTCACCTAATACACCAAAGCTGTGAGCATCATCTATCATCAGCCAAGCATTGTGTTGCTGCTTCAATTTAACAAGCTGCTGCAATGGCGCGCTGTCTCCATCCATTGAGAACACCCCTTCACTAATGATCAGCTTATTAGCAGCTTTGCTTTTTTCTAATCGCTGACGTAAATGCCCCATATCATTATGATTAAAACGAATATGCTTAGCATTAGATTGCAAAGCACCATCAATTAAGCTGGCATGGTTGAGTTTGTCTTGAAAAATGGCAGAATCAAGCGCAGCTTTTGAGTTTGAGCTTTGTGAAAAAAGAGACTTAATAACACTGCTGTTTGCACTAAAACCAGTACTAAACAGTATTGCGGACTCGTAGCCAAAATGTTTGCATAGCAGGGCTTCAAAATCTTTATGGCATTGCAGGTACCCTGTAACAAGTGCCGACGATCGACTACCTGTTAGACCACCTTGTATCTTTAATTTTGAACCTAATCCAAGATAATCATTGCTGGCAAAGTTTAAATATTGCTTGGCATCTTTGTTCGTTAAAAAGCGAGCGGTACTCGTATCAGCTATCTCATTACGAGCACGCAACAAAGACTCAGCTCGCCTTTGTTGCAGTGCTTCTTGTATAAATTCGAACCCCATCCACTATGCTTCGTAAAATAGCTCTGACGTTGCCTTATCAGCAATTTTTGAACTTAGAGACGCTTCATAAGCTTCATCAGAGTAATCTTGACGCTTCTCTGGGTTCATACCTAGCTTTTTAAGTAAGTTCATATCTGCATCTGCTTCAGGGTTTTCAGTAGTAAGTAACTTATCACCGTAGAAAATTGAGTTAGCGCCTGCAAAGAAACACATTGATTGCATTTGTTCATTCATCGCAGTTCTGCCAGCGGATAAACGTACATAACTGTGCGGCATCATGATGCGTGCAGTTGCGATGGTACGTATAAATTCAAAATGGTCTAGATCTTCAACGTCTTCAAGTGGCGTACCTTTCACTTTTACAAGCATGTTAATTGGCACACTTTCAGGTTGTTTTGGCAAGTTTGCCAATTGCATTAATAATCCATAACGGTCACCCGCTTGCTCACCCATGCCAACAATACCACCAGAGCATACTTTCATGCCTGCATCACGCACATTGTCTAATGTATCAAGTCTGTCTTGGTAAGTACGTGTTGTGATAATTTGCTGATAATATTCAGGCGATGTGTCTAAGTTATGGTTATAGTAATCGAGTCCTGCATCTCTCAGCGCATGCGCTTTTTCGTTATCAAGCATACCTAGAGTCATACAAGTTTCGAGACCTAGCTCTTTCACTTCACGAACCATTTTAGCGATGTAAGGCATATCTCTGTCTTTTGGATCAGACCATGCAGCGCCCATACAAAAACGAGTTGCACCTTTGTTTCGCGCTAACTTTGCTTGTTCAACAACCTTTTCTACTTCCATTAAACGTTCGCGATCTAAATCTGTTTTATAATGCGCTGACTGTGGACAATACTTACAGTCTTCAGGACACGCACCCGTTTTGATTGAAAGTAAGGTCGAGATCTGTACTTCGTTTGGGTTAAAGTTCTCACGGTGAATACTTGCCGCTTTAAACAGCAAGTCGTTAAAGGGCATGTTAAATAGTGCTTTTACTTCTTCATAAGTCCAATCGTGACGAACTGTAGCCATAATCTAATACTCTTTTTATTCTAAGCCTGTCTGTTATTTAGGCGTTTGATTTGACGGTGATTGGCTTAGTCTACTGAGTGTCGTAGTATTGTCAACGTCACACCAAAGCTAAAGGTTTACAAGTGAGTAATTATCAACCTATAGATATCAAATTCGATAAACAACATATTTGGCACCCATATACCTCTATAGGTGATCCGTTACCTGTATATGGTGTTACACATACTGATAAAAACATACTTTATCTTGATGATGGTACTGCACTTATCGATGGAATGGCCTCTTGGTGGAGTGCAATTCATGGTTATAATCACCCTAAAATAGTCTCAGCAATACAGGAACAAGCACAAAAAATGTGCCACGTTATGTTCGGAGGTATTACCCACGCACCTGCAGTTGAGTTATGTAAAAAGCTTGTTGCTATAAGCCCAGAGCCTTTACAAAAAGTGTTTCTTGCCGATAGTGGCTCTGTTAGCGTTGAGGTTGCAATCAAAATGGCATTGCAGTACTGGATAAGTAAAGGTGAAACCAGCAAAACAAAACTCATGACCGCCAAAAAAGGTTATCACGGTGATACCTTTGCGGCGATGAGTGTTTGCGACCCAGTTAATTCAATGCACAACATGTATCAAGGCTTTTTACCTGAGCATATTTTTGTTGAAGCGCCAAAAGCTAATTTTTACGATAGCCAAAATGACGCTGAACTGGAGGCATTAGAACGAGTATTTAAGAAGCATAATGATGAAGTCGCGGCCTTTATTATAGAACCCATTGTTCAAAATGCTGGTGGTATGAACTTTTATCATCCGTCATTTCTTAAAAAACTCAGATCACTTTGTGATAAATATCGTGTATTACTTATTTTAGATGAAATTGCTACCGGCTTTGGTAGAACAGGAAAAATGTTTGCTTGCGAACACGCAAACATCAGCCCTGATATTATGTGTATTGGTAAAGCGTTGACTGGTGGTGCTATGACACTGTCTGCGACACTTGCCACTGAAGAGGTTGCAGTTGGGATAAGCCAAGGTGAAGCGGGCGTGTTAATGCATGGACCAACGTTCATGGGGAACCCACTGGCCTGCTCTGCTGCAAATGCAAGCATAGAACTATTAGAAGAATATAATTTGTTTTCACAAATTAATCGTATCGAAAAGGCAATGATTAGACATCTATCTAAATGTTCAGAGTTAGATGCTGTAGAAGATGTCAGAGTGCTCGGTGGAATTGGTGTTGTTCAAGTAAAACGTGCCGTAGATGTTGCTAAGATTCAAAGGTATTTTATTAGAGAACATAAGGTTTGGATCAGACCTTTTGGCAAACTGATATATATAATGCCCCCATATATCAGCACAGATAGCGACATAATTGCTTTATGCACTGCAATTTATCAAGCTATCGTTACAGAAGAGTATTAAAGTTTTTAATCAAAATATCGGCGTTATTTGTTCGAACTGATACAAATAACGCTGAAACATGACTATTAATTTGTTAGACTATTATGCTTTATGTAATTAGTAGTAGAGTGAACTAACATATGCAGCAAACCGTCCAATTGCAGCCAGCAGAAGCTTATGTACCACCTAAGTTTAATGTTTATCAACATCGTCAGATAGATAAAATTGAACAACTGCATCAACTTCCTGAGCATTTGCGCTTTGACATGCGCGTTGTCGCCAATGTATTTCCTTTCCGTGTAAACAATTACGTGATCGAAGAACTGATTGATTGGGATAAAGTGCCTAATGATCCAGTATTTCAGTTAACTTTCCCACAACGTGGTATGCTTGATGATGAGTCATATGAACAAATGGCAGCATTATTAAAGCGTGAACACACGCCAGAAGAAGTTTTTGAGTTAGCTACACAACTTCGCCAAAAGTTGAATCCACACCCTGCCGGGCAGATGGATAAAAATGTTCCTACTTTTGAAGGCGAACAAGTTGAAGGTATTCAACACAAGTACAAAGAAACAGTTCTGTTCTTCCCTGCTCAAGGTCAGTATTGTCACTCTTACTGTACTTTCTGTTTCCGTTGGGCGCAGTTTGTAGGCAAGGCAACACGTTTCAACAATAATGATGAAGAGTTACTGCATAATTATCTTGCTGAACACAAAGAAGTTACTGATCTATTAATGACCGGTGGTGATCCTATGGTAATGCGTACAGTAAAGTTACGTAAGTATCTAGAGGCACTAAAGGAACCACGTTTTAACCACATTAAAACCATTCGTATTGGTACAAAGTCTTTAACATTCTGGCCATTCCGTTATGTAACTGACCCAGATGCCCAAGATCTGTTAGCACTATTGAAAGAGCTTGTTGATGCTGGTAAGCATGTTTCAATTATGGCGCACGTTAACCACAAACAGGAATTGCGAACTGATGTAAGCCGTGAAGCAATAAAGCTTATTCGTAAAAGCGGTGCTCAGATCCGCACACAGGCTCCATTATTGAACAACTTAAATGTTGATTCTGATATGTGGGCAGAGATGTGGAAAGAACAAACTCAAATGGGCATGATCCCATACTATATGTTTATCGAACGTGATACAGGTGCTAAGCGCTACTTCGAATTACCACTTTACAAGACTTGGGAAATTTTCCGTGATGCATACAAACAGGTTTCTGGTGTAAGTAGAACAGTACGTGGCCCTTCGATGAGTGCAGGCCCAGGTAAAGTTGAAGTGTCAGGTGTTACTGAAATTGCTGGTGAAAAAGTATTTGTACTTCGTTTTATTCAAGCGCGTAACCCTGAGTGGGTTCAACGCCCTTTCTTTGCAAAATACGATGAAGAAGCAACTTGGCTTGATGGACTTGTTCCAGCATTCGGTGAAGAAAAGTTCTTCTGGCAAGAAGAATACGAAGCAATGTAATTCAAATTAATATGAATTGCGTAGTCAATTACGCAATTCTTTTCAACTGTCTACCCATCAATTCTTTACCACTTTTCTGAACAATAAACTATGATTTGAATAGTTAATTAGATTGGAGTTGTGATGTGTCAATATCATTAACCGATAAAGAAAAGGCGATTCTAAGAAGTGTTTCAATACCTCCCAGACCTGAAGCACTGATAAAATTCTCTGAAGAAACGAAAAAATCTGAGCCGAATATTTCTCGTGTATCTGAAATTCTACAAAATGATGTTGGGATCTGCGCCGCGATACTTCAAGTTGTCAATTCAAGTGCTTT
Organism: uncultured Pseudoalteromonas sp.; assembly: GCA_964479805.1. GTDB lineage: Bacteria > Pseudomonadota > Gammaproteobacteria > Enterobacterales > Alteromonadaceae > Pseudoalteromonas. The sequence continues at coordinate 4,799 of CAYZOE010000081.1, read as the reverse complement.
TCGACGAGCTAAAGAAGTAGAATCAATCGATCAAGCTATTATGATCTTAGGCTTGAAACGATTAATACCTTTAGTTAAGGCAGTTGCTGTTAAAAATGCGGTTGGTACAGATCCAACTATGGCTAAATTTTGGGATCTGCAAAGCAACATAGCGCACATTGCCAGTATAGCAGCGATGAAAATCGATAAACCTAGTTTGTCTAATCATGCTTACATGCTTGCGCTTTTTCATGGCGTTGGTGTTGCAATCCTAAATCAACATTTTGGCGATTTTGTTGAAGTAATGTCTTATGCAGATAATAACAATTGGGATGACGCTGCTAAATTGCAATTTGAAAAATACCATACAAATCACGCGACCATCGGTGCTTTATTAGCCCAGCAGTGGCGATTACCAAAGGTCATGATTAACATTATTTACTACCAACATGATACTGATGGCTTATTCCAATCCGAAGAGTTGGATAAGATTGGTTTAGATTTATTGTGTCTTCTTAAACTCTCAAGACATTGCGCTTTTTTAAAAGACAAACCAAGCGAAATAAATGATGAATGGCGTAACATCATGGATGACGTTTTAGATCACCTTGATATGGAAGAAGAACATTTATTTAGAATTATTGAAGAAATTACAGATGAGATATGAGGGCTTAATAGCCCTCAGTACATAAACACTATTTAAAGCCTTTGAGTATATTATCACACACAACTGGCGTGGGTCTGTGATTGTCATCAACAGCAACAAAGGTAAAACTACCCGAAATTGCTAAGTGTTTGTCATCTTTGTGCATACGCTCTAAGAAAATATTAACGTCCACTTTCAAACTGGTGTTACCAACATGAGACACCGTTGCTACTAATTCAGCAAATGTCCCGGCTGGAATTGCTTCTTTAAAATCCACTCTATCAGAAGAAATAGTAACCAAAGGCTTTCTACAAAAACGTGTTGCTGCAATAAAAGCAACTTCATCCATCCAAGCAAGTGCGTCACCACCAAATAAAGTATTGTGGTGATTTGTGCGTCCAGGAAAGACAGTCTTAGTCACAGACGTGACTGACTCTTTAATACGTTGCTCAATCAAGGCTTGTTTTTTAATATCATTCATTTAAGTTACTACTTAGTATTTGCTAGTTTTTCTGTCATTAATAACGCTGGGTCCAAACGTTCATTAAACCAATTGAAGCGCCAGTCTAAATGTGGTCCAGTGACACGGCCTGTCGCACCAATATCAGCAAAATGCTCTCCGACTTTCACCTTATCGCCTACATTAACATGTATTTTGTTAAGGTGTATGTAGGTCGATGTGATGCCATGACCGTGATCGATTATCACCGTACCACCACTATAGTATAGGTCAGGATCTGCCATAACCACTTGACCAGCAAGCGGTGCCCAAACTGGCGTGCCAGTTTTATTGGCGATGTCTAAACCGAAGTGAGGGTTTCTAGGTTTACCATTAAAAAATCTCTGGCTGCCATATACACCTGAAATACGGCCTTTGGCTGGACGTAAAACTGTATCTTTAAAGAAGGTAAAATCAGATTCTCCTGCTCGTGCAGCTCTAACTCGTTTTGCGTCATCTTTGATACGAGCGAGTACTGAATCTGGTGGTGAAACATATTTCTTTTCAACCCCCGTTATACGCTCAATTTCGTATTCACGCTTGGTGATCACAATGTCTTGGCTATACTGTTTACCTGATTGATCAACCCAAGTTAAGGTGTGTTTTGTATCTGCGTCTCGACCAAAACCGAAAACAAACTCTCCTTCTTTGGTTATTTTTAATGCTTTGCCATTAAAATACACAGAGTTAGGCTTGTCTAACTTACCAATGATCATTCCACCTTGTGTTAGAGTGCCCTTCAGTTCCAATGCCATTGAACTGACACTTACAGTAACACTAACTAAAGCGAACAATGCGGCTTTAAGCATATGCAATGGCTCCTTTACCTACACCTTCAAACGCTTTTACTTTTACTACATTGTCAGGGTGTTCTTTTTTAATTTCTGTTGCCAAATAATCAGCAATACATTCTACTGTTGTGTCACAAGGTAAAATATCACAACGTGCTTTACTGATAGCTAACTCAAAGTAACCCTGCGAAGACGTATATGAAAATGCATAGTCCGTGTCTAAGGCTTTTACATGCTTAAGTTTTGAGTTATCAATTAAATCTTCTTCAGAACCAAGATAAATATCTTCCCATTTACGTGACCATTCTTTTTGTAGACGAGGCATAGGAATATTATCGAGGCTAATACCAATCAATGAACGGTGACCGTGAACGATTCGCTGACAATTTCCATCATGCTTCTTCAAGCCATGGCTGTAGTGGTAATAAAAGCTAGACGTTTGTTCTGGACGAAGCTCAATGTCGATGTCTTTTACATTTTCAGGCATCTTAGGCATGATCTGCTGCTTCAAGAACGCAATCACTGCTTGTTCGTTCACTATTTTAGCATCAATTTGGCAAACAGCTTGTTCGGGTGCATACATTGCAATGTGATGTTCTTCACCGAATTGAGCATCTAGTATCACTTGTTCGTTTTCAATGCGGCATATTCCGTTTAAACCTTCTGGTATCGCAAGCTTGTGATCGATTGTGTCATCGATAATGCGTTTAATCTGTTTTTTTACCAGTGCAAAATCCAAAACCATAGACTCATCATTCAGGTCTCCATGAAGTGTTAAGTCAGCAATCCAGCTTTCACCTACCGGCCCTCTTTTATTACAAAAGTATGAAAAATCAATAACAGTTAAAGCGTCTACGAATAAAATCATGTCGATCCAAAATGAACTAAGTTAACGATAATCATTATAAAGAAATGTATTTAAAAAATCGCCCAAGTTAATGCAAGTTGTCACATAAAAATGTTTAGATGTTTAAAATATTAACAATAATCAACTGTTCAGAGTTGTTTGGCTTACAACTGTAAGCTAAAGTAGCCTGAATTTTTATTTTGAAGAAAAAGTATTAATACTATGGAACCAAAGAACAGCTACACAAAAGAAGAATTGATCCAATGCGGTCGTGGTGAAATGTTTGGTGAAGGCAACTGCCGTTTACCAAGTGACAACATGCTTATGATGGACCGCATCATTGAGATCAACGACAACGGTGGTGAATTTGGCAAAGGTCAAATTATTGCCGAATTAGATATTGATCCTAGTCTTTGGTTCTTTGACTGTCACTTTAAAGGTGACCCAGTAATGCCTGGTTGTCTTGGTCTAGACGCAATGTGGCAAATCGTGGGGTTTTTCTTAGGCTGGTCTGGTGGCCCGGGTCTTGGTCGTGCATTAGGTGTAGGTGAAGTTAAATTCACTGGTCAAATCTTACCTACTGCTAAAAAAGTAACTTACCGTGTAGATATGAAACGTGTAATTAAGCGTAAGTTGTTTATGGGTATGGCTGACGGTACAGTTGAAGTTGACGGTCGCGTTATCTATGAAGCAAAAGACTTAAAAGTAGGTCTTTTCCAAGATACAAGTGCTTTCTAATTTAATTAAGTTATCCAGTTTTCTGCAACAAAGCCCTCAATTGAGGGCTTTGTTGCATTAAATTCTCTATTGTAGGTTAAGTCTTAAACATATTGCGGTTATCAACGGCCTCTCGCCACCCACCTAACCATTCTGATCTAGATTCTAACTGTTGATATGGGCAAATTTCTTTAGAGCGTCCTGCTAAACCAGCTTTATATCCTTGGGAGTGTGCTCTTTCTAATCGATCACGCTTTTGTCTCTTCATAGGTAAATCCTCACCTTTTGTTTATTAACACTGCAAAACATTACAACATTTAATGAATAGTTAATAAAAACGTAAAATTCAAATGTAAATTAATCTTACGCTCAAGTTTAAATGGTGCATGTTTTAAATAGTCTAATTTTGTAAATACGAGAACACGAAGACAATTAAAGAAATGACTTTAATGCTTCATAAAAGCAGGATTGGCCAACCCTCAAAACCTAATAAAACATATTCTTCATATAGCTGCAATATAAATTACATAATTAAAATTCACCCAAGTGAAAAATAAATAAAATTATCATCCAAACCACTATATTTAAAATTAAAATTCAATAAACTTATTTAAATGAATTAAATTTCTAATTTTAATAAAAATTCACATTGTAATTTCTTAGTAATTATTTGTTTTAATAAAACGTTTATTTTTTAAGATCTTACAAACAAAAAAAGCCGCAAAAAAGCGGCCTTGATCATACAAACAGTGATTCAGTGATGTTTTATTTAATGACTTCTAAACCGCCCATGTATTTACGTAAAACTGAAGGCACTTGGATTGAACCGTCTACTTGTTGGTAGTTTTCTAAAATTGCTACTAGAGTACGACCAACAGCTAAACCAGAGCCATTTAACGTATGAAGTAACTCAGGCTTCTTCTCACCTTGACGACGGAAACGCGCTTGCATACGACGAGCTTGGAAATCCCACATATTAGAGCAAGATGAAATTTCACGGTACGTGTCTTGAGCTGGTAACCATACTTCTAGATCGTATGTTTTTGTTGCACCAAAGCCCATATCACCAGTACATAAAACCACTTTTCTATACGGTAGTTCTAATGCTTGTAAAATATACTCAGCGTGACCAGTTAGCTCTTCTAGTGCAGCCATTGAGTCTTCAGGTTTAACAAGTTGAACAAGTTCTACTTTGTCAAACTGATGTTGACGAATTAGACCACGTGTGTCGCGGCCATAGCTGCCCGCCTCACTTCTGAAACAAGGCGTGTGAGCCGTCATTTTTATCGGTAGTTCTTTTTCATCAAAGATTTCATCACG
>CAYZOE010000080.1:0-22594 GCA_964479805.1 uncultured Pseudoalteromonas sp. | reverse complement strand
GCTAAATAATCATCTGCAGCAGGTTCTTGGAAAAGAAGTTCGACATCTGTCAAATCAACAGTTGAATCATCTCTAAAGTAAGAACCAATACCTAAAGCTTGGGTTGGCGTATCAGCAAGTGAAAGGCTTTCATTTTGACCAAAGCGATATTTTAAGAAATCAGTTCGGTAATCACGCGTTTTATCGACAAAGAAAGCACCGCCTTTAAGCTCTAACTCAGAGCCATCAAAGTAAAAAGCTTTACTTGCGTTCCAACCAAAGTTCTCTACTTCATCTTCCATCGCTACGTAACGGTATAAATAAGGATTACCGCCTGAACTACCCGTATAAACTGTTTCTGAGTATTGACCATTTACGTATAAATCACGTACAGAAACTTCTAATTCGCTTGGAATATCAGTCGTTGCGGTTGAATCTGTGTAATGCCAATCTACACCGACACCATCAAGTAATGACCAAGTTAAATTATGAGTACCTCTGAGCTGAAGAATTTCAAGCTCACGTTGTTCAAAAGAAGTCAGGTTTTTACGTGTAACTTGTCCACTTTCTATACTTAATGACTTTGATGGTTCTTGATACATTGCATATGACGCCTCATTCTCAGTGTCACGCAGCATCATGTAACCTGCATTAATATCGTGTCCATCAAGTTTGTAACCAACATTTAATGAGGCATTTAGTTTGATGTTATTTTTGGTAGACTGTTTTTCTTCTTTAGCAGAATAACAAGTAAAAGTATCTTTACTACATTCAAGCTCTTCAGTGTCTTTTGTTGCTAAAACTGAGTTGAACTCTGTGCTATTAGACCATTCATTATCATAGGCAACAGAAGTTAAGAAACCAAGTTGACCACCAAAACCAAATACATCATCGAAGCGATCACCAAACACAACTTTTGCACCGAAGTCAGGGTCAATACTTTTTTCGACCATACCGAAATCACGTGGTAAAGCTTTGATGAGACCTTTATTTATAGCAATTGCAGCGTCCTGGCCAATGTCTGAACCTTGTGTTTGAGATTCAACTTTACGAATATTTCGCACCGATAAATCAGATAAGCCATTAATATAAGTATTTAATGCCATTTGGATTTCTGCTGGCATTTGGCGAAGACCGTCGTCTTTCCCTAACCAGTCATCATCACTGCCATTATAAACAAGGCCTGTATCATTAGTATCTTTGTATGCTCCACCAACTTCGATTTTAAAAACACGATCTGATGGAATACTTTTAGTACGAATATTTACATCACCACCACCAAATGCAGCAGGCATATCTGGTGAGTAGGCTTTTTGAACAGCAAGCGATTCGATAATACTAGAAGGGAAAATATCGAGTGGAATAACATTACGAGTCAAATCAGGACTTGGGACGATTGCACCATTTAAACGTACACTTGAATAACGTTCACCCAAGCCACGCACATAGATAAATTTATCGTTTACTAAGCTTAAACCTGTTACACGACGAAGCGCCGATGCAGCATCACTATCACCGGTTCTAGAAATCTGTTCAGAACCCATGATATCTGCAACGAACGCTTGATTTTTACGTTCTTCAATAACAGCGCTTGCACTTCCTTTAAGACGACTACCAACAGCAACAACTTCTTCAATTTCTTGAGCAGTTTCATCTGCAGCGAAAACTTGTGATGCTGGTGCCAATAAAGAAAGTAAAGATAAGGTAATTAGATTTGCCTTAAATTGCTTTATTGGTTTCATTTTTAATTCCTCTAAACCAAATTGATTCAACAAGGGCGCAAAAGTGCGCCCTATCAGTTTATTTTGTGGTTTAGATTAGTTTTTACGTGCCATTGACGCTTTTACAAACTCAACCCACTCGTTACTTGCACCTTCACCGATTGCACCGATAAATGCAACATCGTCAAAGAATGCGTTATCTGCATTTAATTTTGCAGACTCGATTGCAACCGCATTACCATCTTTATCAGTAATTGTGCCTTTCGTTGTTACACCATCTTCAGCTAGTACATTTGAGAAATCGGCAAAGCCGATAAGCTTGTTCATTTCACCAGATAAGAACCACTGCTCAATATCAAAACCAGCAAGTTCACCAGTCAGTGGAGTGTTAATTTCTTCGAAATTTAAGCCACACGCGAATATAGAGTTTGAGAAAGAAATATCACCAGCTTTCGCGTTTGCATGAACACCTGCAGCATTAGATTGGTCTTTATCATTGAATAGGTCAAAACAACCTGCACCAGATTGTGTAGATGAGTTAACAAATAGCATATTTACTAACTTCGCTTTACCCCACTCTTTCATTTCCATGCCAGCACCTGTATTTTTACGAGCTTCAGCATCAACTTTACCATTTGTAACAACAGTAGCATTTGCAATGGTAGGGTAAGAAACAGTAGTTACTAACTCAGAATCTTCGCTTGGCGCTTTCTTTGCACCATCAGTTTCAAAACCGTGATTACCGTGCTCTTTAGAATGAACTAGGATAAACTGACCATTACCTTTCCAACCTTCATCCCAGTCAATACCGTCATCAACTGATTCTGTGATAACAATGTGTTTGATATCTACAGAGCCACCAAATAATTCGACACCATCATCTGCACCATTGTGAACGTGAATGAACTCAATTTCAGTACCTGAACCAACAGCATTAAGCGTTAAGCCATTTAGTTCGTTATCTGGTGTTACTTCATAACCTGCATATTTAATAACAACATGCTTTAACGTACCACTGTCATCAGCAGCATCATTACCACCGTAATAAGAAACAATGCCTTCTGCTTTATGGTTACACTGGCCTGCTTCTGCATCTGCTTTAGCACAACGAATTGATTGGCCCATACCGTTAATTTGAATACCGCCCCAGTCACCAATTTGTGCAGAAGTTGAATCATCGCCATCAATGTCGCTGATACTTGTGAATACGATAGGCTTGTCGATTTCACCAATTGCTTCGATGTTTGCACCACGAGCAATACGGATAAAGCTTTCTGGCTTAGTGAAGGCAATGTTTACACCAGCTTCTATTGTTAAAGTAGGTCCATTAACATCAATCACGCCACCTTTCGATGTGTCTACATCAGCACCGATGAATAGTTCACCTTCAAAAATGTGTGCACCACCATCTGGCAAAGCAGGGATTAAGAAAGAAGCAGTAATGTCTTTTGCGTTACTTGCAAAGGCTTGGCTATAAACACAGTTTTTATTTGCGTCATCAGGCTTACCTTTAAACTCAACACCATCCATTGTGTAAGAAGCACATTCAATTGCAGTAGTCGGTGGTGTTGTAGTACCGCCGCCATTGTTTCCTGAGTTATCACCTCCAGTATTATTTGTTACATTGCTGGTAGAGTTGTCTACACGGTTATCATTTGTTGTTGGTGTTACGTTGATATCACCGCCACCACAACCAGCAAGTACAAGAGCAGAAGTAATTAGGCTAGCTTTAAAAAACCCAGAAAGTTTCATTTTAATCTCCAAAATATAATAAGTCGGTAAATACGCAAAAAGCTTGATGCATAAAGTAATGGAGTTTTGTTACTGTTAGGTTACATTTAATATAAAGTTAGATGACAGTATTAATACATACTTATGAATAAACCAAATTTAGGAACGGGCAATAAAGATTTTTTAATTTGGCTTATAAATAGAAAAAGCCGTGATAGATAAACTAACCACGGCTTTGGTGTTGCGATTCTCTCACATTATAAAAGTGCTTGCTTTAAGCTCTCAGAATGTAGTTTCTCTTTTTTGACAAACTTAATCCATTGTTTAGCAAGTCTCGAAGATTTCTTATGTTTTTCAGCTTGCTCAAAAGCCAAAATTGAAGCGTCGAAATTTTCAAGGTTATACTGTGCCATACCAAGGGCTACGTATGCATTTGATTCAAAATTGAGTTTGCCTTTATCGAGGGCCTCTCTGGCATAATCCGCAGCTTCTTCAAACTGTTCTAAGTTTAAATAGACTTCTGCTAGCCTTTGAGAGTAATTACCATGTTCAACCTTTGCAGCAGCCTGCTTAAAGTGCGAAATTGATTTTTCATCCTCTCTTGCTTGTACAAAGGCTTCTGCGATGAATGCCTGATTTTTAGCGCTATTTTCTATTTTACCGCTCGAAATACCCTCTTTCAAAACCGATGCAGCCTTAAAGTTCAAACCGTTGTACATATAGACTTGGGCTAACTGCATGATTTCATTTTTAGATCGTATAAAACCTTGTTGCTTTGCAGCCTCTAATATAGCAAGTTGCTTTTTACCATCTCCCACTTCACCATACATGCCTCCAAGTTGTACCCAATATTCTGGTTTGTTATAAAGCTTAACCATTTTTTTAAGTACTTGAACGACTTGTTCTGGTTGATTCAAAGAATAATGAAGCGCACGCTGTAATACCAACCAGTTTTCTTTTGGTTTCTCGTTTTGGCTTTCTGCAAAGCTGATAGCTACATTAATACTTTCTAGCGCTTCGTTGAACTGCTTTTGAAGGTAATGTGCATTAGCACGTAAAACATAGTAACTGTTTGCAATCGGCTTAGTATTACCCAATTTCCACTTATCAAGATAAACGATGACCTTCGAATATTCATTGTTTGCCATAGCAAGCTGAGCAAGACTAAAAGTCGTTGACTGTCTTAGTGATTCTGGGATTTGTTCTTCAGATATCACTTGCTCAAAAGATTCAATAGCCTTGTCTAACTGGTTTTCGTTGTAGTAAATGAAACCATAGAAGTTATACATCATCGCAACTTCGTAAGCATTCATGCTACTTGCTCTTGCTTTAATGTTGTCTAAGGCTTCTAGCCCTTCTTGTACCTTACCTTCATCAGCTAGTTTTTGAGCTCTTGCCAATTGGCTATACACTTTGTTTCTGAGCGCAGGTACTCGTTTAGTTTTAGTTTCTGCATACACAGTGTTCATGTCAGTGAGAGGGGTCACGGATAACAAACTAGGTAAAACAGACACTGATAAAACAATACTAACGGTTAAAGTTAACTTTTTAATATTCATTAATATTTCCTCGCAACACTCACAAAACCTATCCATTAATCTGGAATGAGATCTTGTTTTGAACACCGGCCACTTCAACCGCCTCGCCGTTCACAACACGGGGTTTATACTTAAACTTCAAGGCAGCATCCAATGCGGCTCTGTCGAAAATACTCTGTGGCTCAGCAGTGATCACTTTAGGATCACGAACAGTACCTTGTTTAGTTACTACAAACTCAACAATCACATATCCTTCAATGCCTCGTGAAAGAGCTCGCCTTGGATAGACTGGTGCAACTTTAACAATCGGAAGGTATTCACCATCACTTGATTCCAGAGCTAAACCACCACCTAAATCAACATCTGCTTGTACATCAGCACTGAAATCAAAATCAGCTCCTGCAGCATCTAAATTGTTTGCCTGCATTTGTGGAGCTTCCATAGGTGGAGGCGGCTCCTTAGGAGTCGGTGGCTTTTGTGGCTTTCGCTCTTTCTTTTGTACAGTTTCTTCTTTCTTCAACCTAACAAAATCAAGCACTTGACCCTTAGCTGGATCAGTCATCACGCCTTCACCACTTTGGATCAATGCCTGCATTCCTAAAAATAGGAAAAAGGTGATCGTAGCGGCAATCAATAAAGCGGTTAAATAACGCATCTTTGCTCCTATGATTCCTGTGCCGCAATCGATACATCAAACGCGCCTGCAGCTCTTGAAGCATCCATTACTTTGATAAGTAGCTCAGTTGTCGCTTTCTTATCAGCTTGGATAACCACACTACCTTGCGGGTTTTCAGCTTTTAAGCGTTCAATATTCGCTTGTACCGCTCGTATATCAATCTGGCGTTTATTTATCCAAATCTCACCTTTATCAGAAATCGCAACTAAGATATTTGCACGCTGCTTTTTAACTGCAGTTGCAGCCTCTGGGCGGTTGACATCTATACCCGCTTCTTTTACGAAAGAAGCTGTAACGATGAAGAAGATTAGCATGATGAATACAACATCAAGCATTGGTGTCATGTTGATTTCTTCTGCTTCTTCTTCTTGAAAAACTTTTGCTAATGGTGCTCTCATAATTCTTTACCTTATGTTACTTAGTGATCTAGCAACAATTTATCTTCTAACAACTCAACTTCACGTTTCGCTTTGCGCTGTAAAAATGTCACAGCAAATACACCTGAAAGTGCACCGACCATACCGGCCATGGTTGGAATAGTGGCTTTAGACACACCCGCAGCCATTGAACGAGCGCTACCTGTGCCTGTGATGGCCATTACGTTGAATACCTCAATCATGCCTGTAACTGTGCCTAACAGACCCAATAAAGGACATAAAGCAACCATGACACCTATGTATGGCAGGTTTGTATTTAACTTAATCCCAATACGTGAAATCTGAGCTTGTTTAATTTGTTCCGCATTCCAGCTATTACGCTCTGAACGTGCTTTCCAGCTAGCGATTACCTCTTTACGCTGTTGACGGTATAGACCGAATAGATAAATAAAGCGCTCTAAAATAAGTAACCACATTGCGAAGATAAGGACACCGATGACCAGGAGTACCTGGCCACCTGTATCTAGAAAGCTGCGTAGTGCGTTAATTGCATCTAGCAATAAAACCACGTTTACGCTCCTTTCTCGCTACGCTCTGCAATAATGCCTGCGCTTTGTTCTTGTAAAATAAGTAACAGGTTACGAGAACGCGTATTTAAAAGCGTGTATAAGAATACTGTAGGAATAGCAACAACTAGGCCCAGTACGGTTGTAACAAGTGCCTGTGAAATACCACCCGCCATCAACTTAGGGTCACCAGTCCCGAATAACGTGATTGCTTGGAAAGTGTTAATCATACCCGTTACTGTACCTAGTAGACCTAATAGAGGTGCTACAACTGAGATAATCTTAATCAGAGTTAGATTACGAGTAATCTTTGGCATTTCACGAAGGATTGCTTCACTTAGCTTTAGCTCTAACGTGTCGTAAGCAACATCTGGATATTGCTCTTTAACTTTCATCACACGGCCAAGCGGGTTATCTTCACGCGGTGTTGTGTCTTTAAGTTGACGACGAATTTTAGCACTCATCAACATTAAACTAATGAAACGTTCAAGTGCGATAAGTAAAGCGATAACACCAGTTGCTAAAATCACATAACCAACAGAGCCACCTTGATGAACCTGCTCTTCTGTATTAGGCGCTTGAACTAATAGGCCTAAAATCGAACCACCGGTTGGATCTAGTGCGAAATCAACTACACCGCTATTTGCTGCTTGTAAATCTGCAGCTGAAGTCTGATAACGTGCAACCGGTTGTCTTGTTAGTTCTGAAATTGTGTTTGTGACAGGGTTGAAAGTTAAATATTTACCATCAGCAATTAAGTTGAATGCACCAACACGTAAAACTTCTTTATTAACTTTCTCGCCACCAGCAACAATAACTTCTGCGTTATAACGAGAAACTTTTCCTTGCTCTGTCATTTCACGTTGTAGTTCAAACCACACCTTTTCGATGTCTTCAATTGAAGCAAGTTTTGAACTTGAGCCCATCTTTGCTGCCATTTCATCCATAAACGCGCTACGGCCAGAAATTTCTGCTGAAACAACAGATGTTTGGAATTTATTACTGGCATCGCCAGATACTTGCTGAAGAACACCAAATAACTCCTTCAAAGTACCCATGCGTTTGCTCAAGGTATCTGACAGGTTTTGAAGCTTGATTTCATTTTCTTCAAATGACGTTTCTAAACGTTCCGAGCGTGCTAATTGAGAATTTCTATCCGAAGTTAGCTTACGTAGTGCTGCATCTTGCTCATTTCGTTTTGTAACAAATTCAGCTTCTCTTGCTTTGTTTTCAGCAGTTTGAGCAACTTGCCCTTGCTCTAGCGTTTTAAGTAACGTATCTAAATTAATTTCATCAGCCATCGCTGCGCCAGACAAACCAAAAGTCGTCGCTAAAATCGCAGCTTGACTAAATTTCTTTAAAAGTTTCATTTTAAGACCTCTTATTTCGCAGCGTTAATTGGTAGCGTTAACATATCAGGGGCAAGTTGCTTACGTGCAATGCGTAGTGCTTTGTTGATTTGACTGATATTTGTATCTGGTAATTCTTTGAATTGTTTTGTTTCTTTTTCCCAAATACCTGCCACTTTTCCATCTTTAGTGACATACATCAGTTCAAGACGACCGATTCGTAAGAAATCGACTTCGCGCTCTTGACCTGCAACGTTAATAAGTGCTGGGTAAGCTTCAATGGTGCGACCGTATTCAACTTCAACTTGATAAGCTTCAAGTACACGGCGGAATTTTTCACTTGATGTCACATCAGCACGTTCCATCATTTCACGAAGCTTTGAAACACGCTGCTTACGCTCTTCTAAAAGGAAAGGCACATCTAAGGCAACGAATTGCTCAAGACCTGTGATCATGTTAAGCATTAACGGGGTGATTTGGCGCTCAATAACTGACACTTGATCCATTGATGCATTGATGTCAGCCATCTCTGCTAATTGGTTTTTAATTTGTTTATCTAATTGACTGTTGTAAACCATCAAACCATCAATTTCTTTATTTAATGTTTTGAATTTTTGTAATTTCGACTGCATAGAGTCAGAAATAGAGTCAATTTTTCCCTGAGTTTTTAAAGCAGAGTCATTAATCGCTGCACTTTTTTCAACAACAGGATTTAAAGAGTTGGCGTGAACACCAGTTGCTGTTGCTAAAACACCTGCAAGAAGCAGAGGGTTAATGCACTTCATCGCATACACCTTAGATTGATTGTTATGAAATTGCGTGCATTTTAAAGAGGTAAAATGACAATGGTGTTGCGAAAAAAATACATTTTTGTTACAGGAGCAATAATTAATTTAAATAATGCGATGAAAAAAAGATATAGTTGATTCTGACTATTAACGACTGTTTATTCTTATTTATATCTGTCAGTACTAAAATATTATAAAAGCTCCAAAAGGAACTTTTATAATATTTAAGCACTGATGTGTAATTAAACTTTAAACTTTAATAACATCTCTTCTAAGTTTTTAAATTGAGCTTGTAGTGTTCTACATTCTTCTAAAGTATGGTGAAGGTTATCAACACCTTGTTTGCTAATGTCGCTGATATGATGGATGTCAGAATCTAAGTTATGTATAACATCATTTTGCTGTTGAGTTGCACTAGCCACAGCATGATTAACGCCATCAATTGCGTCTATGGCTGATGTAACCGATTGCATTTTGTCACCTGCAGCAGCAGCTTTATTCGCACTTTCTGAAGAGTCTTTCAATGCTTCGACCATAACAGCAACAGCTGTACTAGAACCAAGTTGAAGGTCTGAGATAGTATTCTCTATTTCTTGAGTTGACTCTTGTGTGCGTTGTGCAAGTTGTCTCACTTCATCGGCAACTACAGCGAACCCCCTACCGGCTTCACCCGCTCTTGCAGCTTCTATTGCCGCATTAAGCGCTAAAAGATTAGTTTGTTCACTGACACCTTTTATTACTTCAAGCACTTGTCCAATACTAGCTGAATGTTGATCAAGACTAGTAACTGTATCTTGTGCTTGTGCCATTTTATCACTTAAAGAAGAAATACCGACAATGTTTGAGTTAAGTACATTTTGACTATCTGAGCTAAGATTGTTAGCTTCAGAAGCAAGCTCAGACGCATTATGTGCGTTACTACTTATTTCTTGCGCACTAGAGGATAATTCATTAATAGCTGTTGCAACACTATCAGTTCGTTTAGTTTGGTCGTTATATAGTGAAAGAGCTTCATTAGCTTGCTCATTCATACTAGTGATTGATTGTTGTAAAGTTAATGTAGATTCTCTTACTTGCTTTATAGAAGCATGAATTTTGTCAACAAAAATATTAAATTGAGTCGACAACTCACCAAATTCATCGTCATTAGAGCAACTTAAGCGCTGAGTTAAATCACCTTCACCCTGTGCAATGTCTTTAATGGCATCATTTAGCTCTTTAACAGGAATCATTAAATATTTAAGTAACAATTGAAGCATGACAACAATCGCTACCACACCAATTACAAGATAAATTAAAGCCATGTTTCTAAACGAAGATACTGATGAGTAGGCAATCTCTTTATTAATTACAACACCTAGGTACCAATTAACGTTATTGATGCCCTTCATCGGGACGAAAGACACTATTTTTTCTACACCTTCTAACTGCATTTCAACGAATTCACTTTGCAAAGAAAGGCGCTTACCAAACAACTCAGTCATTGGTTTGTCATTTAATCTGGTATTTGGGTGCGAAAGAATTCTGCCTTCACTGTCTAGTAAAAAACCATAACCAAAACCTAAGAAGTCTATTTCATTTATGATGTCAGTTATAGTGGCCATATCAATATCACCGCCAGCGACAGCGCTTAATCGACCGCTTTCGAATAATGGTACCACAGCAGATATTGTTAACTCATTAGTTGTTACGTCAATGTAAGGCGTAGTAAATGCAGTAGAGCGCTTTTGCTCTGCTAATTTATACCAAGGCCGTGTTGTTGCATCGTAATCTGCTGGCAATTGGATTGTAGGATCATCCAAAACGAATCTACCATTAGGCATACCTATATAAGTATTTTTGAACTCACCTGCAATATCAGCAGTTCTAAGACGCCTTAATATTTCTGCTTCAGTATCTGATTGGTTATGGCCTTTGGCAACTGATTCAACAATCTTGAGTCGATCGTTAAGCCAATTGGCAATATTTTGTGATACTGAATTTGATATTTCATGTAAAACAGCAGTAAGTTGTTCTTGTGTTTGGGCTCTCATAACGATGAAATTATTGATTGTGAACAGCCCTAAGATGATCACTAGAACCAAAGACGCCGCAGCAGTTACTTTGGTTGAAAAACGTAATGATTGAAGCATTGGGATCCTACTTATTTTTATTTAAACGCAACCTTTGCAACTCTTTTTTAACAAAATTTTTAGTGTTACGGTCTATATAATCGACAGAAATTCATAAATCTTAAACTCATAAAGTATAGAACATGTATTTTTACGATTGCAGCATGTAAAAGTTTAAGTACAATATAAATCTTTTTCTCAAGGAGTAGGATAGATTGTCTATACTTGCAAGGATATGGTTGTTTTGCTTACTTGCTTTAATAGCTACAAAATCAAACGCGACGAGTATAACTGAACTCAAAGCCATTCAAACACTGCCCAATAATGAGCTCAAAGTTACTGCTTTTCAACAGGTTGACTCTTCTAGCCTTACTGATCAAATTGCAGCATGTGAATATTATGTTTCTTACAGTAAAGCGCTAAGTAATATTGGACAAATTGATGAGGCAAAAAAAATACTACAAAATGAAATTAGTTTCCCTGCTTATAATTACAGTCATATAAATATAGCAAGTTTGTTTAAGCAGTTAGCAGACATTCAGCATCACAACAATGAGTATGATAATGCACGTGAGAGCATTGAAAATGCGATATATAATTTTAAAAAATCAGGCAACATTGAACGTTTAACTGATGCAGTTATAAGGCAAGCATCGATAGAACTTAGAACCAGTAACTACCAAAAAGGTCTTGATATTGTTCGTGCTTATCACAAAGACAATAAGGATAAGTTAAGTCAAAAGAATTTAGCTTCTATTAACTATTTTTATGGTCGTGCTTATGACCATTTAGGTGACTTTCAGACTGCATTAGAATATAAATTAAAAGACTATCAAATCAATACCAAACTCAAGGTGTCAGATAACAAAATGGCAAGCACCTTATATGGTATAGCCGATTCCTACAATAAGATTGGTGAACACCAACTATCCTACAAAAAGTTTCAGGAAGCTCTAGTCTTAGACAGAAAGACAGACAATAAACAAGATATCGCTCACAGCCTTACTAAATTATCTTATCAAGCTTACAAACTTAAAATATATGATGTTGGTATTCATCATGCGCAAGAAGCTATGGATATTTTTCAATCAATAGGTAATAGACGCAATGTTGCCTGGTCAACACACAACATGGCTCTAAACTATGCTGGAAAAGGTAATTTAGAAAAAGCGCGTTCACTTGAAAAGAGCAATTTAATTTTCCTAAAAAACATCGAAAAAGACTACCATCTAAAAACCTCTGTTTGGAATCACCTAGGTGAATTAAACCTAGCGATTGATAATCCCAAAAAAGCACTTAAATTTGCTAAACAAGCGTTGGAATTTGGCGATGAAGATACATTGAGAGACAGAAGGCAAGCAAGCCTCAGCATAATACATCGTGCTTATCAAAAAATAACAGATTTTAAAAATGCCTATTTAGTACAAAATAAGTTACTTGCATTGCAATCTAAGGCCTATAAAGAAAATTATTCACATAGATTGGCTTATTTACAAAATACAATAGAAGCAAAAGAAAAAGAGCAAAAACTTGCTGAGAAAGAGCAAGAAAATCTTCTAATCAGTAATGAATTAGCTCAGCAACAAAACCAAAAAATGGGATTTATCATCCTATTAGTTGTTTTTGTCTCCTTTTCACTCATCATTTACATTAAAATAAGACAAAATAGGGTATTAGAACAGCAACAAAGACTGCACCTTAATAAGCTTCTAGAACAAAGGAACCAACTATTCTCACAAATAGCTCACGACCTTAGTAACCCAGTCACCATAGCCAGCTTACATATTGAAGCAATGCAGCATCAAATCATTGAGTGTAAGCCTGAAAACCTCTCTAAGATAAGTGAAAAGCTCACTGATCTGAACCACCTAGTTAAGGACTTAGCAGGCCTTGCTAAACTTGAAACTGCTAATTTCACACTAAATACTCAAGAAACAGAACTAAACTCATTCGTGACCGAAATTCAAAATGAATTAACGACTCAGGAAACTGAGCAAAAATTAACAATTGGAACTAATGGATTTAACAGGAAATTTGCAAACATAGATCCATTTCGGGTTAAACAGTTAATTGCGAATTTATACAGCAATGCAAAAAAATACACACATCAGAATGGTAAGATTGATGTGTATTTTGCGGCATGTGAGCATCATTTTAAAATAATCGTACAAGATAGTGCTCCGGCAGTGCCGAAAGAGCACTTAGAGCGAATTTTTGACCATCTATTTCGTGTGCCAAATATGTCGAACACTGAAACACCAGGACATGGTATTGGACTATCGATTGTTAAACAGATTGTCGATTTACACAAAGGTGAAATTAACGCAACAGAAAGCGAGTTGGGTGGGTTGAAAATTGAGGTTGACTTACCACTGAACTAGCGAATATAAAAGCAAATAAGCTAGATCAAGTATAATCTAGCCTTTTGCTGAATTTTAATCAATCACAATCAAACTCAGGCCACTCCACAATATAGTCTTCAAAATCTTGTTCAATATCAACCATATTATCTTTAGTGACTCTTTCTTGAATACTGATACCAAGCTCATTCATTTTGTCTTTTTTGCCTTTATTCAGCAAAGGATGCCAACTCGCTAAGCCCCTACCCTCATAAAGGCGCCTGTAGCTACAGCTATTAGGCATGAAGAAAATATCTTTTAAATTTTCTTTGGTGAGTTTGACACAATATGGGACGAGCATTTGCCTCTCTGCATAACGTGTACATGCGCAAGTCTGTTCATTTATATACTGACAAACTAAGCTAGAGTATATAAGAGTCTCTCCTTCTCTTAGATGATCAGTACTTGAAAAATCTTCTTCATCACTGTCTATAAATGAATGTAGACAACACTTACCGCACCCATCACAAATACTCTCCCACTCTAGGTCATTCATTTGTTCAAGTGATTTAGTTTGCCAAAATTGTTCTGCGCCCATTGTTCTCTCGAATTACTATAAACAACTAAATTTTACTTGATGGGGGCAGGACAAGCAAAGGGCCAACTAATGTTGACCCTAAAAGACTGTTCAGCGTTGTGATTCAACCCATTTTTTAACTTTAGTTTCTAGAATTGGCATTGGCAGTGCACCATCAATTAAGATTTGTGTATGAAACGCCTTAACATCAAATTTATCACCGAGTTGTTGTTCAGAATAATCCCTTAACTCTTGAATTTTAAACTGCCCAACCTTGTATGAGACTGCTTGCCCTGGCCAGCCTATGTAACGTTCGACTTCTGCCGTAACATCAGACTTTGCCATTGACGAGTTCTCCAGCATAAACTCAATTGCTTTTTCACGCGACCAGCCCTTAGCATGTAAGCCTGTATCGACAACGAGACGCATGGCCCTTAATTGTTCGTCAACTAAACGACCGTACCACATAAGTGGATCTGTAAATAAACCAAGATCTTTACCAAGACTCTCAGCATAAAGGGCCCAGCCTTCAGCAAATACAGTGTATCCGCCAAACTTTCTAAAACTTGGAAGTCCCTCTACTTCTTGCTGAAGTGCAATTTGAAAATGGTGTCCAGGTGCGGCCTCATGAATAGACAAGGTCTCAACTAAAAACTTTGGCTGTGCTTTTAAGTTATTCGCATTTATATAAAATACACCAGGTCGACTGCCGTCAGGTGCAGGCGCAGCATATGATGCACCTGCTGCTGACTCTGCTCTAAAAGGTTCTACTAGTTTAACTTCATAGTCAGCCTTAGGTGCTACATCAAATAGCATTGGTACACGTGCATCTATTTTTTTCTTAACTTCAACATAGGCACTAATCAGTTCATCTGCAGATTTAAAATAAAACTGTTCATCTTCTCTTAAAAACTCGAAGAACGCTTGTAAGTCACCATCGAATTTTAATTGACCTTTCACCCATTCCATTTCATTTCTTATACGAGCAACTTCGCTTAAACCAATTTTATGGATCTCATCAGCGTTCATGTCTAAGGTTGTATGACTCGCGATCTGATATTCATACCAAGCTTTACCATTTGGTAACGAACTATAGCCAACGCTTTCACGACTATTAGGTAAATACTCTGTATTTAAAAAATGAGTCATTTCCTTGTAGGCAGGGACAAGCTTGTCAAGGATCATTGATTTATATTTAGTAGTTAACTCTTCTTTTTCTGCTGTTGTGAAGGATTCAGGAAAGTTATTAATTGGCCCCCAAAAAACCGATTCAGTTTCATCCTCTACAATATGTGCTTCAAACTGAGGAATGAGTTTTACTGTGAGTGCTCTGGGTAAGACGACACCTTTTTCTACGCCCAAGCGCATATTTGTCTCTATACCTGAAAGCCATTCAATAAAACCATCAGCTCTATTAACAAAGTTTTTATAATCTTCAACACTTTTAAATGGCTGGGCACTTTGACCTGAACCTAACCCAGCAAACACATTATGCAAACCAGACATTTGATTGATTGGCATCATATGACTTGGAAATTCATAACCTTTTTTTGAAAAAGCGAGATCACGTTCCAAAATTTCGTAGCTAAGCAAAGCTTGACCAGATAAACGACTTTTATCAATTTTATCTAGCTTCTGCTGATAAGATGTAAGTAATTCATATGTTTTTTTGAGGCTTTCATTGGTTGCGGCAGTATCAAACTTATCATTCACTCCTTGCCTTCCCATGTATGTGCCTGATATTGGGCTGAGGCTAACCATTGAATTGAAGTAATCTTCACTTAAACTGTTAACTAGTTCATTTTGATTAATTTGTTGAATAGATTCTGAAGTACGCTTTACGTCAGCTCCTGTGGCACTACAACCAGCTAAAGAAGCGGACAAAGCAATGGCAATAAAGGAATATTTAAACATCGTGTATCCTGATTAAGATATTTATCACAGTGTGCCAGAGCGTAATAAAAAAACCACGTATAAATGTAAGTTTAAACGGTTTGTAACATTTTTAAAGGCAATACAATATGAACACTTAATCCACCAAGTGCACCATTAGAAGCAAAAATTTGCCCATGATTTGCTTCAATAATCTGCTTGCATAAACTTAAACCAACGCCTTTATGCTTACTTGAATTTTGCCTTGCTTTATCTAAACGTACAAGCGGATCAAATATGTCTTTGAATAAATCTGAAGAGATTGCTTCACCCGAATTATCCATATTTATTTCAAGTACATTTGATTCGTTATCAATATCTATCGAAATTTTCATTTGTGAGCCACCATGTGCAATGGCATTGTCACAACACTCATTAAATACAGTAATCAAGGCTTGATGATCATACTCTAAAAGCAGTGTCTTTTGCCGACTAGATAGACATGTTTCATCAGGGAATGACAAACTCAATTTAGTACTGTCTACATTAATAGATTGAATATGTAATAGTAAATCTTGAACTTTATGTTGTTTCACGATTAAAGTTTGCATATTCGGAGATACTTGCATTAAATGATCAATAAATGAATTTAGTTCATCAATTTTGCTCATAAGTTTGCCATAGCTTGTATGTACATTATCGACAATATTGTGTTGTAGTGATTCTACTTGAACCTTCATCACGGTGAGTGGTGTTCTTAATTCGTGAGACAAGTCTGCAAAGAGCTTCTCCTCTTTTTGTTTTACAGCTTCAATACTTGATTCCTGCTGAAGTTTTTCTTTATGAAGGTTTTGATTTAACACATCGACTTGAGTTTCAAGATAACAAACTAGTTGGTTTTGTACTGATTTATTTTGTATGGCCAAAGCAACTGTAAATAGGCTAACCTCAAGCAAATACCCTATTTTTATATAATCCGAAATCTCAAGGCTTGGGAAAATATTACCGTAACTGGCACCAACTATGGTCAACACGTTTACAAACAGAACATGATTAAAAAGGCTCAATGAGAAAACACTTATACCCGGAGCATTTTGATACCAGCTCCAATAAGCTGTGTATATAAATAATGGAGTAACGAGGGTGCTCAGTATTAAATTAAAAAATACAGTGTTGAACCACAATGAAACCGGAAGTAGTACTAAATAGGTATACAACAAATAAGTATAAACTTTACATAGTTTATTATTAAATTGCTTTAGCTGTAAGAAACTCTTGATAAAAAGCAAATGAAAAATTGGCACAGAAGTCATTAACAGAATTGAAAACAAACCAGACTCACCGCCTGATTTAGGCCAAAAATATTTTGAGGTAAAACCAGCCATATCCAAGACAATCATTAAAAAAGTGAACGTCCACAGTGCGTAATAAATGTTGGTTTTATTCGGGTTGAAAAATAGATTAACACTGATAATGAGGAGAATGGCTATAACAATTCCAGCTATTGCACCATTAATGAGTGTGCTTTTTTGGGAAGTAGCTAAGTAATGTTTATAGTTATGTAATCTAATATTGGCGGGCGCGTTTGCAAACGTTCTATATTCTATCAAAAGTGTGTGTTTACTGGCCAAGCCTAAATTTATAGGAATATAAAGTTGTGGGTCATAAATCGGCCTATCATAAAACGTATCATTGTTATTGAGTTCAAACTTTAACTTTAAACTCGAGTCCTCAATTTCATAAACTCTTAACAAGGGTAGCCGCGCATAGCCAAAGGATAGATACCAGTTTTCAATATCAGACTGATTATCCATATCAATTTTTAACCATTTACTGTAATTATGAATTTGCGGCTTTTGTCTTAGATTATGAGCATCTACCCAATTTTTGTTATCTCTAATTTCATTATAATCAAACATGCTGTTGTTATAATTAAGATGCATCTTACCAAATTCCTTAAGCTCATAGACCAAACCATGCTTATCAAGAACGAGGTCATTTGCTTTTACAGCAAAACTGCAAAATTCAAAATACAAACATAAAACAAAAAAACAACAAAAACGCATCAAAGAGAAACAATTAAGAATTATTCATATTTACAATTTATGAACCAACTATGGATCAAATATGGATTGTATCAGATTGCACATCAATTAGTTTGTTAATGAATGTAAAATAATAAATCTGTAACTATATATCTATACTATCCTCATTTATTTTATGGCTTTAAGCACTCGAATGATTACACAATCACCAGGGTGAAATATTTCTGTAATATTTGTCTGCTCTAATGCCGCCTGAAACAAAAACTTCATGAAAATGCCATATTAGGCATAAACAAAACGAGAACATTATGAGTGCTTCTAATCAGCAAACACTTTTCAATAAAATCTTAAACTGGGCTGCAATTGCTTTCTTAGTTTATTTAGTATTAGTTGCCGTTGGTACAGTCAGTGGTGGTTTTAAATTAGCATCTGGCGGTAGTGCTGGCGCTAAAGAGATATTCTCATTCGCAACCAACCCATTTGTTGCATTACTACTTGGTGCACTAGCAACTGCACTGGTTCAATCATCTTCAACTGTCACATCAGTAATTGTGGGTTTAGTTGCTGGAGGTTTACCGATAAGCATTGCAATCCCAATGGTAATGGGTGCAAACATTGGTACCACTATTACTAATACACTTGTTTCTATTGGTCATATTCGTTCTAAAGAAGAGTTCCAGCGTGCATTTTCTGCATCAACGGTTCACGATTTCTTCAACCTTTTAGCTGTATTGATTTTCTTGCCACTTGAAATCATGTTCGGCCTGTTAGAGAAATTCGCGTCTAGCCTAGCACATTTGTTTGTTGGTGATGCTGACCTTTCACTTAAAAGCTACAACTTCGTTAAACCACTTGTAAAGCCTGCTGTTGGTTTGGTAAAAGACGCAGTGAGCTTCTTAGATGGAAAAGCTGTTGGCATTGCAATGGTTGTTATCGGTATTGCTATGATTCTTTTTGCAGTAACTACACTTGGTAAATTGTTGAAAAAAGCATTGGTTGGTAAAGCAAAAGATTTACTTCACAGCGCAATCGGTCGTGGCCCAATCGCGGGTATCACATCAGGTGCCGCGGTAACGGTGATGGTTCAGTCATCCTCTACCACAACTAGTTTAATGATCCCACTAGCAGGCAGTGGTGTATTTACTACACGTCAGATTTATCCTTTCACTCTAGGTGCTAATATTGGTACTACTATCACAGCACTTCTTGCAGCAACGTCTATCACAGGCCCAGCGGCTGAAGTAGCACTGACTATTGCACTTGTTCATGTAATGTTTAATGTATTTGCGGTATCTCTAATATACGGTATGCCACTACTTCGCGAAATTCCGTTACAGCTTGCTGACAAGCTAGCAAAAATTGGTGCTGAAAATAAACCTGCAGCGTTAGGTTATGTACTTGGTTCATTCTTTGTACTACCTGGTCTAATTATGTTCGCTGTAAGGTAATATACTGTTAAACAGCCTATAGAGGAGCTTAGCTCCTCTTTTTCTTATTATTCTCCACCATATTTATTCAATAATTTCCTTGCAATTAAATTCGGCTAAGTCTAAATTATCTTTCAAATTTTACTGAAATTTTAAAAATGATTTTATCTAATAAATTAGAAAACTTTGTATTGCACTGTGGTGAAATGGGCAGCCGCTGGGGTTTTAACCGAACGATTGGTCAAATGGTCGGCCTGCTGGTTATTAGTGAGCAGCCTTTAAGTGCAAATGAAATCGCTGAAGCACTCAGGATAAGCCGCGGTAATGTCAGTATGGGCATTAAAGAGCTGCAATCATGGCAACTAGTAAAAGTTATACATGTACCTGGAGACAGAAAAGAATATTATGCACCAAATGGGTCTATTTGGGATTTGGCAAATAAAGTTTTTGAAGAAAGAAGAAAAAGAGAAATCGATCCAACACTTACCTTGCTTAGAGATTCAATTATAGAACCAGCCGATTCTAATGAGGAGGCTTATGCACAAGAGCAAATGCATCAGATTCATGACTTGCTAGAGACAGTGACAAAGTGGTCAGCTGAATTGCAAAGACTTTCTCCAGAACAATTACAAACGCTAATGAAACTGGGCTCATCGGTTAGTAAAGTAATAGATTTAAAAGATAAGATTCTTAAGAAATGATTTAACATTTGAAGACATTATGGTCATACATAAAGGCAGCTTAAGCTGCCTTTTTGTATAAAAATCGCCCTAAATTTTCGGATAACCTATTCTGTCAGACAAATATCCAACGCTTGTTGCAAAGTAATAGGAGCGATTCCAATGCATAAGTGCTTTATAGTTATCATAAGCTAAATACATACGACCATTGATGTCGTCAGGCATTACTAAAGCGGCTGTAATTTCAACTTTCGGTAAATCAGAACCATCCGCTCTGCGTAAGCCGAGTGCTTGCCAGTCACTTAAAGAGCGCTCTGAATCTTTCCAGTATTCTAACCATTGCTTACGCGTTTTAGTGCCACGCTTTAAAACATATTTATGGTCAAAATTTTCAGGTAACTTGATCTGACGGCCCCAGGTGAGATTATCATTCCAACCAGCCTGTTTTAAGTAATTCGCAATAGAAGCAAAAGCATCAACTTCAGTCGTCCAAATATCTTTTCGCCCGTCACCATCATAATCAACGGCATAGGAATTAAAAGAAGTCGGCATAAACTGAGTTTGGCCCATAGCACCTGCCCACGAGCCTTTGAATTTATCTAAACTAATATGGCCATCTTTTAATATGTCGAGTGCAGCCCAAAGCTGTCGCTTATATAACGCTTCTCGTCTTCCATCGAATGCCAGTGTCACTACAGAGCTGATAACAGGATGACCGCCCTGAATACGACCAAAGTTACTTTCAAGTCCCCATAGGGCAACAATGAATCTAGCTTGAACGCCATATTCTTTCGCGATCGTTTCTAAAACAGGTTTGTGCTTTGCATATAGGTTTCTTGCCCTATCAACTTTCCACTGAGGCACACGTTTTGGTAGATAAGTCTCTAGAGTTTCAACAACTTCTGGTTGGTTTTTATCAGCTTTTATAACTTTCTTTTTGAATTTGACCGTTGAAAAAGCATCGTCAATTAGGGCTTGACTATAACCTTTCTCTAACGCTTCAACCTTTAATTTCGAAACGTATTCATCGAATTTAGCTTGTGTATTTGCAAGCGTTGAGAATGATAAACTTGAAGCGATCAATATAGGAAGAACGAATTTAGACACTATCTACTCCGTTTTGTTTTTTTAATTCATCCAAAAGATTGTCTTCTTTTGGTGGTAATTGTAAATAAAACCCTTTTTCAGTTAACTCAGACTGAACAAGATTGATGTTAGCAACACCTAAGCGTTCCCTCTTTGATAAATCAAACATCATGATATAAATTGGTGTACCAAACATACCCATTAAAGGTTCAGGTATTTTGCTAAAATCATCGCGTTTTTCTATGTAAAGGTAGGTATCTGCTCTTTTAGAGCTTTTGTAGACCGCAGTTAGCATTATAACCCTATAAATTCTTGCTTATATCTTGACAGCACTATAACATGACTAAAAATATAATTGGAAAGTTTAGCTACATATGACAAAGCTAAATTAGGCTTTCATTCTGTGATTTATATTTCATCTTTCTAATTTTATAAACTTGATAATTATAAGAACTGCGTAATATGTCTGAACAAACATTCGAATTGAAAGGCAACCTTTTCACTCTTTCTGTATTACATCTTTTTACTATCGACTTGGCTCTGTTACGCAAAGAGCTAGACGAAAAGATTTCACAAGCACCAAAATTTTTCCAAGGTGCACCTATCGTAGTTAATCTTTCGCAAGTTCAAGAGGCATCAATTGATTTTCTTGAGCTTCGCAATGCAATATCAGCATTACAACTCAACCCCGTTGGTGTATGTAACGGTTCTGAACAGCAAAATATTTCAGCTAGAGAAGTTGGGTTGTCAGTGCTCAATTACAGTCAAGACGTTCAAAAGCCAAAGACAAACACTTCATCTGAAGTTGTAGAGAAAGAAGTTTATCTACCGCCTCAGGTTATTCAAACAACTGTACGTTCTGGCCAACAAATTTATGCTAAGGGCAGAGATTTAATTGTGCTTGGAGCGGTAAGTCACGGCGCTGAAGTCATCTCCGATGGTAATATTCATATTTATGGTACTCTGAGAGGCCGTGCAATAGCAGGCGCTTCAGGTGCAAAAGATGCGGCAATTTATTGTCAACAATTAAAAGCTGAGTTAGTTTCAATCAATGGCAGCTATTGGTTAAGTGAGTCACTTCAAGGTGAATATTGGGAACAACCAGCACAAATTACACAACGTAACGAATCTTTAGAAATAACAGCTTTGGTCAAAGGATAATTCAGATGGCAAAAATTATTGTCGTAACTTCAGGTAAAGGTGGTGTAGGTAAAACTACCTCTAGCGCAGCAATTGGCACAGGCCTTGCGCTCAAAGGATACAAAACAGCCATTATCGACTTTGATATTGGCCTTAGAAACCTTGATTTAATCATGGGTTGTGAACGCAGAGTTGTTTATGACTTTGTTAACGTTATAAACGGCGAAGCAAATTTAAATCAAGCACTCATCAAAGACAAACGAGTTGAAAAGCTCTACATTTTACCAGCTTCACAAACACGTGATAAAGACGCTTTAACAAAGGAAGGCGTTGAAAAAGTTTTAAATGAGTTAAAAGAAGAATTTGACTATATTGTTTGTGACTCACCTGCAGGTATAGAAGCAGGTGCTATGATGGCGTTATATTTTGCTGACGAAGCAATTGTAACTACAAACCCGGAAGTATCTTCAGTACGAGATTCAGACCGCATTCTAGGTATCTTACAAAGCAAGTCACAACGTGCAGAACAAGGTTTAGATCCAGTAAGGGAGCATTTGCTTCTTACTCGCTACAACCCTGAACGTGTAAACGC
>CAYZOE010000079.1:0-22604 GCA_964479805.1 uncultured Pseudoalteromonas sp. | reverse complement strand
AATGAGAAATCTTTAACGCAGCTATCATCAGGTTTAATCCCTCAAAATGATTAAGTGTTATTACGGATTGGTATTACTGTGCTGTTGCTTGTGCTAAGTTGAGCGGCTCAAACAGTTGATACGCCAGCTCTGACTCTAAGATCAACCAAGATTGCTGTTGCTTATCAAAAATATAGTATTGCTCAGCATCTCGATAGAGTTGAAAGCTCCAAGGTAACTCCTCACCTGCTAACCAAAACTGTGCCACACTGACTGCTTTGCTGCTCGGCAAAGAAATATCTGTCAGCTCTAACTCAACTTGTTGCCATGCATCGATCAACAAATGCAGTTGATTCGGACTTATTTGCCATGGCCCTTCACTGCGCCAAGCTGTGCCAATGCGTTCAATTTTGAAGCCGGGAAAAGCCAATGTCAGTACAAACGTTTGTTCGGGTAAGAGACGCTGAGAGCCAGACGCTTGCTCATTCGGGTTAAGCTTATTATGTAAGCCATTTAAAAAGAAGATCATGATCAGCATGGCGAAAATCACCACGTTATTCCATGCTTTACGACTCAATCCCATGCGTTTGCCTCTAAGACTTTATTTTGCACCAATTTTATTCATTGATGGATATGATTAACAGTACTAACATACTTACTGCCTGCTTGTTTATGACCTCATAACTTGACGATTTCCGAATACTGGACCGGATCAAGTGCTTCAATAATTGATCATATATTGAATATAATTTGTATCAATAAATATTAGTTTTGCAGTGTATCGGAAAACATCTTCACTGTGGAGCATGCTAATAACCTGTTTTGCGCCTGTTAGGCTTAGATTTAGGTCTAAAAATGCATCGACTTGCTATTAAACTGTCGTGATTGTTTGCTAGAATATCGCGCAAAATTTAAGGAGTTCCGTCCATGGCAATGTATGTAGTGGGTCATAAGATCCCTGATTCAGATTCTATTTGTGGTGCAATTGCACTTGCATATTTAAAAAATCAAATTGGTGAAGCCGCAATCGCAACGCGTTTAGGCGATGTCTCACCTGAAACTCAGTTCATTCTAGACACGTTTGGTTTTGACGCACCTGAGCTTAAAATGAGCTACGCAGGTGAAGAGGTTTACATCGTAGACCATACAGAAAAAACACAAGCACCAGATGACATTGATGAAGCAACGGTTGTGGGTGTTGTTGACCACCACAAACTAGGCGACTTAACGACGTCTACCCCTCTTGAGTGTTGGATCCGCCCTGTGGGTTGTTCAAACACCATCATCAAGATGATGTATGACTTCTACGGTGTTGAAATTCCAAAGAACATCGCAGGTCTGATGTTAGGTGCAATCCTATCTGATACTGTAATCTTCAAGTCACCAACTTGTACGACTGCTGACATCAAGTGTGTTGAAGTGCTTGCTGAAATCGCAGGTATTGAAGACTTCAAAGCATTCGGCATGGAAATGTTTAAAGTTAAATCAGCGGTTGAAGGCACACCTGCTCGCGACCTAGTTATGCGTGACTTTAAAGACTTCAACATGAACGGTAACCTAGTCGGTATCGGTCAGTTAGAAGTAATCGATCTAGCTGTATTTGACGACATCAAAGCCGATCTTGAAGCTGACATTGCAAAGCTTAAAGAGGAAGGTGGCCGTCACTCTGTGTTCTTACTACTTACAGACATCATGAAAGAAGGCTCACAAATGCTTATCGCATCTAATGACGAAGGCATTGTTGAAACAGCATACGGTGTTGCGCCTGAGCAAAGCCGCGTATGGTTAGATGGTGTACTAAGCCGTAAAAAGCAAGTCGTACCACCACTACAAGATGCGTTTGCATAAGCAATAACTAGCAAGTTATGTGAATAGCTGATAAAACCGAAGCAATGTCTTCGGTTTTTTATTGCCAATAATCTATGCAGCAACATGTATCTAGCCCACTACACATCGAGCCCGGTGTACTAGCTATTTTTGGCACAGTGCCAAAAACCGCAGCCCATCAGCACACGCTTATTCAGATCACCTTGCCTATGGGTGACGCAGATATGCGCCTTACTCTGCCAAATCAAGATGAAATACAGCTCACTGGTGCAAACATCATTAATCAAACAATTAGCCATCAGCTCACCATGCAATCTGGTTGGGTGATTTTAATCGAGCCAAGCTGCAATTTTGGCAAGCAACTTACAGCAAAACTGGCTAACAAAGCCTTTATTGAAATCGAAATTAATAAAAACGTAGACAGCACTCAAAGCCTCAGTGAGTTGCTCGGTTTGTGTGGTTTAATCTCTGCACCTCAAACCACGGTACCTCAATCCAACGTTGATGCACGTATAGCTCGCTTACTCGATAAGCTTAATCGCTGCATTGGTATGGAATGTGTGAAACCACAACAGTGGCGAGCTGCCGATATTGCCGCAGATCTTAATCTCTCAGAAAGCCGTTTTTTGCATTTGTTTAAAGACACGATGCAGATACCGTGGCGACCTTACTTATTATGGCGACGGTTGATCTGTGCATTACAGACATTACAGCTTGGAAAAACCGCCACTGAAGCGGCGTACATTGCAGGTTTCTCAGACAGTGCACATTTGAGTCGCACCTTTAAAAAGCAGTTTGGAATAAGTTTAAGGGAATACTCTAAAAAGCGTAAAGGCGAAGATAATCATAACGGGATTTAACCAGCATCCCGAGGATCATCGGCATATCTGCCGACTCTTTATATCGCACTTACTCCGACATGGCTTTAAACGCATCGCCAAAATAGTCCGGAGCACCTTAAAAGGTAATAATAGAATATTTCGCAAGATCGCTGATAGATTCAGAAAATAAATTACGTTCAGACAAAGAAAACACCATGGGTTTATGAGTAACAATAGGCTCGCTGATATAAAAGTTATCGCAATCTTTTACAAAAAATATAGCCGCCATCATATCGTACTGACCCGAGCGAACTAACCTCTCAGCACCGCCGAGCCCGACAAAGAGCAAATTAACAGAATAGCCAAGCTAACTTACTAAGGCTTAGGTCATATCTAAGCTTATGCCAATGTAAAGTTAATGATTTATGGTATGAGGCGGGCCTTAACTGGTAACTAGGTTTAGGGCGTGAGTAATACGAGAAAAGTACGATAAAAATAAAAAAGCACGGTATTTTACAAACGACCCTTTTCCTCTATTTCGTTTATGAAAATGACTGTGCATCTTAATTCCATGCTATGAAAGCCTGATTTACTCACCTTTAAGTTTAGGAGTAATCACGAGGAGGTAAAGTAGTGTACTGACAAAAATGTCAAATTAGCCCACGCAACTCCTAGTAAGCTCGCAGGCCATCAAGAATTAGAAGAGTAATTAATCATTACGCTCTAATATCTCTAGTGTTGCTTTGACAACAGTATCTGGGTGTTCAAAAAACACTTGATGACTGGCGTTTTCAAGTACGTAGTATTTTCCTTGGGTTTTATTAGCAATCCCTTTACTCCATTGCGTCCCCTCTTGCAGCCACTTTATGAGACCCGGCTTTTCTTCTTCAGTCGCATTAGCAATATCTAAACGCTCAAAGTCGCTGTCAATTACACTAATAGGCACATTTATATTGTGCTGTAATGGCTCTGCAATATTCAGATCATCATGATAGTTCATCATTTCTTTTATACGTGTTACTTGATTTTCGACTTGCAACCGCAGCTCAGTCACTTGGTCATAGTAGACCCAATCCATTTTCTCTTGATGGTTTGAAGGAATGAGCTTGACGATCTCTTCACGTTCAATGGCAATACGCTCTCGACTCTTTTCTGTCCAATTTCCGCCACGTACATGCTCAACATATTCGCTTTTATATTTTCGCAGGCCCGCAACCGCGCCACTTTGATATTGAGCAATCGAGTGAGGCAGTAAAATATCGGGATCAGCCCACACAATACCATTCACCTGAATTTCAGGGTTGGGATTATGTAAGTACATGAGAGTCGCTAAGTTACTGTTGGCGAAACTCAAGAATGTTACTTTTCTAATGTCTAATAAGCTCAGTAGTTCAGGCAAATCTGCCGCCAGTTGTTTGAATGAAGGTTCTTCTGCATCGGAGCTCCAAGCATTCCCCAGCCTATCTATTACATGCACTCTTGCATGCTCCGCAAGTAATGGTTGTACAAGTGAGGCCCAGGCGGAGTCGCTGTGAAAAAACTTGTTCGCGCCTGAGAGAATCACCACATCTCCCTTTTCAGTTTGTTTACCCATACTTCTAACGTGGTAGTTTTTAGTATTCACCGTATAAAGCGCTGAGTATTCAGGTAAAGCGTACGCGCTGCTTTGATTAAAAAAGTCTAATAGCTGGTTTGAGGTTGAGTAGTTTTCAAAAGACCAAGCATGACCCCCGCCATCAATGCTGACTAATTTGATCAATAGTTTAGCGTCGATTGAAGAACGATATAGTTTCTCAGTAACGCGCTCACTGGGCGTACTTTCAGACACTATGGCATCAGGTATGGTCTGGCTAGTAATCAATTCGACTGCTTTAGGCGCCGAAATAAGCCCAAAGTTATGATGTACCAGACCTTGATAAGGTAAGACTCTATCTGCAGTGCCTTGCACTAACATATAACTTGTTGGATCGGTAATACTACACATAC
Source organism: uncultured Pseudoalteromonas sp. (assembly GCA_964479805.1). Classification (GTDB taxonomy): domain Bacteria; phylum Pseudomonadota; class Gammaproteobacteria; order Enterobacterales; family Alteromonadaceae; genus Pseudoalteromonas. The sequence goes on along the minus strand of CAYZOE010000079.1, from coordinate 17,991 downwards.
TCGATAACCTATCTGACATAGGCGATGCCACACTCGCGACAGCTTGAAACTTTTCACTGAACTTACACAGCATGTTTTGGCTGAACAGCCCACCTTGAGAAAAACCGACCGCGTAGTTTTCACCTTCCAACAAATTATATTCGGCATGCATTTTATCAATCAATTGAACGATAAATTCGACATCTTTAGCACCCAAACGATATGCAATATTGCACTCACACCCTTCATCCCACTCTACCTCCTTAGATTTAGGATAAATTACAAGGTAGTCATCGCTTAATAGCTCAAATCGCGTCATGCGTTGCATACGCTTTTCTGTTCCTCCTGAACCATGAAAAGCAAATAATAACTTGTATGCTTTTCCTTCTTTAACCCCTCCTTCAGGGAAGGCCAAGGTATAAAAACGATCTCCCAAACTTAAGTGTAAACCACTTGAGGTTTCCTCTGGTGTTTCATTGAGTTCAACGTTTTCTGTGGGGTGACTCTGGCTTCCACAAGCTTGTAGCGCACCAGACAATACAAGGGCTAATAATAACTTTTTCATTTGTCTCTCCTGTTTTGCCAAGAGACTAAATTTGCTGCTACATTATTGTCACAACCTTTAATCGAATTTATCGTTACCTTTTGCTTACCTAAAAAATAAGTATAAAAAACATTAGGCTAGGTATGAAATATCAAATCCATGACATCATCTTTGATACTCAAGAAAAAGCGCTTTTTCATAATGGTGAAAGCGTTTTATTAGAAGCCAAGTCTTATCACCTATTATTAACCTTTATTCAAAGTGACGAACCGGTTCTATCGAGAGATAAATTAATTGAGTTGGCTTGGCCACGACAAGTTGTCTCTGACGGTGCGGTAAACAAAGCAATTTCTAAGCTTAGAAGCCATCTTGAGCAGTTATCACCGGATATCGAGTTTATTGTCACCAAGCCTAAGTTTGGCTATCAACTTTGCGCACCTGTAAAAATACTGTCAGAGCCTAATAACACACTGGGCTCCGCAACCTTAAAACCGTCTATAAGACTTCAAAATAGATGGGTAATCATCGTCATTTGCACTTTTTTGCTTATATCGCTGTTTTTCTTATACATACATAACACTTTGCAGAACACAGAGGAAAAAACCAAACAAACTGAGTTTAGCCAGTTTAGATTTACCGCGCTCGATGGGGTAGAAACCAAGCTTAGTAGTTCAAAAGACGGGAAAGTGTTATTCATTAATACTGATGTAAATGGTCAAGCATCACTGTACTTGAAGGTAAATAAAGACATCCCAAAAGTATTGCCGATAAACCTGACTGACGTTCGAGATATTCGACTCGCTCCAAATGGGAAAGTCATCGGGCTGGTGTCTCAAAATAGAGAAAGCTGCTTAATAGAACAAGTATCTCTCGCTTCTTTTGATAAAAAGACATTGCTCGATTGTAGTCAGTTTTCGGATGTAAAAATTGCATGGCACTACGATATGCAGAGGCTATTTATTCAAGCCAGAAAAAATAACGCAACGCCCTATAAAATATATCAATTTAAGATAGCAACTCAGGTACTAGAGCAAATATCCTTGCCACAAAAACACGCTGCTTTAAATGGTGACTTTCGATTGTCTGCTCATCCCACTCAACCTCGTTTAGCATTTGCTCGATATCTTGAATCTGATCGCAGTGACATTCATGTACTAAACACCCATACACGAGAAAAACTGGCAACTTATCCTGTACCGAATGTGGTTGGTGCATTGGCATGGGACGCAGAAAATGATGTGCTGTTTTTTACTGTCGAAAAGACCTTACTTCAAATTGATACTAAAATCGGTTCTGAACACGTCATCAAACAACTAAGCTATCCGGTTGAGTCAATTACCAGTACCTTCTCACCTAATGGCAAGGTATTACTCGCGACTCAATATCACCCTAGCAGTCGTATAAAAAGATATGACCTCAACACACAGAAAAGCCAAACCATGCTTAACAATGCTGCGCTCAACCGTTTGCCAAGGCAAACTGTTAATCAGTCACTGTTGTTTCTCTCAGATATGATGGGCACGCATGATTTATGGCAGCTTAGAGGCGAAGAGCTATACAGGTACCCGCTGCCATTTGAGTTTGGCTTTCGACGCTTTCAAATTGATAACCAAAAAGAGCATGTGCTTTTTGAACAACAAGGCGCTTTATTTGAGCTTAATTTACTCACCAATGAAGTCAATAAACTCATAACTGCTGAGCATAAGGCCTATGTTGCTAACTATAGTCAAGACGATCAAAGTGTCATTTATAGCAGTCAGAAAAGCGGTCAATGGCAATTGTGGCTGTTTAATAAAATAACGTTAACCCATACCCAATTAACACAGTATGGTGGCTATAGTGGCTACCAATATCAAGATGGACTGATTTTCTCAAAAAGAAACCAATCTGGACTTTGGCGCTTATTTGAGGGAGAAGAAACCCTGCTTATTAAAGATTTTAGCAACATAAACTGGCTCAACTTCCAACTGATTAAAGACAAGGTTTACTTTTATCGCAAAGGCTCTGGCATCTGGTGCTATAACTTAACAACAGAAGAAACCGAAAAAGTCATGGCGAGTAATCAACATTTCATCAACCAGTTCCATGTTAATTCAGCACAAACTGCAATTTTATTTGCTGAGCTAAAACCTATTCAAGGAGATGTGCAAGGCTTTGTAATTCATGACATGCTCTGACTCCTACCACTTGCACACTGTTCACACTCTGGCTCTTTAAATAACTCAAAGGACTTCTGCTCTAACGTTAAGCCATCAACTTGTTTAAAAACGCTGCCACTATGATGACCTAAAATCATATTCACCGTATAAAGCGCCTGCATTGAACCAATGACGCCTAGCAGAGGACTTATCACCCCAAAGTTGTCACAGTTTTGTGCCACTTGCCCGCCCCTCTCTGGGAATAAACAGGCATAACACGGACTTTCGCCTCTAAAATCAAATACTATCACCTGGCCTTGAGTAGCGATGGCTGCGCCTGAGACCAATACTTTTTGCTCCTCTAAACAGTATTGATTCAGTAGATAACGAGTTTGAAAGTTATCGCTACAATCGAGGATAAAGTCAGCATCAGCCAATAACACATCTAAATTTTCAGCACTCAAACGTGCGTGCACAGGGTGCAGTGAAATTTGATTATTCAGACTGGTCAGTACTTTACCTGCCGCTTTAGCTTTGCTTTGACCAAGGTGGTTTACTTTATACATGATCTGACGTTGAAGGTTAGATAGCTCAACTGCGTCATCGTCAATGAATGTTACTTGCCCGATACCTGACGCCGTCAAATATAGCAAAGCAGGGCTGCCCAAACCGCCACAGCCGACCACGGCAACTTTGGCACTTTTCAGTTTATTTTGCCCTGCTTCACCGACTTCTTTGAGTAACAAGTGGCGACTGTAACGAAGCCGCTCTTTGTCATCCAATGCCATTAAGCCTCACCTCGTCCTTTACGAATTGCAGCTTTGAGCTCAAGTACGGCATTTTGGTGATCATCCGCAAGGGTAATCGCACGCACAACTGCGACACTGCCCACCCCCGTACTGGCAACTTGCTCAGTACGAGCAATATCAATACCGCCTATGGCCACGGTCGGATAATGCGTCTTCATTAACGGCACAAAATGCTTGAGCTTTTCAAGCCCCTGAATTTGCCCTGTCATGTCTTTGGTTGTGGTTGGATATATCGCGCCGAAAGCTAAGTAACTTGGACGGTAGTTATGCGCTCGCACCATTTCATAAAAACCGTGCGTCGATAAGCCTAAACGTAAGCCTGCATTTTGAATTGCCGATAGGTTAGCTTCGCCTAAATCTTCTTGACCAAGATGCACGCCATACGCACCATGCTCGATGGCTAGCTGCCAGTAATCGTTAATAAATACGCGTCCCTGATATTTCTCACCCAACATAATGGCCGTTTTGATCTCTTCTTCTAGATTCGTATCGTTTGGATCTTTAATGCGCAGCTGAACGGTCGGTACGCCTGCGGCTAAACATTTTTCAATCCAATCGGCAGTATCAACGACCGCATAAAGTTCTAGCTCACCGTCAGTGTCGGCAAAACCTGCAGCAAAATTAAAATCATCCGGTGCGGGCAGTTCTAATTCATCGGCTAGCCAACTTCCCGGCTCTATCACTTGCGGAAAGTGATTTAGGTCTTCTGGGAAGCCAGTATGGGCTACAGGGCCAATGCCTTCACCATATCGAACGGCAGTTACTAAACCTTGATTGATATACGCTTTACCTAAAATAAATGCGTCTTTTAGCGGGTAACCTTTGGCAAGACAAGCCGCGATGCATGATGATAAGCTACAGCCCGTGCCATGGGTATGAGGTGTAACTACTGCTTCGTTACCTAACCAATATTCTTCTTGGCTGTCACTGCGACAGTAATCTATACAGTAGCCTTTCGGGTAATCCCAATGACCGCCTTTGATCACCGCAGAACCCGCACCAAAGGCCTGTAACTTTTCGGCAGCTGCAACCACTGAGCTTGGACCAATAAGATAAATGCCTGTAAGTAACTGTGTCTCATGCGTATTTGGGGTGATCACATCTACCAGCGGGAAAAGATATTTCTTTAACGCATCAACTGTGTCTTCTTCAGTTAATGTGTCACCACTGGTTGCAATCGCAACCGGGTCGTACACCACAACAGGTGGCACCGCCCATGTTTTTTTGAAGTGGGCAATGTGCTCAGCAATTAACTGAACTTGAGCAATATTGGCAAGCAAGCCTATTTTAATCACTTTGGCAGGCATATCTTGCGCCAGAGCATTAAGTTGAGACTCAATCACAGCATTACTGACAGGGTTTATGGCTTCAACTCCAAGGCTATTTTGTGCGGTAAGTGCCGTAATCACCGTGCAGCCGTGTACACCAAAACTATGCATGGCCTTAAGGTCAGCTTGAATACCAGCACCACCGCCACTGTCTGAGCCAGCAATGCTCCAAACAACTTCTGACATGTCAGACTCCTAAATTCTTTATCTATTTCTATTCTCTAATCTTGGTGCCAAAAAGGCATTCCCATGGTCGGCGTAGAAGGTGCCGCCACCTCTTTTTCAGGCATGGCTTTGGCTTCATAACTAAAGCGACCAGCATCTACTGCTGACTTAAACGCTTTGGCCATGGTCACCGGACAACCTGCACCAGCAATGGCCGAGTTTAAAAGTACCGCATCATAGCCCAGTTCGAGCGCTTGGCAAGCGTGAGATGGTAAACCTAAGCCCGCATCCACAATGAGGGTATGATCTGGCAGGCGTTCACGGATGGTTTTTAAATTATAAGGGTTTATTAACCCTTTGCCCGTACCAATTGGCGCCCCCCAAGGCATTAATACTTCACAGCCCAAATCAGCCAATCGCTGGCAGACCACTAAGTCATCAGTACAATAAGGCAGTACCTTAAAACCATCTTTGATCAAAATGTCAGTCGCTTCTAGTAAAGCCACGGGATCAGGCTGCAAATTATACTCATCACCAATCAGCTCTAACTTGATCCAATCTGTATCGAAGACTTCACGACACATTTGTGCCAAGGTAACCACTTCTTTAACACTGTGGCACCCTGCTGTATTAGGCAATACGCGAAGTCCTGTATCTTTGATTAATTGCCAGAAATCTTGCCCGGCTGCGACTGAGTTTTGACGTCGCAATGACACAGTCACAATTTGCGACTGCGATGCCACCAGCGATTGCTGCATAATTTGTGGAGATGGATAAAGCGCTGAGCCAATCAATAAACGGCTATCAAAGCTTTCGCCATAAATGGTGAGTGGTTTATGCATTTTATCCCCCTTGAATAGGCGACAATAATTCGATTTGATCACCCTCTTTTAATTCAGCCACTGCGCATTGGCTGCGCGGTACAAATTGCCCATTCACAGCCACTGCAAATGGTGGCACTGCGCCTTGCGATTCAATAAATGCTTGTAAATTAGTGTCGGTTAACACGACTTGTTGACCATTGAATACGACGTTCAAAGTAACCCCTTGCTCAGTGCTTGCTGCACCACGAAGGGTGCAAGTAAATAACCATGGCGATATAAGCCATTAATTTGGATGAGGTTGTCTTGCACCTCAATATTTGGACGATTATCAACAAACGCAGGCCTTAGCCCAGAGTTAATCGACATCACCCGCCCCTCACTAAAGCCGCTGTGTACCGTGTAGGCAGCTGACAACAACTCAAGCGTAGAGCGCACGGTGATCGGGCCATTATCTTGTGACTCAATTTCAGTCGCACCAATCACAAACTCATGATTTGGTTTCGGCGCAATGTAAATTGGGTAGCGAGGATGCATCAAACGCACAGGACGAGTTAAGGTCACCTCTGGTGCGTACACGCGCGCGACTTCACCACGTACACCACGAAGCCCCAACACTTCATCTTTGGCACCTAAGCCGCGACAATCGATGATCCAATCGAATGCTGCACCGTTAACTTGCCCCTGCTCGCAATGCACAGACTGACCAAAATGAAACTCAATGTCTTGCTGTTGTAAGGTCTCAAAACTGGCGTGGTAAAAAGCCAAGTTATCGAGCTGGCCTTCACAAGGTAAAAATATGCCTTGGTGAAAGCGCCCTGAAAGTTCTGGCTCTAACTGAGCAATATCTTGGCTATTGGCTATGTGTGCGTGATGTCCAGCTAAGGGTTTCAAGCGTTGTGAAAAGCTTTGTAAGTCACCCTTGTCTTGCTGATGTGCAACAACGAGGGTGCCTGCTTGTTGAAAAAATACTGGGGATGAGAGTTTTGCCAAAAGTTCAGGCCAAAGCGCCATAGCTTTTAAGCCATCTTCGGCTAAATCCGCTTCACAAATTACCGACTCCGCCAACGGCGCTAACATGGCCGCCGCTAACACACCTGCGCTGTTATTTGCTTGTGCGTCGTCTTTTTCAAAGATGTTTAGTTGATAGCGCTCCATCAGCATCAATGCTGCGACACGCCCCAACAAACCAAACCCTAAGATCGCAACTTTTGGTTTACTCATTTCAGCCCCTAAAAACCCGAAGGTTATAAAACAATACCATGCTGTAAGCATGGCATAATCATCTAGCGTGACTAGACTGCTTTGTGGTAAAGCTCAGAGCCTGTTTGTTTAAACTCTTCAGACTTAGCCTTCATTTCAGCTTCAACATCGATCATCTTGATCTTAATTGCGTTGTTATCAGAGATATCAACACCTTGTGCTTCTAGGTCTTTCGCGTAGTCACGTACTTCTTGGGTGATCTTCATTGAACAGAACTTAGGACCACACATAGAGCAGAAGTGTGCCACTTTACCTGACTCTTGCGGTAAAGTTTCGTCGTGATACTCAAGTGCACGTTGAGGATCTAGGCCAAGGTTAAACTGATCGTGCCAACGGAACTCGAAACGTGCTTTTGATAAGGCGTTATCACGAATTTGTGCACCAGGGTGACCTTTCGCTAAATCCGCTGCGTGTGCTGCAATCTTGTAAGTGATTAGACCTTCTTTCACATCTTCTTTGTTCGGTAGACCTAAGTGCTCTTTAGGTGTTACGTAACATAACATTGCACAGCCATACCAACCAATTTGAGCAGCACCGATACCCGATGTAAAGTGATCATAACCCGGTGCAATGTCAGTTGTTAGTGGACCAAGCGTATAAAATGGCGCTTCATGACACGCCTCTAGCTGCTCTTCCATGTTTTCTTTGATCATGTGCATTGGTACATGGCCTGGGCCTTCGATAAATACCTGAACGTCATGCTTCCAAGCAATCTGTGTAAGTTCACCCAGTGTACGTAGCTCTGAAAATTGTGCTTCGTCGTTCGCGTCAGCTATTGAACCCGGACGCAGACCATCTCCTAATGAAAAACACACATCGTATTGTTTTAATATTTCGCAGATTTCTTCGAAGTGCGTGTATAAGAAGTTTTCTTTATGGTGCGCTAAACACCACTTCGCCATGATTGAACCACCGCGAGATACAATACCGGTAACACGTTTTGCCGTCATTGGTACATAGCGAAGTAATACACCAGCGTGAATCGTGAAGTAATCCACACCCTGCTCGGCTTGCTCAATTAGCGTATCGCGGAAAATTTCCCATGTAAGGTCTTCAGCAACGCCGTTTACTTTCTCAAGCGCTTGATAGATTGGTACAGTACCGATTGGCACGGGTGAGTTACGTACAACCCATTCACGCGTTTCGTGAATATAACGGCCTGTAGACAGATCCATTACCGTGTCTGCCCCCCAACGCGTTGACCATACTAGCTTCTCAACTTCTTCTTCGATTGAAGAGGTAACCGATGAATTACCAATGTTGGCGTTCACTTTAACTAAGAAGTTACGACCCACGATCATTGGCTCTGATTCTGGGTGATTGATGTTATTAGGTATGATAGCTCTACCACGTGCCACTTCTGAACGAACAAATTCTGGCGTGATGAACTCTGGAATTTCAGCTCCAAAAGACTCACCTTTGTGCTGTTGCGCTAATAACTCTTCACGAATTTTTTCACGCCCCATGTTTTCACGAATAGCGACAAATTCCATCTCTGGCGTGATAATGCCCTGACGTGCATAGTGCATTTGCGTCACGTTCTTACCTTTTTTTGCACGGCGAATTTTAGGTAAATGTTCAAAACGGATGTGATCAAGACCTTCATCAGCCATGCGCTGTTGCGAGAACTGTGAGGTTACTGACTCAAGCTCTTCTGTGTCATCACGACCTAAAATCCACTGTTCACGGTACTTAGGTAAGCCTTTACGTACATTGAGTTCGAAACCAGATTCAGTGTATGGACCAGACGTATCATACACTCGGATTGGATCATTTTTCTCAAAGACAGGGTTTTCTTCTGTACCACCAATAAAGCTGTCGCTTAAAGTGATTTCGCGCATACCCACACGTACACCCGCCTGCTCACCTTCTACATACACTTTTTGTGAGTTCGGAAACGGTTGGCCAGTAAGGTTATAAATATATTCTGATGCCGCTGCACGGGTTTCGCGACGGCTTGGCTTGCTACTATTGTTTGACATGACTTGCCTCATGGTTAGTTAAGGTGTCTTGTCAGATCTCCAGACGGAGAGAGATGGGGGTTAGCCCAATTGGTCCGAGCTAAATGCATTGACGACGCATATTAGCTTTTTGCAGCCAGCAAAGATATTTGCTTGCAAGGCAGCTTGTTCCCTACGCAGGTTTTAACCTGATCAGGTTCACGGATCCCGCAAAAAATGCGATCTCAGCCCGAAGGCACTCCGACAAGTAACGAATTAAGTACAGTCTACTTCATAAACAACGGCTCATTCAAGACCATCTAGACGTTTAAAATGCAGTACAGGCTTACCATTTAGTATTAGCGCCTTATTTGATACCGTAAAAGGCACACCGATTTCTAACATATTCAGTAACATACGCTCTTGTTTATCGAGCTCATCGGAGCAGAGCATTTTTGTCATACCGATTTGCTCAACATACAGCTGATTGTCTTCAATACGGGTTTTGCCAAAGAAACGGTTGCATCCTGTGTGGCCCATGATCTGGTCGTCTTCAATGAGCTGAAGGCGCATTTCACTACTAGGCTGCGCAACCTCGTCAATCTGATTTAACTGCCAATGTCCTTGCGGTAGTGTCTTTTCAGAGAAAAGGTTAAGGCTATTTGGATCGTCCCACACCATGGTGCAACCCGATAAAACAGCAGAGCCCGATAAGCCCAAAACAATGGCTACAGTAGATAACTTATTTTTCATACAAGGTTTCCTATGTTTAGGGCTTAATTTTTATGCAAATAACTGCTCAAGTTGCTCAGGCACAAATGGGCGACCTTTTTCATTCACAGATGTGCCAGTTACTACTGCATCCAGCATCAGTTTATTGTCTGCTGCGCGGATCACCTTTTGATTAAAAGCGAATTTTAAGCGGCTTAAACGCTCGACTTCGACCTCAACGTAAAACGCATCACCCGGCTTTAATGAATCTTTGTAGTTCATTTCTGAACGGATCACCACTAAATTCACCTTATCACGGGCAAGTTTTGCAAAATCGATATTTTTAGCTGCTAAAAACTCATGGCGTGCATGCTCAAGATAATTGAAATAGACGCTATTGTTGACGATACCCTGTAAGTCGCACTCGTAATCGCGTACTTTAAACTCAACTTTAAAACTCATTTAATCCTCATGAAATCGATGATCTTCGCCGCAGTTATAACACAATTAAACATAGTTTCACTTCTCTGTATGGTCTGATTTGTTAGAATAGCCTGTGCATGTCGAATTTAACTGCTGATTTTGAACCGAACAAAACCGACATTCAAAACGTATGCATGCCTCACTATCAAAACGGAATAGCCTGAAAATGAAAGCAAAAATCTCTCTGTTATGCGCAGCCATGCTGCCTTTATTTACCACTAACGCGGTTGCTGAGCAAAATAGCCTTGAAGTTATTGAAGTCACGGGTGACTTTAAAAAAGAAAGCATTCAAACTTTAAGCGCGAGTGCCAGCGTATTAAGCGAACTTGAAATTACACAGCGTGGTGCAAGCTACCTAGATGAGATTTTAAATTCAGCGGCGAACGTCAACTTCACAGCTGGCGCATCTCGCGGTCGATTTGTCCAAATCCGTGGTATTGGTCTTCGCTCTCAATTCCAAGACCCAATCCAGCCTAGTGTAGGTTTACTCATCGATGGTATTAACTACTCAGGCCTAGGTGGCAGTGCATTGTTATTCGATGTTGAGCAAGTGGCGGTTTATCGCGGCCCGCAGGGTACACGTTATGGTGCAGATGCCATGGCAGGTATGATTGATATGCAAACCACTGCGCCTAGCCAAGATAAGGCAGTGAAGTTGAAGTTAGGTGCTGGTAACTATAATAGTTATGAAGCAGGCATTGCTGCAAGTACTGGCTTAACTGATAGCTCGGCAATCAGAGTGAGCGCGTCTCAAAGAAAGTCAGATGGCTATACTGATAACTTATATTTGAACCGCCCTACCCAAGAGCAAGATGAGCAAGCTTTACGATTGAAGCTTAATAATGAGTGGAGCGACAGCCTTAATACCTCTCTTGCTTTGCATCACATCAATATCGAAAACGGTTATGATGCATTTACGCTTGATAATAGCCGTAACAGTGTTGCTGATGAACCTGGCCAAGATAACTTAGAAAGTGATGCTTTCTCACTAACAGCAAACTACACAGGCTTCGAGACGGTAAATATCACAGCAACGGCCACTGGTCTGCAAGCAGACTCACTATACAGCTATGATGAAGACTGGGTGTGTAAAAATACCAACCAAACAAGCTTGTGTGCAGCAGGTCTTCATCCTTGGGGCTACAGTTCAACAGATAGCTATGCACGCGATACTGAAAAAGGGACTTTCGACCTACAAATAAGCTCTAAACAAGATAACTGGGTTGTTGGTCTTTATTCTGAGCGTCGGGATGTAGATCTTACTCGTGCTTATACTTGGCAATCACAAGATTTTTACTCTAGTTTCGATATCCGTAATACTGCGCTTTATGGCCAAAAAGTCACAGCTATCGCAGAAGATATTGAGCTGATCACAGGCCTACGCGCAGAAAACTACGAGGCTGATTACAAAGACAATAATGGCTTTTCTGAAACAACTGATAAAACCATGTTAGGTGGTAAGGTCGCACTAGAGTATCAAGTTGTACCCCGTACAATGATCTACACCAGCCTGTCTCGTGGCTACAAAATCGGGGGGGTAAATGGCGAAGCGCTTGCTAAAGCCAAAGATGAAAACTTAAACATTCAACCTGAAAACTATACTTTTGATCCTGAATATTTATGGAATGCCGAGTTCGGTGTGAAAGGCCAATCTGAAGATAAAAGCCATACAGTGCGCGTAACTGCTTTCTACATGAAGCGTGATGATATGCAGTTAAAGCAATTTCAAGTTCAAGACCAACAATTTGCAGGGTATTTAGATAATGCCAGCTCAGGCAAAAACTATGGTTTTGAAGTAGAAGGCACAAAACAGTACACCGAACGCTTTGCTCTAAACTATAGCTTTGGCTACTTACGCACGAAAATTAAAGGCTTCACAACTTCTAATGGCATCGACCAGCACGGTAGAGATCAAGCACAAGCCCCTAAATATCAATATGCGTTAAGCTTTAACTATGCATTAACAGATAACTTAGAAGCGCAACTTGGTTTTGAAGGTAAAGATAGTTATTACTTCTCAGACAGCCATAACGATCAAGCGCCTAATCAAAACCTAATTAATGCCAGCGTTAGCTATCACAAAGATAACTGGTCTCTGACTGCCTGGGGTAGAAACCTAGCTGATAGAGATGTGCCTGTCCGCGGCTTTGAGTTTGGTAATAACCCACTTAAAGAATATGTGACTGAAAATTACTACCAGTATGGCGAACCTCGTCTTGTCGGGTTAACATTTAAATACGAGTTATAAATGAAACACTAATCGGAAATAACACTTAGTCATTTTGAGGAATTAAACCTGATGATAGCCGCGTTAAAGATTTCTCATTTAGAATAACTAAATGGCGAAATCTCCCCCTTGCTCAAGCTAGGGGATCTTTATCTCGTCAGTAAAATTCAGGTACAAAAAAGCGCGCATAAAAAATGCGCGCTTTTCTTTTGTCTAAAGGATTAACCTAGTTCAGGCAGGTTACGGCCATAGAATACTTCTTGGATCTCACGCTCTACTTTCGCACGGATCTCTTTTTCTTCTTCTGCACTTAAGTCATCAGTGCTCAAGCCGAATAGGTAAGTATTGAGATCTGTCTCTTTTAACATCATCTTAGTATGGAATAAGTTTTCTTGGAAAACATTCACATCCACCATGTGATACGCTTCTTTGGTATCTTCTGTCATGTAATTCTGGATTGAGTGAATTGCATGATCAATATAGTGTTTGACACCTGTGATATCACGCGTAAAACCACGTACACGGTAATCAATAGTTACCACATCCGACTCTAGTGAGTGGATCAAGAAGTTCAGCGCTTTTAGCGGAGAGATTACACCACAAGTAGAAACTTCAATATCCGCACGGAAGGTGCAAATACCGTCATTAGGATGTGCTTCAGGGTAAGTATGAACACAAATATGGCTTTTATCTAAATGAGCAACCACTGATTCAGGTAATGGGCCCGGTGTTTCATTGCTATCGAAAGTCTGCTGCTCTACAGGCTCTTCAGACACCAAAATAGTCACACTTGCACCTTGTGGGTCATAATCTTGACGAGCTATGTTCAGTACGTTTGCACCAATTATATCAACCACTTCTCTTAGAATATCAGTTAGACGATCAGCACTATATTGCTCATCAATATATTCTAAATATTCTTTACGCTGTTGCTCCGTTTTAGCGTAACAAATGTCATAGATACTAAAGCTTAAACTTTTTGTTAAGTTATTAAAGCCATGGAGCTTAATTTTATCAAAGGGCTTGTTCACTTTACTCAACCTTTAAACACCAAATCTGCACCGCAGAACTCAAAGAGGGCGGATTTTATACGAAAAATCCGCACTGAAAAAGCGTTATTTTGCAGCGCTTTCCACAACCTCATGGCTATGAGTAATTTCTACTGATTTATCAAGCATTAAGGCCACAGAACAGTACTTCTCAGCAGACAGCTTTACAGCGCGAGCAAGGTGCTTTTCAGAGACATCTTTACCAGTAACTACAAAGTGTAGATTCATTTTGGTAAATACTCTAGGCGCACTTTCTGCACGCTCCGCTGTCAACTTAACTTCAACATTCTCAACCTGTTGTTTTGCTTTTTTGAGAATACTCACTACATCCACAGATGAACAGCAGCCCGTTGACATAAGTACCATTTCCATTGGACTAGGCGCTGCGCTATCACTGCCAGTATCAAACACCACATTATGACCAGATTGAGAGCGACCGATAAAGGTATCGCCTTCTACCCATTTAATATTTGCTTCCATTATTAACCTCTATAAATAAAAACACCGCCTGATATTGGCGGTGTTATAAAATGCTATAAACTGTTTGAGACTGCAAATATTTTAGATTGCAGCGTCGAATAGATTTTTAACCAAACCTGCAAACTCTTCGATAAACTCTCGTTGCTCTTTCGTCACTTGTTGCTCTGTCACACTCGATAAGACTTCTTGTAAGTCATAGACGATACCATCAACCTCACGCACAATTAAACTACGTTGCTCAGTCGATAACTCTGTGTTTTGCTCACAGATTTTAATTACATACTCAGCGATGACATCTTCAATTAACTCCATCACCCTTGGTGCACCTGGTTCTATCACACCAGGCTTTTCAAACAAGGTTAAATTGTGGGTTAAGTACATTACTAACTCATCATAGCCCTGTTTATCTAATACCATAGTTTGTCCACCTGAAACTCTCAAAGCATCTCCTATTGATTTAAGCAGAAACTTACATGCATTGCTACTTTTACGGCTAACGGATGAAAAAAAAGCAGCCTGAGCTGCTTTTTTAATACTTTTATTCTACCTAAATAGATAGTCAGTGTGAATTAGTCGATTGATAAACCTGGACTTAATGCACCTGGTAATGTCACTTTTTCTAACTCAACAGACGCTACCGGGTAAGCACAGTAATCTGCAGCATAATATGCACTTGCTCTGTGATTACCTGACGCACCAATACCACCGAATGGTGCTGCACTTGATGCACCTGTAATTGGGCGATTAAAGTTCACAATGCCTGCACGAATACGACGTAAGAAATGGTCGTAATCTTCAGCATTGTCACTTAATAGACCAGCAGATAGGCCAAAGCTTGTATCGTTCGCTTTTTCGATTGCTGCATCAAAGTCTGTATAACGGAAAACTTTTAGTAATGGACCGAAGTGTTCATCATCTGGGAAGTCGGTGACATTTGAACACTCAAGGATACCTGGTGTTACAAAGCCTGTGCCTTCTTGATGTGTAAGCTCGATAATAGCTTCAGCACCTAAGTCAATGAGTTGCTGCTGCGCTTTAACCATACCTGCAGCCGCTTGATTCGAGATCATAGAGCCCATGAATGGTTGCTCTTCATCATCAAAGTTGCCGACTTTAATTGCTTTTGTCGCGCGGACTAGATGCTCAAGGATCGCATCACCTTGCCCGCCTGCTGGTAAGAATAACTTACGCGCACATGTACAACGTTGACCGCTCGAAATAAATGCAGATTGAATGATGTCGTGAACAACTGCTTTAGTATCAGACGCATCTTTTACGATTAATGGGTTATTACCACCCATCTCTAGCGCTAGGATTTTACCCGGTTGACCAGCAAACTGCTCGTGAAGGATATGACCCGTGCGAGAAGACCCAGTAAAGAACAGACCATCAATACCACGATGAGAAGCAAGTGCTTTACCCGTTTCTACTTCACCCTGCACTAAGTTGATAACACCTGCTGGAAGCCCAGCTTTTTCCCAAAGCTTAAGCGTAAGCTCTGCAACATATGGCGTTAGTTCTGACGGCTTAAAAATAACCGTGTTACCCGCTAACAGTGCAGGCACAATGTGGCCGTTTGGTAAGTGACCAGGGAAGTTATAAGGGCCAAATACTGCTACAACACCGTGTGCTTTGTGGCGAATAACCGCGCGACCCACTGGCATTGCATTTTCAACCACCCCAGTACGCTCATGGTATGCTTTTTCTGAAATGGCAATTTTACCAACCATAGCACCCGCTTCAGTACGAGTCTCCCATAGTGGCTTACCAGTCTCTTTAGCAATGGCGATTGCTAGTTCTTCGCTGTTTTCTTTCAACTGCTCAGCAAAACGTTTAACTATTTCTAAACGCGCTTCAAAAGCCATGTCGCTCCAGCTATAAAAAGCTTCACGCGCCGACTTTACTGCAATATCGACTTGCTCAGCCGTTGCCGAGTTTGCTTGCCAAATAACTTCGTTGTTTGCTGGGTTCAGTGATGAGAATACCTCACCTTGACCTGCTAACCATTCACCATTAATAAATTGTGCGGCATATGTTGTCATAATAAATCTCTGTTTTTATATAGTTGCGATGCTGACTTTGTCACCATCCACTAAATTCAATGCGTTTGCCAACTCTGCTGAGATAAAGACAGTATCAGAATTATCATCAATCTGAAGCTCAGCAACGGTTGCACGATACCCTTCCAGCTTATCATTTGCAATCATCACAGATGAACCACCGGGATTATCACCAATTAACACTGTTTTGAAGCTTGATGAACGAACAGTACGGATGTTATCTACTTTTGCTTCAACCGTCGGGCCTGCGTCGAAAATATCAACATAGCCGTTAAAAGTGAAACCTTCACTCTTAAGTAGCTCAATGGCGGGACGCGTGTTTTCATGCACTTGGCCGATTACTTCTTGCGCATCTTTACTCAACAGATTTACATAAATTGGGTATTTTGGCATCAGCTCAGCAATAAAGACCTTTTGACCAATACCTGTAAGGTAATCTGCCGTTGGGAAATCCATCGAGAAGAAATGTTCTTCTAGCCATTGCCAAAACGGACTTTGACCATTTTCGTCTGATACACCACGCATTTCTGCAATAACCGTATCTGCAAAACGCTGCTGATGTTGTTTGATAAACATAAAGCGTGACTTTGACAATAATTTGCCATTAAAACCTCGGCGATACCCTTCTTTCAAGAACAGAGTACACAACTCAGTTGCGCCGGTGTAGTCATTACACAGAGTCAGAATATCAACCGCTTTATAAACATTTAAGGTGCGTGATGAGTGGATCACCTTACTCAGGTGGTAATGATAAAAAGCATCATCTAAACCAACTGCTGCTTCAATCGCGCTGGTACCCACTACTTCACCAGTTTCAGTATCTTCTAGAACAAACAAATAGCCTTCATCAAAAGGGACATCCGTTTCTTTTTTGAAAGACGCTTCAGAGCGTTCGATTTTACTTTGTAATAGCGCTTCATTATTTGGTAATGAAGTAAAGCCGTGGCCTGATTCATGAGCAATTTTTAAAAGCGCTGGATAGTCGCTTTGCTGGATTGGGCGAAGGATCATCATGAGTCCGCTTACTCCTAAAAAGTTAACTTGACGGTAGACAAGGCCAAGCAATCTTGGCCTCTCTAGGAATTAAGCGTTTGTAGCTACAACTGCAGCAACTGCTTTTTCGAAACGAGCCATACCTTCACGGATATCAGCCTCAGGAATCACCAATGAAGGAGTGAAACGAACAACATCAGCGCCAGCTACAAGTGACATCACACCTTCTTTAACACCGGCTACTAAAAACTCTTTAGCGCGGCCTTTGTACGTTTCATTTACAACACCACCTAATAATAGACCTTTACCACGAATTTCGCTGAATACGTTGTACTTGTCATTAATTGCAGTAAGTAGTTCACGGAATAGTGCTTCTTTCTCTTTAACACCGTTTAATACTGTTTCATCATTTACAGTATCGAATGCCGCTTCTGCAACGGCACAAGCTAGTGGGTTACCACCATAAGTAGAACCGTGAGTACCAATCTTTAAGTGCTTAGCGATTTCGGTCGTTGTGATCATCGCACCGATTGGGAAGCCACCGCCAAGTGCTTTTGCAGTTGTTAAAATGTCAGGAGTTACATCTAAACCTTGGTAAGCGTATAGCTCACCTGTACGACCAACACCAGTTTGCACTTCATCAAAAATAAGCAGCGCATTGTGTTTAGTACATAGCTCGCGAACACCTTTCACGAAATCAACTTCTGGAGATACGATACCGCCTTCACCTTGAAGTGGCTCAATCATAACAGCACACGTGTTGTCAGAAATTAACGCTTCAAAAGCTGCTAGATCGTTATAGTCACAGTGAACGACATCACCAGGCTTAGGACCGAAACCATCAGAATAGGCCGCTTGACCACCAACAGTTACAGTGAAGAAGGTACGACCATGAAAACCTTTGTTGAATGAGATGATTTGTGATTTTTCTGCACCGAATTTATCAAGCGCAAAACGACGCGCAAGTTTAAGTGCTGCTTCGTTTGCTTCTGCACCTGAGT
>CAYZOE010000078.1:0-23193 GCA_964479805.1 uncultured Pseudoalteromonas sp. | reverse complement strand
AGCCGCATTTGGCTTTTCAGGATGCCAAAGCACATACTCTGCCGTAGGAATAGCAAGTTGCTGTAACAGCTTTTTAAACAGAAATTTATTATCCATAAGCGCGGCATTAAGCGGCGTATGCCCAACATAAGGGATACCCAAACTTTCTAACAGCGCGGCACCATGGCAACAAGGATCTGCGCCTTGCATCCCTCCCGTATTTAGCCAAGCAAAGTCGATTTTATTTTCAGCTAACTGGCTAGCTAAATGCTGATCATCGGCCAAACAGATAACGTGATTAAATCCTGCTTGCTCAAGCCCTTCTTTGATATCATTCGCCACCTTTTGATAGCTTTTCCAGCTTCGCGTGTTGTAGCTTCGATAAATCACTGAACCTACTTGTGCAGGATCAGCAGAATAAATCACCGCAATACGCCCATTTAACTTCAATGTATTCAGTGCCGTATTAACTGACATCACCTTCACTCCTTAAAACTGCCAAGCCAAACCTAATACATGGCTGTATTCTCCGGTTTTACTTTTTCGTCTTAACAAGAAGCTGACTTGTGCGCCCATCAAAGCATCTTTTAAAGTGAAAGCAAAAGGCACAAGGCGGTATTCGGCTAGCTGATAGTCTTCATCTAAAATCCATTCTTGGCGAATGTGAAAGCGCTTAATATGAGCGAATGATGCATCTTTATCTGCTCTTACTCTGATGCGGTAGCGACCATTGGTTTCGCTGTCTTTTTCGATATATTCAACGCGATTGCGTAAACCAAAGCGCCAGCCACTGGCGAGTTTTCCTGATGAAAACGATGCTTCTAGTTCTAAACGTTGTAACTGATCATCACCTGCGGTGTTATACAAGCGAATAAACTTACCTGCTGTAGCGACTTTGACATACTCGTTAAGCTTGTAACTCAACTTGGGTCCGGCAAAAAAACCACTCAAGTTATCTACTCCATTTTGAGTTCTCAATTCGGTGTAAAATGAACTTGAAACCGATCCTTGCTTAAAAAGCGTCTTATTTGCCGACACCCATAATTGTTGATCTTCTGCATTTATCTTTGCTGTAAACAACCCACATGTCACAAACAACAACGACCATAAAACCTGTTTCATAAATATCCTCTTTAATCTCATTTATGTGCTTTGAAACAGCCTTAGTATGTTGTTTTAAAGAAGTGTTTAATCGGTGGAATGCGTTGTAAAATCAGGGGATTATATTTAACTTTGTGGTACTGATGAGACGCAAAGTAAATTCGTTGCTACAGAGATTTAATTTTTGGGACTAAATAAATTTAGGTAGCACCGACTTCATGTCGGGTTATGGTTGAATTTAAAAAATGAGCTTACAGCTACCGACATATACTCGGTAGCATAGATATTAAGCCAAACTCGGTGTGTTACCTGCATCTTGCAATGACGCAGTCACATGTTGATAGTTTTGATACGCTTTTAAACCACGTTCAAACACATTCGCGCTTTGCGGTTTTAAAGAGAGCTCACTCTTACAGCAACTGCATGTAAAAGATTTACCCTGAAGCAATAAATTAGGCTCAATCAAAATGGGGCTTTTACGTCCTTCTGATTCACAATATGGACAATCAAATATTGTACTCATTAGTTATTTTTTATTCCTGAGGTATCGGCTTTAGTCCCATCACCAATGATGTTCATTGGTGCAATTTTGTCGGTATAAGCTTTAATGATCACCCCTACCCCTTCTGGTAAAGGCAACTGACCAGCATGTACTTTGACATCGTAAGTCGCTTTGTTTCTCTTATTATATTTTTCAGTCTCACTATTATTACTTTCATTAGAATATGACACCGAGCCTGATACTTCCGTAGACCCCAAGCCATAATTCAGCTTCTTAGTAAACGATGCCTCAGCACCAACCGGCTGACTTTGCTCATTACTTTTCTCATGAGAAAAGCTCGATTTAACTTCCATATTAAAATGAATATTCACATCATCGACCGCTAGTTCATTCAAAGGAAGCAAGGTCAATAAACACTCTTTTACCTAGAACAAGTTTTTAAGCGCCAGTTGAGCAGTGACTATCCCAAAGCAAAATGTTATTGTTGACATAGGTAGGTTATCATGTAATTCAAGGAATATGAGATTTGAGTAGCTCTGACAACAATCAGAAAAAATTAAAACAACTCTCTGAAATGTATTTATTCGAAGAGCTATTCAAATTAATAAGAGTATCTTCGGGGTTAAGTATTACTTTTTGTTATCTGGTGTTGTTGCTGACCAGTATGGCCTATTTACATCTTTACTATAGTGAATTCGATATCAGTATCGTGAAATATGTCTCGCTCGAAGATATGCTCGCCACACCGATAAAAAACCCTGGTATCGTTTTTACGTATATTACAGTACTGTTATTATTGATTATTGCTGACATAGGTAATCGCTTCAGAGCCAGAAAAAAACTAGAGTACAGCAATATACCAATGCCAAAACTTATGCGATTTATAAGTGCGATACTGTGGGCACCGAACAATCCAAAAACCAACTTAAAATTTACCATCATAACTGTGTGTATAAGCGTTCTTGCCTATATTTTCTTGTTTGCTGACATTGAAGCAAGCGTTGTAAAATCAGGTAATGGCACTAAGGTATCGATTGTTTTAAGTGATCAAGACACGCCTATTGAAACTACATTATTAGGCACAAGTGTTAATTATGTTTTCACTTATGATCACAAAGCAAAAGAAGCGACAATTTTTTATGTTGAAGCAATAAAATCGATTAAAAGCTTCAAACAAATTGCTGAAGAGATCAATACAATTGAACATCAAAAACCGGCCCCTCAAAAAGCGCCCCTAATGTGAAACAAAAGGTAACGAGCTAATATTTAAACTAATCTTTTTTTTCAAGCTTTAGCGAAAAGCTTATAAAAATTCCAGTGATAATGCCTATTAACACACTTGAGAACATGCCAAATTCTGATACGAGAGGACTGAAGGTAAATATAAAGATAAAAATTAATGGAATGATACCTAGAGCTAAAAATTTCAAGTTAATAGCTACTTCTATTTTAGTTTTACAGTGGGGGCAGGTTTTATATTTACCCCACTCATTCAAAGCCTTTGAGAAAAAGCTTATATTATTTTCACACACTGGGCATTTCATTATTTAACTTCCTTATAATTCTTTTTTAAAACACTTTGAGTTAAACCATTTAAACGCTAGTTAAAGAACCATTATTTAGTATGCACTTGAAAAGTCGACACCTTCATGCTTACTTTCTTAAGGTATAAAGCCCAGTTTCAACAGTAATTTAGCAGAAGCAAAGTTACCCTCTTCTACTCCAGCAACAAGACTTTGCCACGACTTTATTTGCTCTGCATATTTTATAAAGACATGTAATAGCTCTCTAGCAAAGCCTTTACCCCAATATTCTCGTCCGAGTAAGTAATCAATGTGTTTCTCAACCTTACTTTTATTACAAACAAACATAAAACCTAAACACGCATCGTATTTATCTTTAATCAATATCAAGCGGCTTCTGCGCCATTTCTCATGCTATGAAGGTGAGGCCGCAGGCTTGCCAAAACCGTCTCTGGCAAAATGCTTGGGATAACACCTATTAATGCGTCATCGACTAACGCCTCTTTAGAGCTCTGTTTAATAAAATTGTGTCGTTGTATTGATAAATAAAGTGCCATTTTCTCCTTAAACTAAAAACTTATGTTTAATCTGGAAAGCAAGCATCGAGCGAGAAACGTTGAATACCTATTTTAAATTTCATACTTTCTTGGCACATTTTGGCGGCTACTTGATGTCCATAAATCGGCCTATAACGCTTTAGAAAAGGTAATTGGCAAAGTGAAGGTAAAACCCAACTTCCTAGCTTTTCTCCAAATCTAAAGCCTTCTCTAGCGCCGAGTAACAATGATGGTTGAAAAATACAGATATGTTTAAATTGAAGTTCTGTAATTTTGTCTTCTAAATCACCTTTCATCTGTAAATACGCATTCTTACTTTGTGAGTTAGCGCCACTTGATGATACTAAAAAATACGCAGAGACACCGTTATTAGCAGCAAGCTCAGCAACTTTAAGCTGGTATTCGACATCAACTTCGCGTTGGGCTGCAAGCGTTCTTGCCTGTTTTTTGGTCGTACCTAAACACGAGAACAATATATCGCCTTTAAATAACGCTCCATATTGTTCTATCTGATTAAAATCAATAACTTTATTTTCAATTTTAGGATCTGAGTACGTCACTTTTCGACGAGTCACAGCCATGATTTGACTAATATGCTTGCACTCAGCTAGTTGCTTGACTAAGTGTTTGCCGATCAACCCTGTCGCACCTAACACAATCACTTTCTTCATAAATGTATGTCTGTAATAAAGCTCTTAAATATATATAAACAATGATATTACTCAATATATCGACACGATTCATCAAATGCTCTATTAGCACGAATATAAAACTCAGCTACTCTTTATCTATGCGTAGAATTTTGTAGTGGCGTGTATTAATGAAAAGAACATATTATGCCTTTTTTTTGCTTTTTGTAGCTTTATATGTAAACAACAGCTTTGCTCAAATACCCGACGATGAGTTTAGTCTTCTGAGAAAAGAAATTAGCATTGAAAGCAATAAATCACCTTTAGCAGGTATAAAAAAAGTTGATGAAATATTAACTAAATTTAATGCACAACTTGCTAAACATCAACAAATCAGGCTCTTATACCTAAAGTCTTGGTATCAAATTAGTTCAGATAGAATCGAGGAAGCCTTAAGCACTTTAGAACAAACTAGGTTACTTGCAAAAGAGATCACAGAACCCGGCATTCTTTATAGTTATTATGGCATTACTGCAAGTGCATTCAATTATATTGAATCTTATGAGCTGGCTTTAGATAATTATATGAAAGCTTATAAAGAGGCGCCTCTACTAAAACAACCTCAATATATCCAACAAACAGAAAACAACATTGGTCATGTTTACTTAAAACTTGGACTCCTTGACAAGGCTGAATATTATTTTAACCGCTTTTATACTCATGCGGTCAAAAACAACCTGCTCTCGCAGCAAGGTGTCGGTTTGAATAATTTAGGAGAAACTGCATTTTACAGAGGTGATTTTGACAAAGCAGAAGAGTTTCATCAAAAGGCTCTCGCACTGCGAAAAAAACATGGCTACGAATACCACCAATCATGGTCGATGTACAATCTCGGTCGCGTCTATTTCGCTAAAAATGAACTTGAGAAAGCCGAGCAATTTTTAAATCTTGCGATTGAACGCCTGACTAATCAAAATGCTAAATCAAAAGCGCTTATGCCTAAAATCGAATTAGCCAGAATGTTTATCTCTCAAAACCAGCCACATAAAGCCGAAAGAATTCTACAAGAAGTAATATTATTATCGAAAGACTACAAGAAGCTTTCAATTTTAAAAGAAGCGTTAACTGAAACTGCCACTTTAAAAAGACTTAGAGGGGATTTTGAAAGCGCACTGCTTAGTTTAGATGAACGTAATACCGTTGTGCAACAAATTGCCGAACGAAAGTCATCTATTGGGTTGGCACACATGGTGTCACAAACAGAGTTACAAACGAAAGAAATGGCGTTAAAACAACTTGAACAGGAGCACCAATTAGCCATGTCAGTTGCTAAGTCTGAAAAGCAAATTGGGCTCATTCTTATACTAAGTTTTATGCTTCTAACTTCAATCACATCTTTCTTTTTATATCGCCTTAATCGTAAGAAGTTACAGCTACAAAACCTATTAACTCGACTAAAGAGAACTCAAGACAAACTCGTTGAGTCAGAAAAAATGCGAGCCATGACGACCTTGGTATCAGGTATGGCGCATCAATTAAATACCCCATTAGGTCTAGTCATTACTGCAAATTCATCTCTTCAGTCTCAAGTAGAAGTACTCACCAACAAGCTCACCGATAAATCTTTGACTCAAGCTCAACTGAGCCACTTTCTGAATGAATCAAATGAACTTATAAATCTAAGCCAAAGAAACAGCGAACGTGCAGCAGAAATGATCCAAACTTTTAAAATGATGTCTGCAAAGCTACAAATGAACGAGCGCCGACAATTTGATGTGCTTGGCTTTTTAAGAAACAAAGTGCCTCAAATAATTCGAACATATGACCAAAACATTCGATATCAAATTACTGGTAAAGAGATCGTTATTTCAAGTTATTCGTCGGTTTTACTCAAAGTCATTAATCAGTTCATTGAAAACTCTGTTAGACATGGCTTTGACGAAGTTGAGGCTCCCCTAATTAAAATATCAATCAATATAAAGCTTAATGAGATTGAAATTCACTATTCTGACAATGGAGTTGGCATAGAGCGAGAAAAACGACATAAAATATTCGACCCCTTTTATACCACTAGTTTAAGTGATGGAAACTTAGGCTTAGGTTTAAATATTATCTACAATTCTGTCGTACACATTATGCATGGACAAGTAGAGTGTTTGGGTGATGATGAGGGCGCCCACTTTCTTATTGTGCTTCCTAAAAATATCTCAAGCGAAACACTTGAGTAAAAACGTTAAGTCTTAAACTTTAATGCGATGCGAATGAATAATTTAAAGGAATGAACGAGGGAGTTTTTGTGATGTCTGCTGATAACACAACGCTTGAGTGAATAGGAATATCATTGGTTATATGTTGATTCATAAGAGCCCCTAATTAGAGGCTCTTTTAAATTACTTTTCAGCCGAATATGGGTCTTCTGCCATCAGATAAGCTCTTAAGTCAGCTTTTTGGTCTTGCGCTAAAAGCCAATGTCGGAGTTCTTTTACTTTTTCATAAGTTTCTTCACCAAATTTGGCTTTATAAACATCAGTTAGCGTTTGTTTAGTATTTTTCTCACGAATATCTTTTTGCCAATTTTGCGTCACAACAGCATTAAGACTTCCAGCTAAACCTTCACTTTTAAGTAACTCCCACTCTCCTTTATCGAGCCATAATCCGCCGACGACTGAACTATAATCTAACTTATGTTCATTCTGCGCCGATATTCTAAATTTACGCATTATGGTGCCCGAAACAGGACACAGCAGTGCGCGCTTACTTTCTTCTATTTCATCTTCAGAAAAGCTAATGTCTTCAAAAAACTGGTAGTCTTGGTTTCTTTCTTTCCAAGCAACATAATCTTCAATTAATACCCAATTACCACCGCAGCTATTACAGGTATGTGCCCTAAACTGACCATCTATAAAGCTTGGAAGCAATCTGCCTTCGTTACAGACTCTACAATTCATATTTATCCCTTAAACCCTGACACTTCATCAATAATTTGATTGTCTTATGAAGCATTTACGAATGTATTTATGACAACAACAGTATAATAAAAATCGTCCTAAAACAAATCAGGCAAGGTATAAAAAGTACCACAGTATAATTACTCATTTGCAAGTAAATTAATGTGATGACTAGGATTATTAATAGATAAGACAGCAAACAGACTAAAGGGAGACATAGCTTCCCTTTAATCATAAACGGTTAGGCTGATACCGATTTCAGTTGCAGTAAATCGATCTGTTAATGGGATGATCCTCTAATTAATAAATCTTGCGATGCTGAAGTCTTAAAATTTGATACATGGTTAAGCAAATGGCTCGCCTGTTCACGCATCTCTTTACTAGCACTAGTCGATTGTGCCACCAAATGCATATTGTTCTGCGTTAAGTTATCAAGCTGTGCTACAGTTTCTGACACCGCAGAGATGGCTTCGGACTGTTCTTGACTCGCCTTAGTTATTTTACCAATCATTTTATTAACATCACCGACAACAGAAATAAGGTCTTTAAATTTCACACCGGACTCAGCAACTAAAGCACTGCCATTGTGTACCGCTTCACTACTGTCTTTGATTAATATTTTTATCTCTTTCGCTGCAGAAGCACTACGCTGAGCAAGGTTGCGAACTTCACTCGCTACCACAGCAAATCCTCGACCCGCTTCACCGGCCCTTGCCGCTTCAACAGAGGCATTTAAGGCTAATAGGTTCGTTTGAAAAGCAATTTCATCAATCACACCGATGATGTCAGATATACGCTTACTACAACTTTCAATGTCAGACATGGCGTTTACAGCTGTAGATACTGTGTCACCGCCCTCTTCAGCATTTTGCATTGCATCAGAGGCACGAAGCGAAACATCTGCAGCACTGCGAGCATTTTGCTGTACTGTAGCAGTAAGTTCTTCCATAGTAGATGCGGTTTCTTCAAGGCTAGCAGCCTGGCTCTCTGTTCTTCGACTTAACTCTTCATTGCCTGATGCAATGTTTTGCGCACCATTATTTACCATTTTCGACGCTTGAGTGATGTCTATAACCATTTTATTGAGGTTTTGCATTAAACCGTTCATCGCATCTCTTAATATATTAAACTCTGGGCCTAAATCTTCATCAATACTTTGTGTAAGTTTACCGTCAGCCAACGAAATAATTGCTTGTTTAATACTTCTTATGGCTAACTTTCTTTCTGTGATGTCTGTTGCATATTTAACAACCTTGTATGGCCGCCCGTCACTATCGAGAATTGGGTTGTAAGAGGCTTGGATCCAGATTTCGCTGCCATCTTTCGCAAAACGTTTATATTCTCCACTGTCGTAAAGACCTTGGTTTAACTTTTGCCAAAATTGGGCATACTCGTCGCTTCTGGCATATTCAGGCTCAGCAAATATACTGTGGTGTACCCCTTGGATTTCATCTAAAGTATACCCCGTTGTTTTAAGAAAATTCTCATTTGCAGTAATGATAGTGCCGTCAAGGTTAAACTCTATCACGGCTTGAGATTTATCAATCGCTTGCAACTGCCCAGAAAAGTTTGCACTTTGCAGCTTTTGCTCTGTGATATCACTGGCAAATTTAACAACTTTTATCGCTCTGCCACTGGCATCAAAAATAGGGTTATAAGTCGCTTGTATCCAAATTTCTCGACCACCTTTTGCCAAGCGCTTATATTCGCCAGAATCAAACTCGCCATTGTTTAACTTTTGCCAAAACTGCTTATATTCTGCACTGCTTGCATAATCAGGCTCAGCAAACATACTGTGATGTTGGCCCTTAATCTCTTCTAGCTGATAACCGGTCGTCGCTAAAAAGTTATCGTTGGCTGTAATGATGGTGCCATCCATATTAAATTCGATTACAGCTTGAGATTTACTGATCGCTTCTAATTGGCCTTCATAGTTGGCACTTTGCAACTTTTGCTCTGTAATATCAGAGGCATATTTAACGACTTTAAATGGCTTGCCATTTAAATCAAAAATCGGGTTATAAGAAGCCTGAATCCAAATTTCTTCACCCCCTTTCGCCAGACGCTTGAATTCACCTGAACTGAACTTGCCTGCATTTAATTGCGCCCAAAAGATACGGTAGTCTTCACTTTTCGCATAACCTGGCTCTGCAAACATGCTGTGATGTTTGCCTTGAATTTCACTTAAATCATACCCCATCGCCGCTAAAAAATTTTCATTCGCCGTTATGATGGTACCATCCATGTTAAATTCTATAACTGCTTGAGATTTACTTATAGCATCTAATTGACCTTGATAGTCCGCTGCTTGAAGCTTACTTTGAGTGATGTCAGAAGCATATTTAACGACTTTAAAAGGCTGATTATTTTTATTAAAAATAGGATTATAAGTAGCCTGTATCCAAACTTCTTTTCCCTCTTTTCCAATGCGTTTATATTCGCCGGAGCTAAACTCACCTCTGCTTAAAGCGGCCCAAAACTCGGCATATTCTGCACTTTGTGCAAACCCTGGTTCCGCAAACATACTATGATGTTGGCCAACCACTTCGTTTAAACTGTAGCCCATTACATTGAGAAAGTTTTCATTCGCATAGAGAATATATCCCTGCAAATCAAACTCAATTACAGCTTGAGAACGCCCAATTGCTTCAAGCTGACCTTTTTGGTCAACACTTTGTTGTTCGAACGCATCTACATCTGTCAAAGATAAGATAATTAAATTTTCATTGCTGTGGCTAATACTCAGCGAAAAACATTTTACTTGATTGTTATTGCATTCCACTTGAACAAGTCTATTGTTGCCTGCTCTTTGTAATTCATTTAAGTCAGCATCAAAGAACGCATTATAATTTTGATTTTTTACATCAAACAATGAGTAGCCCGTTTTTGACAAAAAGTACTCACTGGCATTTTCGACTATGCCTAAGCTGTTAATTTCAAGAAATGCATGTGTTTGAGAGAAGAGGTCTAATTTAAGTTGAAGCGCTTGAGAAATTTCGCGCTCTTTCCTTGAGTTAAAAAACATAGGTATTCGTTATTTAGCTGTTCATATTAATAAAACAATAGTTGAATATTTTCTTCAAGCCAAGACTCTAATTATTACTAGATAGTGATTTTCAGATAATACGTTTGTTCTAGCGCCTAAATTAGGCAAGGTCAATTAGTTTCGGAAAATTAGAATGTGTTTTAATAACAGCCACATAAAGCAATAAAAATAAAAAAGGCTGAAGCAATTCAGCCTTCTACTATTAAATAACGATTAAGATTTGACGGCGATTGCCCATTTCATCATGGTTTTGAAGTCTGGCTCTTTACCATACATGGTCATCCCCATTTTGAACATGCGCGCCGCCATATTGCGAATAACAATACAGCCAAGCAGTGAACTGATGAAAGCGATGGCTACTTGCCAAAATGCCACATCAATTAACGCCATTTTCATTGGCATAAATACAAATGCCGTTAATGGGAAATAACTTAACACAGTCACAGCCAAGCTACTTGGGCTGTCCATCATCATAAAACCAGTCATAATCGGAATAAGTGGGATCACCATAAAAGCAGTCTTACCACTGTGATTCGGGTCATCAATCGCAGCGGCAATGGCGGCAATAAATGCTGTACACATATATACGCCCACGAGTACAAACACAATAAACCAAGGCAAAACAGTAAAGTCGAAAATGCTGAAATCAAGCGCTCTGCCTTTTAAAATAACTTGTACAAATGCAAAAACCAATAATGTAGTAATTGCGGTCGTGGTCATGGCTTTCACTGCATGCAGCACCTGACCAATGATTTTACCTTCAATCCAAGTTTTGGCATCCATACACGAATAAAGTTGTTCAGTTACTCGCTGTTGCTTTTCTCCAGTTATGGCAACAAACACTTGGCCGAAAGTCATAAACACACCGATAGCCATCAAAAATAGCAATCCTTTAGCGGTAATTGAAGATTGCTGCATCGCATCTTTGACTGATTCATCAAGATAGTTTGTTTCGAACTGGAGTGGCTGTTCAAGTAAAGCTAGCTGGTTTGGTCCAAGATTTAACGAAACAGCAGCATTTGAACGTGCGTAGTCGTTTAATTGGACTTGCAAATCATTTTGCCAAGACATTTTACCTTGAGAATATAAGGTCACTTGTTGCGGTAACACCTGTGAAGCGAAGATCAACGCACCATCGATATTTCCTGCTTTAACTTCTGCAATAAGCGCATCGTTCGATTTCGATTCTGTCCTAAGCACAAAGTCATCGTTCAATTGAAGGCCTTGCAATTCAATATTAGAGACGATTTGCTGTGGCTCAGGCTGATAAAGTACTTGGTTGTGCCATAAATACATACCCAACGCCACGAGCAACATAATTGATTTGCCAATGAGCTCTTGCTTCCATTTAAAGAATTGCATGAACTCCCACTTAGCCACTGTCAAGGTTTGATTTAATCGATTCATGCGGCTGCTCCTTTTTGTACTGCTTGATCCGCTTCTATGGCGTGTAAGTAAAGCTGGTGTAAATCCATTCTTTGGCTATCGATAAACGCGATATCACCTAACTCAGGTAAATGTGATAATAATTGATTAAGTTGATCTGCGCGCTCGGCACGAATTGCCAAAGTCATGTCATTCAGTTGCTCAATTTCAAATTGCGTCAGCTTATTACTCGCTTCAATTCCATTCACTGCGTGAGTGAATGTCACCTTCAAAGCACTCCCCACACCCACTTGTGATTGAATATCTGCCAATGTGCCATACAATACACTTTGTCCGTGATTCATCAGTAACATTCTGTCAGCCAGTTTTTCAACCATCGACATTTGGTGTGCGCTCAGAATAACCGTCATATTCTGTGCTTTTAATTCTTTTAAAAACGCCACGACCTTTTCTTGGTTCACCGGATCGAGTCCTGAGAATGGCTCATCGAGTAATACCAATTGCGGTTTATGCAATACAGCACTGATTAGCTGTACTTTTTGCTGGTTGCCTTTTGACAGACTTTTAAGCTGATCGTCTTTTCGCTCGAGTAAATCAAAACGTTCAAGCCAATAATCAATGCGCTCTTTGGCTGTTTTTTTATCAACGCCACGAAGCGTTGCAAAATACATCAGGTTCTGTGCTAAAGATTTTTCTAAATAGAGGCCTCTATCTTCAGGCAAGTAGCCTAACTCTGCGGCTGGAATAGACGTGTATTGCTCACCATTAACTGTAATTGTGATTTGACCTTCGTCGGCCTGAGTAAAGCCTACAAGCATGCGCACAAGAGATGATTTACCGGCACCATTGGGGCCAAGCAGTGCAAACACCTCACCTTGTTGTACTTCAAAGCTGAGACCATTTACGGCGGTCACTTCTTTGTAATGCTTGCTGATGTTGTCCACTTTGATATGCATAACGTTCCCTTTGAATAAACATTTGGCTCGATTATAACCACAGAGCAGCAATGATAGACAGACAGAAACGTTACAGATTATGAACAAATGTAAAATGATAAAGTCTTTAACATATGCTCATCTTGACGACAACATGAGCGTAAGAAGCTAAAAGAATTATGCTGTTTGTTCACTTTGAGCTTGATGCTTTGCCAAATGACCGCCTATAAACTGGCTCATAATCAATGAACATGCAGCCAGTCCCGCACCAAAGTAAAACACCAGCGAGCTATCGTATAACCAAACAACTCCAAAGCTTGCTGGAATAATCACCGCGGCAATGTGGTTAATGGTAAAACTCACTCCTGCCGTAGCGGCAATATCTTCAGGCCGGGCTATTTTTTGAAAATAGGTTTTAAGGGCTATGGCCATGGCAAAAAACAAATGGTCAACCACATACAGTACTGCGGCAAACTCCGCCGATTCCACCAGCGCATAACCGACAAATACCAACACTAAACCTGCGTATTCAATGCTTAATGCTTTTTGCTCGCCAATTCGACCTATCATCTTACCGATTAGAGGGGCAGCGAAAATATTGATTACGTGGTTGAACATATAAAGGATAGTTATTTGCGCTACATCGAAACCAAACTTTTCAACCATCAAGAAGCCCGCAAATACCATAAAGATTTGGCGTCTTGCGCCTGAAAAGAACAGCAAAATGTAATACAAGCTATATTCTTTTCTCACGATTAACTTATTATGTTGCACATTTTTTTCAGGAAAATGCGGGAAAGCGCCCATCATAAATAACGTTAGTGACAAACCTATGCCACCAAAGAATAAATAAAGCCCTTGATAGGCGGTACTAAAGAAGGTCACGCCTAACCAAATAAGGGCAAAGGTTGCCAATGAGGCCATGGATTTTATCGACATCAATTTGCCCAACTTTTGCGGTGCTTCATCTTTTCTAAACCATTGTAAACTTAAAGATTGATTTAAAGTTTCGAAGTAGTGAAAACCAATCGACATCAGTACTGTTGTGGCATAAAGCCCATACACAGTGGGAAACAGCCCAGTTAATGCCACACCAACTGACAATAAACACAAACTTACTAGCGCAAATGTTTGCTCTTTTAATACCAGTAAAATAAAAACCGCTGTGAATGCTAACAAGCCTGGTATCTCTCTGATAGACTGCAACATCCCCATATTGGCACCATTGAATTGTGCCGCCTCTACTGCAAAATTATTTAATAAAGCATTCCAAGCCGAAAATGTGACCGCCATAACAATGGTTGCAATAGTTAAAAATCCAAATGGTGACTGCCACTGTTTATTCTGTTTCATTTTTCCCTCACATAAGCACTTTGATTAAAACACGAGCACATTATATGATTTCTTCACATTGACCAAAATACAAAGTTATGACAGATAATTTATCAAATCAGACAGGATCAAACTGGGTGAGTGTGAAGACACGCTTTAACCTGAAAGCCCTTGGAAAGCCTATCTATCCTAGAGCAACTGAAATGCCGCCTTGGCAGCATGTGCAAACCCACTCACATACATGGGGTCAGCTCGCTTATACCAGTGATGGAGTGTTAGGCGTTCACACACCCGAGGGAAAATTTGTAATTCCCCCAGATCAAGCTCTATGGATCCCTCCCCATCTGCCTCATGAAACATTTTGCCGTTACGGCGGACATTTTCGAAGTGTTTATATTGATGAGAAGTATGTCAAAGTATTAGGCAATGAGGCCAAGTTATTGCATGTGAATGAGTTACTTAAAGCCATGATTCTAGAAGTATGTAATTGGCCACCAAACTACCAACCTAACGAAAAAAAGCGACGCTTTACCCAGGTATTTATCGACCAGCTTGAATGCGCGCAAACCAGTAGTTTCTTTATGCCGACCGCACAAGACAATCGCTTATTGCCTATTATTTCTGAGCTACATGCTAACCCTGGCTGCAATAAGACACTTGAAAAGTGGGGTGAATCGGTCGGTGCATCTACAAGAACTTTAAATCGTTTATTTCATAAAAGCTTCTCAATGAATTTCAGTCAATGGAAGCAAAAACTACGTGGTCTTCGTGCTGTTGAAATGATTGAAGCTGGCTACACACAACAAGCTATAGCTGAACAGCTCGGTTTTGAGTCTAGCTCAGCATTTAATACTGCCTTTAAAAAAGTATTTAACTGCACGCCGGGTCAATACTTGAAGAAATAGAATATTACAAATTAGCTACACCAAACAAATATAAAAACACTAAAGTACTATTGAAATTGCAGCCCCCAATAAATAAGAATTAAGAAAAAACAATTAGAAAAGTAGAATAATTTATAAAATTGAAAAAATGTTAATAAAGTGTTTTTTATCTAGTTCAAAGTGTGTTTATATGACTAGCAATGGATTACGGAGATATATGTTGATATCTATCCCTTAACACATGGAAGTTTATATTTAATAACTAAGTGGTAAGTATTAATGAATAAAAAACTTCTTTTTTCAGCGGCTCTTTTGGCTGCAACTTCTAGTTCTATTTTTGCATCTAGTCAAACTTTTCAAGCTTCAATTAATGGTTGGAGTGAACCTACTTTCGCGGAAACTAGCGCACTACATTTTGGTAAAATTCGTTTAGCAGCTGCTTCAACTTGTACCATGGATGCCGCAGGTGCAGTAACAGGTGATTGCGATGCGTCTGACGCAAACATCCAACTTGGTAGTATTACGGTATCTGGTTTAGCACCAAACTCTGCAATGAATATCACAGTAACTGGTAGCACAGGCTCTAACCTAACTTTCGCTCCGGCAACGACTGCATCAGATGGCAGCTCGACTGTAACAACAGCTGATGGTGTAGCATCTGCTTTCACTACTGATGGTTCAGCAACTGATATTACAATTAACGTACACGGTCAGGTAACTGTGGACAACGCATTAACGGCTGATGGTAACTACACTGTAGATTATACAGTTGACGTATCTTTCCAATAAGACCAATATCCAGTTAAGATTTAATTTAGAGTGTGGGCAAAACTCACACTCTTCGTTTTTTAATAAGTTATTAGTGTTATGCGTCTTCTTTCATCTTTTTTAATATTTCTTATAGCAACATTCTCCAGCTTACCTATACATGCGAATCTTGCGCTGTCTGAATACCGCCTTTATTTTGACAACCGTTCCAAAAATAACTCTTTAATGATTAGAAATACTTCTAATAAAGACCTCGACTTTAGGTTAGTACTTATTCACAAAGACATGACTGAAGAAGGTAACCTCATCAATGTCTCAGAAGCAGACGTGCAAGGCCGCTCAGCAAAATCGATGCTACGCTATTCCCCTCGTCGCGGCACAATCAAACCAAAGGGTATGCAAGCCATTCGAATGACTGTGCGTAAAAAAGCCGATTTGCCGCATGGTGAATATCGGGCTGTTCTTAAAATTATCGCTTCCGAAGCACAAGGCTCAAACGAAACAGGCATAAATATAAAACCGAAAGTAGCATATAGTGTCCCAGTCATTATTCGCCATGGTCGCTTGGAAGTTGATTCTGATATTGTTAACCCGCAATTAGTAATGCAAAATGGCCGACCTACAGTGATGTTTTGGCAAACACTTGATGGCAACCGTTCACTATTTGGTGACTTCAAAATTCTCAATGAAGACGAAAAAGTAATTGGAGAGATTAGAAACTTGGGTGTCTACACCCCGCTTACTCGTCGTAAAGTGTTTATTCCTTTAACAGAAAAGGCTTCTGGACCTTTGACGATCCAATACGAAGAAAATATTCGTTATGGCGGTAAAGTTTCTTTGACAAAAACGCTTAATATTGATGAGTAATTTCTCAAAGTGAAACTTCGGTTTCATATTCAGGCTGTACTTTGCTTTTACACATTACTTCTTGCGTTTAATGTAAGTGCAGCCAATTACACCTTATATCATTGGCCAGTTGTGGACGATGACTTTGTTATTGTTAATGTCAAACTTAATGGTCGCTCGGTAATTTCAGACTTAGAGGGTTATTACACTCAATCAGGAAGGTTATTACTACCCATATCGCCCTTAAATGATGCCCTTGGTATTAGTTTAAAAGTTGATAATCAGCAAATAATTGGAGTTATCAAAAAAAGCGAACTGGCTTTTTCTATTGCCATGAAATCAACCCCATTCAGTTCAAATGAAGAGCCCGTTTGGACTGAAGATGATTTTGACCACTATATCGATCTTCAAGTTATTAATACTTTACTAAATATTAATGCAAACTTTGATTATGCATTGATGCAGTTAAGTTTAACCACCAACCTACTTGAATCATCACAGAAAAAAACAGCTCAATTACCCATTGAACGCACTCAGCTTTCAAGCCCAGAGTTTGAATTTGAGATAACCGATGAGTTTCAAAATATTACGTATCCTGTAACCGATTACTCTCTTACTTCTAGATATTTATCAAGGCTCGAAAAAAGCAAAAATTTACTCACGCTCAATAGCTACTTTGATGCATTCAAGCACCAAGCGCAGTTTAGATTTAACCAAAATGAAACCACCACCAACCAGTTTATTAAACTCACAAAATCATATGAAAACTCAAACCAAGAAGGGTTACTAACTCAATTACATTATGAGTTGGGTGATATTCAATCTCAACGGGACCCACTCGTTATGAACTTCAGTCAAGGACGAGGAGTTTACCTATCAAATATCAACCCGAATACCTCACAAAGCTTCTCAACAATAACAATAGAAGAAGCAACGCTGCCAGGCTGGCTCGCTGAACTTTATCGTAATGGTCAATTTGTCGCATCATCGGAGTCTACCGATGAAAATATTGTGCGCTTTGAAGATGTAGAAACATTTTATGGCAACAACGTCTTTGAAATTCGACTATATGGTCCTCAAGGTGAACAACTCACAAAAACCAGAAAGATCTCTGTAGGTAATACTGCACTTGCTCAAGGTCAAATGAGTTACCAGCTAGAATTATTAGATAGCTCACGTAATGTACTAAACGGACAATCTAACAGCGCAGCTAGTTTTGGCAAATCTATATCTGGCAGTCTCTCTTATGGTTTATCAGATAACCTCACCTATGATATGGGCTTGAATTATTTGGCTGGCGATGAAGACAGCCGCTACCTCAGCACAGGTTTACAAGCTAATTCAGAATTGGGAAGTTTCAAACTATTTGGTGCAAAACAAGTTGAGTTTGGCTCTGCTTATTTTGTAGGTTACCGTGGCGAAACTTCGCTATTTACTGAAGAAAATATAAATATTAATTTTGAATACAGTCACCTGAATCAATTCAATAGTGCTGTATTTTTGAAACAGAATTACCCTTTAAAATCTCGTGCCTCACTGAGCCTTAATAGTCGTTTTAGTAAGCTTGATAATGTAAGTTGGAATTTACGATTTTTAAACGAAAAGAGAGAACTAAAAGATACTCGACAATTCACACAGTTTGGTCTTAATGCAAGTTATTTAGGGGGCAACTGGTCAAGCCGTTTTCAATACGACAAGATTGAAGATGAATTAATCAATCAAAGTTACTGGTCTATGGATATTGGTAAATGGCATTGGACAAATTCAGTAGACTGGAAGCCTTTTGAAGAACGCGAACTTTTGAACTATAGAAGCAGCCTAAGATGGCCACAGAGTAGTAAAGTGTTTAATCAAACACAACTAACTTATAACCCTAATTCTGCCGCTAAAATGATGCTTGGGCATCAATACACCTATCGTAATGATAAATTCAACTTAAGTATTTCAGGCCAATATGATAGTGAAGATGAATGGCTAGTATCTCTTGGGATCAGCGGAACAATTAGTTTTGACAAATTTAATAACAACCTTAATTTTTTGCCTCCTCGCTCATTAAGTTCAGGCCAATTGGCCGTCGAGACCTTTGTTGATCTGAATAGAAATAATATTTTTGATATATATGATGAAGCCATTCAAGACGCGAGTTTTACAGGAAATTATTTATGGCAGGACTATAAAACTAACTCTAATGGGCAAGTTTTACTTCCAAGTAGTGCAGGTGGACAAATATTGAGTTTAGACCTAATGAGCCTTTCTAACCCATACTATCAGCCAGTCAATAATCGAATAAAAACTTCTTCTCATAGAGGTGGCGTAACCAATATCACAATCCCTGTTAATATTATGAACGAGGTTGAAGGCACGCTTTACTATACAGATAGTAATAGAACTAAACCTGCTTCAGGTGTCTCTGTGCTATTGCTCGATAAAGAAGGCAATATTCAATATGAAACCATCAGTGAATATGATGGCTACTATTTTTTTCCTAAAGTGAAAGCTGGCGAATATACTATCAAACTTGAGCAAAACCAATTTGCTTCAGATAACTTAATTACTAAAAACCTCCCAGATAAGATAATTGCGCCAGAGTACGGTGATACAGTAATTCTGAGAGACATCGTGCTTCAAGATAAAACCCAGCTACTTGCACGGCCTACTGAAATACCAGAAGCGCAATATTATGTTCAACTAGGTGTATTTAAGAAAAGGCTATCGGCAAATATCGTAGCTCACCATATTCAAGCACTTAACTTTCCGCTGCAATTGTATCAACATCTGAATCATGGGAATTTTTACCTTGTTGCGGGTCCTTACAAAACTAAACACAAGGCACAATCCGTCATTAATCTTGCTTACTCTCAACCAGTTTTATTTGGTAGTTTTATGATCGATGCCAGAAAATATGATTCTGTAAATTGGCAGCGGATCGATAGTAATTTTGAGCTACCTACCAATCCCAAAACTCAAACTAGACCTAAAACAGCCCATTACTATTGCCAATATGCACTTTATGCCAAGCGCTCTTCTTTGAATGTGCCACTCATTGAGTCAAATAAAAATATCTTTCT
Organism: uncultured Pseudoalteromonas sp.; assembly: GCA_964479805.1. Lineage (GTDB taxonomy): Bacteria > Pseudomonadota > Gammaproteobacteria > Enterobacterales > Alteromonadaceae > Pseudoalteromonas. The sequence goes on along the minus strand of CAYZOE010000078.1, from coordinate 3,689 downwards.
ATCTGAAATAAGCAAGCAAGAAAAAAGCTATACGGTTGTATTATCTGGGCCATTTGAATCTATTGGTAAAGCAAAATGCGACTCAAAAATAAGTACTGCACTCAATGAAAAAAGCGGCCCCATCATTAAGCGCTATCTAGAACTTAAACAAATTACGGGTTTATCTGATTAAAACGCACTCTATATGTGGTTTTAGTGGAATTAAAAATTTTGACACATTCGACTTCACATTGGCTCGCAAAAGATTCTAACTGCCAACCTCGACTCTCTTTTTTCAAAAAACAAGCTGAATTGACGTTATCAAATTTTAAGGCGTTAACTACCCTGCAACTGGAAAACTCTCCCAATACCTGAATTTTACTTTGCACTTCTGGGCGCCAACCTGTGATACTCGCTTTGAAACTAGCTGAAGCACCTTTAGCATGCTGGAACGATAAGACTAAGATCACTAGCAATAATAATGAAATAAGCAGCAAACGCATAATTGGTATGTCCTTATATAAAGGCTTCACTTCCTAAGTTAAGACATAATTTACCGTACAAGTGTAGGAGGGATATTGGGATTAAACAAAGTGGGAGGTTACTTTTCGTCTACCTGCTGGCACAAAAAAAGCGCGAACACATCGCGCTTTTTAAGTAGAAAGTTTAGCTAAGCCTATTTAATTTTTGATTGGCATAGGCCCTCGCCTCAGCAAGCCTGTTGCTGCTACCCTGCCCTAATCGATAAAGCAGGTAATAACAGTAAGGTACAAAGGCTAAACTGGTAATGGTTGAGAAGATTAAGCCTCCAATAATCGCAATCGCCATGGGTTTATAATCTAATACACCAGAATCAGCAGAGCTGCTATCAAATAACACAGGTAACATGCCAATCACCGTTGTTGCCACCGTCATTAGAATTGGCCGTAAACGCGTTGAACAGGCATCAACTATCGCTTGTTGTAAGTGCTCTGCTGAGCCTTTAAAGCGGTTAATTTGATCAATCAAGACTATGCCATTGTTTACCACAATACCCATGAGTACCAACATACCTAGCATACCCGTTTCACCCAATCCCATACCAAGTAGTGCAAAGGTCCAGTAAACGCCAACAAAACCTAGACCTATAGAACTCAAGATAGCGATAGGCAATAAAAGAGACTCAAACAACGCCGCCATGATCATAAAGATCAAGAACAGCGCAATCACCATATTAAAAGCCATGTCTTTCATTGACTCATCTTGCTCAGCAAATTTAGGGCCTAAGCCCCATGAATAACCTCGCGGTAATGTGATCGCGTTCATCATCTGGTTCAACGACTTAGCGGCTTCTTTGTGACTCACATCTTGAATATTCATCTCAATAGAAATCTGAGTTTGACGATCTCTGCGTGAAATTGTGCGCGGGGCTGGACGTGTTTCTATTTCTACCAGTTGTTGCAAGGTTAAAATAGCGCCGTTTGATTCCATGACGGGTAAGCTTTTAAGTTCTTCCATAGGAATAGCGCCTTGTTCATAGTAACCCGCGATAATTTCAACTTCACCTTTGTCTAAAGTCCTCAGCGTTTTCAAATTGAGACCACGCATGGCATTACCAATTTTAGTGGCAATTTCTTGCGTCGAAACACCCAGCTGCATAGCTCTTTGTCTGTCTACCACCAGCTGCATTTCATAGACATCGCCCTCTGCACTGTTTTTTACATCAGTAAAATGTGGGTGGGCTTCAAGCACAGGTATAAGTTGCTCAGCCAACTCATTTAATTTTGCAGTCGAACGACCGAACAGATAAACACTCACCGCCGTTCGAGATCCAGCTTCTCGTTGCAAAGACGCTTTTGCATACGCTGATTCAGGAAAGTTTTCTCGGATATCTTTTTTAATATCCTCAATGGGTCTTGGTAAGTCTTCAACAAAACGGATACTTGACCATGCGCCCCTTTGATAGACGCCAGAATATACCTTTTTAATACCTAGAGATTGTTTATTTTCTAATAAATAAGTTTCGATTTCTTGCAAAAATGCAAGTTTTTTATCGAGGTCAGGTTCACCCTTAAACTCATAAAAAATCTGCTGACGCTTTTGAGATTGGGCGTCACTAGAGCTTTTATCAACCAAGCTTTTTGCCAACATAACACTGGTAAACATAATCAAGAAAAAGGCACCAACACGCTTGGGATGACTAAGGCCCCAATTTAATGCTTGGCGGTACTTTTTCTGTACTTTATCAGAACCTGATTCATTGGCACCTGCATTGTCTGGTAAAACACGATACATACACAATGGGATCAGAGTTTTCGCAACTAATAACGACACCAATAATGGTACACAAATAGACACTGCTACTTGCTGTAACATCACGGTTAAAAAGTTACTGTCACCCATAAGCAAAGGCAAAAAGATTACTACCGTGGTGAGTGTTGCGCTCAAAATAGCGGTACTGACTTTATCAACGCCCTCTATGACAGCAGTTTTACCCGAGTCACCTTGTGTTCGTTGTTGCAAGATACTCTCACAAACTACCACCGAGTTGTCGATAAGTAAGCCGATGGCGATGATCAAGCCAATCAAGGTCAGCATATTTAAGCTGAATCCCATGAAGTAAATAATCGCCAACGAAATACTTAACGAAACAGGCACTGCAAGCACCACAACGCCGGTCAGTTTGAGGTTACGTAAGAAGAACCACAGTACAAAGAATGATAATACCGCCCCGATTGCGCCAGCCTGTAACAATGAAGAAATTGATACTTCAACACTGTTACCATCATCTCTGTCATATTGGATATCTATATGCTGAAGTTGTGGCTTTTGCATCACTTCATCGAGGGTTTCACGAATATGCTTTGCCACATCGACAACATTTGAGTCCGACTCTCTGAAAATGTCTAAACCAACCGCTGGTTGACCATCAACACGACGCTGCCATTGACGCTCACTCAAAGCATAATGCACGTTGGCAATGTCAGAGAGTTTCACACGCTCATTAATCCTCTGGGCACGAATATCTTCAATATCACGATATTGACCCTGTGGCGTCACTGCATAGCGATAATCATCAGTTTGTACTTCACCCACTGATTTTAAAAAGTTGGCCTCTTGAAGCACTCGCGTCACTTGTTGAATATCAACGCGATGCATAGCGAGTTTGTCAGGATCAAGTTTCACCCAAATTCTTGGCTGACGTAAATAAAGCTCTACGCGCCCCACGCCTTGAATGCGCTCCAATGGCATTTTTAGGTTGTTTTCTAAAAACTCATAGTCACGATTTAAAGATTTTTCACTCAATAATGTTAATTCAACAACCGGCATATCTTGGGTTGAAAATTTCATGACGTCTACGCGTTGTAAGTCTTCAGGTAAAAGGTGTCGAACCAAATCAACCTTCTCACGTGCTTCTAAAATTGCCACATTTAAATCGGTCGAAAACTTCATCTGTAGGGTAAGTGACGTCCACCCTGAAGAAGTACGAGAAGTGACTGAGTTCACCCCACCCATGGTTGCCAAAGCTTCTTCAAGCGGTTTTGTTATAAGACGCTCAATCTCTTCAGGCGTCGAACCTGGGTATGATGCTCTTACAAACACGGCAGGTGCATTGACCGCAGGCCAGCTATCGAGTGGAATTAGCTTACTGCTCATAAGACCTGCTACGATCATAGAAATCATCAACATAAAGCAGGTGACTGGCCGCTTTAGGGCCAGTGCTGTCAGGG
>CAYZOE010000077.1:0-23242 GCA_964479805.1 uncultured Pseudoalteromonas sp. | reverse complement strand
GTTTTCATCCACAGCTCGCTGAAGATAAAGTTACTTTAGACACCATAAACAAAACTTTTAAGTCACACCTTGTTGAAAAAGAACAGCCGAAGAAACGCGAAGGTTTTGCCCGTTACCTACATAAAACCCATGGCCCCATTTGGTATCGCGGCTACTTTAAAGACGACGGTGCTACCGCTGAAGAGCTGGATTTATTATTAAAACACTTCGATGTAAACCACATAGTTGTCGGCCACACTTCTCAGAAAAAAATAGAAACCCGCTTTAAAGGTAAAGTGATTGCCATCGACAGCAGTATTAAACGCGGCAAATATGGTGAAGTATTATTTATTGAAAACGGTAAGCACAAGCGCGGCACGTTAGAGGGAAAAAGGAAGAAACTAAAATAGCTTGATCCAATGTTAATTTGGTGTAGATTAAATTTAGCTTTTAATAAGGAGATCAACATGAAACTAAAGCTAAATAAGAAAAGTATGAAGAAGCTAACTAAACATTCACAAGAGTTGGGATTAAACCAAACTCCAAGAGTAGCCGGTGGCAATGCCTCAATCTTTGAATGTTACACCGACTACAATGGTACATATTGGCCTACTTGTGTTGTAGCCAAATAATATTAATGGAGAGTTCGCTCTCCATTTTCATCTAATTTCCTTTTTCTTTCTTGCCCTCAGTAACAGCATCTAGTTGTTTTTGTCTATCGTCCATTAGCTTTTGAATATTCTTAGTGTTCTTCATCAGCTCTTTGACATCTTGCGGATTCATTGCGTTGGCTTTCAGTGATTCACTTTCAGCTGCTTGTTTATCTTTATATAAAATAGACGTGTCTTCAGCGGCCATGATGGTGACTTTGCTTGGGTCAAGCTGGTGAGTTTGGCTGTTGCCTTTTGGATTTGGCTGGTCTGAATAAATCCAGTTACCGTTTTCATCTTGCCATTTATAAATAGTTGGCTGTTTTGTAGTCTGGTTTTCATCAGCGGTTGCTTGTTTGGCGTAGTCTACCGCTTTATTTAAATGCCGTTTAGACTCGTCTAATAAGCTTTGTGTATCGTTTTCAACTTTATTGAAAATCGCATCGATAGACAGATATGGTTGACCGTCAGGACGCTTAATTACAAACAATGATGCCACACCAATCAGCATCACCATAATCATCATATATGCTTTATAACCCAAGAGAACACTCCGTCGTATCGACTTTTTATTATTTTAGTTTGGTTATAGATATTATACCAATTAGTGTAATTTAGTGAGCAATTTTGAGGCTGATAAAATTTGGCGATTGCCAGGCAAAAACTTCGTGATTTAGTTGTTCTAAATGAGAAGTTTTTAACGCAGCAAGCGTCAGTTTTAACACCTCAAATTGTTTAAGTATTACGACTGATTGGTATCAACAGAAAATGTGGAATAAAAAAGCACAGGCTTTGAGACCTGTGCTTTTTATTTACATCAAGGCAAAATTATTATTGGCTGTATGTTTAGACTAGTTTCAAACAATTCGCCATTTAAATAACCTGAACTTTAGATAATAAATCTATCTCCAGCGGCCACTTTCAACGCTAACGGCGTTGAACTTACTTGCAATAGACTAGCTATTGACGCGTAAATTCGCCTTGTTATTCCTAAAAGTTTCCGGCTGCAGACTTAAATTACATCCACAGTTCCAATATCCATATGCAGGTAAATCTCTTAACCAAAGTTCAGGTTAAATAAGAACTTTTAAATACCGTCACCGTCAATGTGTAGACCACACTCACGATTAAGGCCGAAGAAGCGTGTTTCTTCTTCTGTCATACCTGGCTCTAACTTACGGGTAGTATGCACATCACCCATAGATACATAGCCTTCGTCCCAAAGTGGGTGATATGGCAGGTCATGCTTGGTTAAATACATATACACGTCGCGATTGCTCCACTCGATGATCGGATACACTTTTACGGTACCTCGACTGATCTCAAGTACTTGTTTGTCAGCACGACTTGATGCCTGATCACGACGCAGACCACTGAACCAGGTTTTTGCTCCAATTTCTTCGATAGCGCGAGTCATTGGCTCCACCTTATTTAAGGTGTTGTAGTGCTTAATACCTTCTTGACCTTGCTCCCAAAGTTTACCGTACTTAGCTTCTTGCCAAGCTGGGCTCATTGGTGAACGATATACTTTGAGATTTAAGTCTAAACGCTCTTTTAAGTAATCTACAAACTGGTAGGTTTCTGGAAACAGGTAGCCAGTATCAGTTAATACCACTGGAATATCTGACTTTTCGGTTGAAACCAAATGCAACATAACTGCCGCTTGAATACCAAAGCTTGAAGATAAAAATGCCGTATCGGGCAAGTTTTCAAGCGCCCATGCCACACGCTTTTGCGGTGTCATTGGCTCTAACAAAGCATTCGCTTCGGCAAGTAACGCTTTTTGCGCTTCGCCTTCTAACTCTAATAATTGTTTAAAATTACTCATGCTTGTTCCTAGGTTGGCAGGCATGCCTGCCAACTCAATGATTTTTTTAAGCGTGGAAGTCTGTCTTAGAGACTTTCACTTCGGCGACAATTTCCTTACGGATTACGTAGTCGCCAAAACATTCGCCATCGTTGCGATCGCTCGCCCACTGGCCAATTAATTCATCTAATGCTGGTAGGTAAACGTCTTCACCTACGTTTTCTAGGTAAAGCTTAGGTACGCGCGTACCTTCACGGTTACCACCTAGGTAAACGTTGTACTTACCAGGGCCTTTACCTACAAAACCTATCTCAGCAAGCATGGCTCGTCCGCACCCGTTCGGGCAACCTACGACACGCATAATAATGTCGTCATTTGGGATTCCGTGCTTAGCTAACATCGCTTCAGTTTTCTCGATAAGCTCTGGTAGGTAACGCTCAGCTTCAGCCATCGCAAGTGGACATGTCGGCAATGCCACACACGCCATTGAATTCTTTTGCTGTTCAGAGTGTGAATCGTCAATTAAACCATGCTCACGGGCAATCTGCTCAATGATGTCTTTTTGATCCGCTGGCACGCCTGCAACAATTAAGTTTTGGTTAGCTGTCATGCGGAAGTCACCTTGGTGAATTTCAGCAATCTTACGGCAACCTGTTTTTAGTGGCTTACCCGGGTAATCTAGAATACGGCCACTTTGGATAAATAGCGTTAGGTGGTGCTTACCATCAATACCTTCTACCCAGCCAATACGGTCGCCACGATATTTAAATTCATATGGACGGCTGTCTTCAAATTTAACGCCAGCGCGGTTTTCTACTTCTGCTTTAAATGCATCACTACCAAATGTATCTAAGGTGTACTTAGTTTTTGCATTCTTACGGTTAACACGGTTACCCCAGTCACGCTGTACAGATACAACATGCTCAGCAATTTTAAGCGTATGCTCAAGCGGGATAAAACCAAAGTCATCCGCTTTACGCGGGTATGTGTTTACATCACCGTGCGTCATTGCCAGACCACCACCAACAAGCACGTTAAAGCCAATTAGTTTGCCGTCTTCTGCAATGGCAACAAAGTTGAGGTCATTCGCGTGAACGTCTACTTCATTGTTTGGTGGAATAGTAACCGTCGTTTTGAACTTACGTGGTAAGTAAGTTGACCCTAAAATTGGCTCTTCTGTTGTTTCAGTCTTTTCACCGTTTAACCAAATCTCAGCATATGCTTTCGTGTGTGGTAGTAAGTGCTCAGAAATCTTTGCAGCCCACTCGTAAGCTTCTTGGTGCAGCTCAGATTCAACTGGGTTAGTCGTACATAGTACGTTACGGTTAACGTCACCGGCAGTTGCGATAGAGTCAATACCAACGCTATTCAGCATTTGGTGCATTTCTCTAATGCCCGGCTTTAACACACCGTGGAACTGGAATGTTTGGCGCGTTGTTAAACGAATACTGCCGTAAATGGTTTTATCGCCAGCAAACTCATCTATCGCTAACCACTGCTTAGGGGTGATAATACCGCCAGGCATACGTGCGCGAAGCATCACGTTGTGCATTGGCTCTAGCTTTTGCTTAGTACGCTCTGGACGAATATCACGGTCGTCTTGCTGGTACATACCGTGGAAACGAATTAGCTGGAAGTTATCCGCTGTAAAGCCACCGGTAAGTTGGTCTTTTAAATCCGTTGTAATGGTGCCGCGTAAAAAGTTACTTTGTGTTTTTAGTCTTTCGTTATCAGCAAACTTAGCATTTGGGTCTAGCTTGCTGTTAGGTTTGTAATCTGTGCTCATGGCTTATCCTAAAATTCTACTGTGACGGTCAGTGTGGTGTACTAGCACTTGCTACTAGTACACATCTTTTTGATAACGGTTGTTGCTGCGAAGCGCTTTTAAGTAGCTTTCAGCTTGCTCGTCATCTTTGCCACCATGGGCTTTAATAATGTCGATAAGTGCTTGGTGAACGTCTTTCGCCATGCGGTTAGCGTCACCACAAATATAGAAGTGTGCACCTTTTTCTAACCATGCAAATACTTCTTCGCCTTTCTCACGAAGTCGGTCTTGCACGTATACTTTTTCTGCTTGGTCGCGGCTAAATGCTAGGTCTACTTTGTTTAGTAGGCCAGACTTCACATAACCTTGGATCTCTACTTGGTATAAGAAATCTTGCGTGAAGTGTGGGTTACCGAAGAATAACCAGTTCTCACCTTCAGCTTCACGTGCATCACGCTCTTGCAAGAATGCACGGAAAGGTGCGATACCTGTACCTGGGCCAACCATGATAACTGGCGTATTATCGTCGCTTGGTAAACGGAAGTTGTCGTTATGCTCGCTAAATACTTTAACTTGTACGCCTTCTTCTGCACGGTTTGCAAGGTAGCCAGAACAACCGCCAAAGTGCTTCTCACCAAAGGCATCAAACTCTACTAAACCAACCGTTAAGTGTACTTCTTCTTCCACTTCAGCTTGGCTTGACGCAATTGAATATAAACGCGCTTGTAGCTTACGTAGGCTATTTGCTAAATCTTGTGCGCTGATATCGCTTGGGTTTTGCTTAATGATATCGAAGATTTGACGTGCTTCGATGTATTCACGCATTGCCGCTTTGTCTTCAACTAGCTTTAATAGCTCAGCGTTGTTAGTTGCTTGTGCGTACTTTTCAACAAAACCCGGGTAAGACTGAGTTAGCTCTAGCTTTTCAATAAGTGCTGTACGAATTGATAACGTTTCTTCACCTAATGTAATTTCTGTTGCGCCATCAATGTTTAATAGTGCTAGCGTTTCATCTACTTGTGCTTCGTCATTTAAGAAATAAACACCTAAAGAATCACCCGGAAGATACGTGATATCTGAGCCCTCTAATGAGATCTCAATGTGACGAACATCTTTAGTAGAGTCGCGGCCTGTGATTTTTTGTACCACACTTAGCTCAGCCGCAAATGGGTTTTGCTTCGTGTATTGGCTTTGCGCTGGTGCTGCGCCAAATCCAGCCATAGGAATAACTTGTGCTGAACCTTGCGATTGTGCTTTTAGTTCAGGCTCGAACGCATCAACTGCCCCCCCGATCCAAGCGGCTGCTTGGTCTTCATAATCAACATCTAAATCAGCACGCGCAACCACTGTTTCTGCGCCTAGTGCTTTAAAGCGCTCTTCAAAATCGATCGCCGTTTGGCAGAAGAATTCGTAACTTGAATCACCTAGACCGATAACGGCAACTTTAACGCCATCTAATTTAGGTGCTTTTTTCGATGCTAAGAACGCATGAAGGTTTTCAGCGTCTTCTGGTGGCTCACCCTCACCATAAGTAGAAACAGCAACAGCAATAAACTTTTCTTTTTTAAGTTGAGCAGGTTTGTAGTCAGCCATGTTCACAAGCTTAACCGCGAGGCCTTTCGCCTCTGCAGCCGCTTTTAGCTGGTTAGCAACGCCTTTAGCATTACCAGTTTGAGAACCATATAGAATTGTGAGTGCAGCCGCTTCGCCTGCAGCTGGCGCTTGATCGCCCACTACACCGCTTAATGCTGCTGTATTTGCATTTGCAGCTAGGTAACCACTTACCCAAGCTTGCTGAATTGGGTTTAGCTCGGCCACTAAACCTTGTAATTTTTGCACTTGCTCTTGTGTCAGCGGGCTTGCCGCGGCACTAAGTTGACTTAACAACATGGAATCTATCCCCTAACCCTAAACCGTCTGCTTAGTTTGCTTGCTGAAATACTTCTACTCGAAGTAAGGTTTTCTAAGGCTGAAGCATACTGATTTGCGCTGCCAAGGATAAAGAATTAGATCTGCTTTGTTATTCCATTTGGTTATCAAAGAATAAAAAAACCATTAAAAACAGTTTTAAGAAAATTTTGTCCAGAAACAAAAAAACGCGATCTTGGAAAACCAAGATCGCGTTTTTTGTTAAATCAAATCCTAGCTTAACTTTCAACCGGGTAAATGGTGATTTCGATCCCCGCGCCAATTGCCGAAATTCTCAGTAATGTATCAGCACTAATTGGCTGAGAGAAACACTTTGGTTCAGCCCCAGAGTTAAAACCAATATCAAAAGTACGCTTAGAACAAGATAACCATTGCTTAAGTGCGCTTTTAGAACAAGATTCTATTAGCTCGCATAAATGATTAATCGCTTTATCTGGACTTACCACATCAGCGTCAGCTTCAATACGCGCTAAATGACGATAGTCGTCTTTATCATAGTGCAGCACCATAGCGTTCTTTTTCAAATCGTCTACCAAGGCACTAATATCCTGTTTTGATTCAAGCTCTAGGTCTACATTTAAGAATTGGATTTCTGACATTATGATTATTCTCTTTTTAAGCTGTATTTTTAAGCTGTTAATAATTAGCACTCTGTAAAGTTAGTTTAACTAACTCACTGAATGGTTGCTACCGCTAACGCATTTTAAAACTGAACAAATATTGTTCTTATCTACTAAACAAGATTTAATACTACTTTTAGGCTGAGACAATTTGTCGCAGTGACAGAGAAACCTTTTTAGGTACACTGGGCTCTTTTCTCATTTGCTTGGATAAAAATAATGACAAAAACAGCATTTAAGCCCATCCGCAAAATACACAAATTGCTTGGCTACCTACTCGCCATTCAAATATTCGCATGGTTATTAGGTGGGTTTGTCATGAGCGCCATACCACTAGAAAAAGTACATGGCAAACACCTCGCTCAGCGTCAGCTCAATAATCCATTCAAACGAACAGATTACTTAGCTGATTTAAACGTCATTACAAAAAGCCAAGGTGCACTCACAAGCATTGCCTTCAAACACTTATTAGATAAGCCCATTATTAAAGTACAAGGTGATAAAGCAACTTGGTTCAACGGCATCACCGGTGAAGCACTTGCTGCACCAGATGAAGCTTTAATTAGGCAACAAGCCGACGTCCACTATTTAGGAAATGGCGAGATCGATGATATGCAGTTGTTAGCCAAAGGTCCAAGAGAAATCGGCTATAAAGAAAACGTCTGGGCAGTCACTTTCAATGACTGGTGTAGTACAACACTTTATTTAGATTCACAAAGCGGACAGATCATTACCGTAAGAAGCACCATTTGGCGTATTTTTGATTTTTTCTGGATGCTACACATTATGGACTATGATGAACGTGAAGACTTTAATAACCCACTACTTATTAGCTTTTCTATCGTCAGTGTGTTGTTTTGTATCTCTGGCATGTTCTTATTATTTCAAGCACCACCTTGGCGCAAGCGCAGACACAAACCAGCTTAATGGAATATGCGCCCTATATTTTTAGGGCGTGAAATTTTGTAAAAACCATTGCAATCAACAAGATAATTTCAAAGCCTTTATTGCGATGATATAGTGCATTTTTCTGTAGTCCACCTAGGTGAGAGAAATGCGCCCGCTATTTGCGTTGATGGCTTTGCTGTTGCTCAGCCCGCCAACTATTGGCAAAGAATTTTCAAGCTTTTCACAAGCAAAAAAATATCTCAATAAAACCTTGCCTCAAGATGCCACTACTCTTTACTGCGGTTGTAAGATAAAGCGTCAAGGCAAGAAGCTCATCCCAGATGCTGACAGCTGTGGTTATGAGCCGAGGAAGCCCTATACACATGCTGGCAAACCAAATAGCCGGGCCACTCGTATTGAATGGGAGCATATTGTGTCTGCTTGGGAATTTGGCCACCAGCTGCATTGCTGGCAAGACGGCGGCAGAAAGAATTGCAGAAAAGTCAGCGCTAGATTTCGCAAAATGGAAGCTGATATTAACAATCTAGCGCCTGCTATCGGTGAAATAAACGGTGACAGAAGCAACTATCGTTTTGGTATGCTTCCCAGTACTCAACTAAAGCACGGTGCCTGCCCTGTTAAAGTTGATTTTAAAGCGCGCACAGTAGAACCGCCTAACTTTGCCAAAAAGCGCATTGCAGATGCTTACTTTTATATGCATAGCACCTACGGGTTGAAGTTATCTAAAAAACAGCAACAATTATTTACAACTTGGCAAAAAAATCACGGGTACTATTAGCATTAAATTCACGGTATCAAATTGTACCAATTGTGTTTACAAACACTTGTTGGTATTTTGATCACACACAATGTGATAGGAATATATTATGAAACTAAATTCATTAAGCTTCAGTATTGCACTTGCTTTATCTGCAACAGTATTGGTTGGCTGTGGCGGTGGTGGCTCAAATAACGATAATCAACAAACAGTAACGCCTCCAACAAATACAGGCGGAACAATAACAGAGCCAACTTGGACACTAAACAAGTTCGACCCTTCTAGCAGTTTTGTAAACCAATGTGAAACACCTCGTACTGGCACTGATCCATACGAAAACGCACCTTACCCTGACAAAGCAGGGACTGAAATGCATGAAAAAATGTTTTTACGCTCCTATACCAACGAAACCTACCTTTGGTATGACGAGGTTGAGGATAAAGACCCTAAATCATTTGACTCAGTCGCAAACTATTTCGAACAATTAAAAACAACCGCGATTACGGACTCTGGCAAGGAAAAAGACCAATTCCATTATTCTGAAAGTTACGATGACTTTAAAAAAGAATCTCAATCAGGCGTGGTATCTGGTTATGGCGTAAGATGGGCGTTCATTAGCAATTCTCCACCTCGTGTACTAAGAGCCGCTTTCACACAGGATGGTTCTCCAGCTGACATAGCAGGGCTGCTTCGAGGAGACACAGTTGTAGCCATTAATGGTACAGACATAAATACCACTGATTCGGACGGTATAGATAATCTAAATGCAGGTTTGCAGCCTAAAGCTGGTGAAGAACACACTTTTACGATTCAGCGTGAAGGCGAGGAAAATCCGATAGAGATTGTAATGACGGCTGGTGATGTACAATCAACCCCTGTTCAAAATGCACAAGTAATACAACACGCTGACAAAAAAGTGGGTTATGTACAATTCAACCAATTCATGCGTACGGGACAACAACCATTAATTGATGCTTTCAAAGAATTCTCTAATGAAAACGTCAACGAGCTTATACTCGACATGCGTTACAACGGTGGTGGTTTAGTTGTTATGTCTGCTCAGCTAGGTTACATGGTAGCTGGTGAAGAGCAAACAAGAGCCAGTGAAAACAACGAAGCAGCCAAGAGCGCTCAAAATAATGCCAAAGTATTCAGCCGTACGATACGCAATGACAAAATTGAAGCGGCTAGCACTGCAGAAGATTATTATACGTTTGAAAATCGCCAAATTGATTGGAACGCGAGTGTATATACTAACCAAATACTACCAAGCGTAAGTTTAGACACAGTATATATATTATCAAGCTCAAGCACTTGTTCTGCCAGTGAATCATTGATTAATGGTCTTCGCGGTATCGATGTGAATGTGGTACTGATTGGTAGTCAAACTTGTGGGAAACCATATGGTTTTACTCCGACTCCAAACTGTGGCGCAGTCTACTATACAGTACAATTTAAAAGCGCAAATGCGAAAGAGTTCGGTGATTACGCTGACGGCTTTCTCCCAGTTGAAAACGAAAACTCTGAAGCAGGCCTATCGGCGAGAGTACCCGGCTGTACTGTTGCTGATGACTTCTCTAAACAGCTTGGTGACAAACAAGAAGGTATGCTAGCTGCGGCGTTAACACACATTGAAACTGGCACTTGCCCTGTGGTGGCAAAAGAAACCGCTAACCGTGCTCCAAATATGCAAAAAACAGTGTTAGATGACAGCCTTAATATCGCTCAACCATTCCATCCAATGCGCAATGGCATGGTTGATATCAAGGTGAAAGAGCAGTAATGCACTGCAGATTCGTTGCCCTACTTTTGGGAGTAACATCACTGGTTGGGTGTACACACACCCAACCGGTAAATCCCATTCCCGCACTCATAGAACACACCACCCCAACCATGAGAGCAGAATTACAGCAAGCCATCGTTTCTCTGAGAGGCGGAGTCGCGCCGCTGTTGTCTGATACCATTTTCATAAACAATAACGAACTATTGCTTGAACATGGCCGCTCAACCAATCAAGCAGATAACCCCATTTTAGATACTTATTCAATTACTGTTCAGCGATTTGTGCTACAACTAAGAGAAACTGGATGTGTGCTTTTCTATCCTAAAACTTCACAGTTTGTATTACTAAAAAGCGTTTCTTGCCAACCCATGGTAGAATAATAAACGTTTAAATGCGTATGGACCTCGCCAACTCATCAACTTTGGGGCTGTTATGAAAATACAATGGATTAAATTATTGGCTGTTGGGGCACTAGTCGGACTACTCACCGCTTGTCATCACACACCGACACCACTCGGGAAGCCTGAAAAAGTATATGACTTCGATCACAAAGTGCATTATGAACAAACTAAATTTAGCGGCGATCATTACCTTTTAAAGATCCGTTCAGATGATTATGCGCATTTCACGCGACAAAGCGTATTTTTATTAAGACATTCAGAAAAGCTTTGCCTAGGCATGAATGCGCAACTGACTTTGCAAAAAGGTATTCAAGACTTTGAGAGGTTACCCACTCACCCTCGCGCTTATCAGCCAGATCTGCAAGCCGAAGTAAAATGTGTCCCTAGATAATAAAGTTTACTGCGCTTAGCTATTAAAAGTATGCGCCTTCATCACAGTTGCAATCATTCGAAACGTATTAACCCATGCTTGGCGCAATTCTGGTGCCCAAGCATCCCCCAACCCCATCTTTAGAGTATATAAAAGCGCATTACCTACTGGAGTGAAGTCTTTGGCCTGCACACCATACTCTACATGTCGTTCAGCCAATTGATGAAGTAAAGGCACCAGTGCATTCACGTCATCAAGCCCCCTCACTGCCACGCGTAAAGTCATCATTAACTTTTGCCCTTGGCTTTTAATATCACTTTTAAATAGTTGCTTGAGTGACGGATCATATTGGAAGAGAGTTTGATAGAAAAGCTCTGCGGCTTCTTCGCCATGGGGCTCTATTTGTACAAAGCTACGTTGTACTAGCTTTTTTTACCTTTCGGTGATCGACATAACTAACCTCATGTTGGCAGATGCCGAGTCATTCGACACCATCACGATAGTTCTAAAGCTAGCCGCAATAGTGTCAAAAAGCGAATAGAGTCTAGTCTTTATAACCCCAAGGTGCTTTTGGTGGTGTGATCGGTTTGGTTAAATCAAAGTCAACTCTGAACTCGCGACCTTCACGCACTAAACGATAGGTAAACTTGTCGTCGTAAATATACATCTGCCACGTGTTGCCCATTGACTGAGGAATACCTTGGCTAACAAACAACTCTTTTGAATATTGATCAGCTGGGAAAGACTGCACGTTTGTAAAACCGGCATCAACGGTATGGCCGCCATACATGGTTGACAGATCATCATCGCCATTTTCTAAACGGTGGTCGTGCTTCAAACTCAAGCCACTGCCGGTTTTGGTAATGATCCAAGTACGAGACGCATCTTTTCCTACATGAAAAGGCACTTGCAGTTCTTTTTCGTTACAACGACGCACATGCATCACGAGTTTAGCTTCATTAAACTTGCTCGGGCCTTGGTTATCCAGCGTTACTTTTCCTTGATACGCTTTACCACAATGCGCCGCAATTTTATCGAAGAATGCATCATGGGTTGGAATTGATACCAATGGCGCTGGACGCGCGATGGCTGAGCCTCCAATAAGTAGTGCAAGAACAGCTAGGCTTTTTTTCATTATGGTTATCCTAAAAAAGAAAAACCAGAGAGTAATCTGCTCTCTGGTCATATGCAAAAAAACGCGTTTAACACTTAGGTAAGTGTTTATTGCCAAGGCCGCTCACTCGCTAAGTTAGCTTCAAACGCATCGATTTGTGTATTCAATTGCTCAGTTTCGCCAATAAAATCTAAGCCACTTAATAAACGCGCTTTGATATCTGAACGCACATCAAAGTCGATAGAGTCGAAATATTGACTGCGGATCTGCTGACTTTCTAAATCGATTTCAACCTGAATATCTTGATGCGCCTCTGCAATTGCAAATAGGCTATCTAATGTGTCTGCCGATAAAGCAATACACAACATTTGGTTATTACCACAGTTATTAAAGAAAATATCTGCAAAACTTTGCGCCAAGATCACAGTAAAGCCATACTGTTTTAGTGCCCAAGGCGCATGCTCACGAGATGAGCCACAACCAAAGTTATCACGCGTTAATAATACCGAAGCGCCTTGATAACAGTCTGCGTTTAACTCAAATTCCGGATTTGCACTGCCATCATCTAAATAGCGCCAGTCATAAAAAAGTGCTTTATCAAAGCCATCACGACTAGTTGAAGTTAAAAACTGCTTTGGAATAATCTGATCGGTATCGACGTTATTTTTGTCTAAAGGTGCCAATAAACCTTGATGATAAATCGCCATTACACCGCTCCTCTAATATCTGTAAAGTGACCGGCTATCGCCGCAGCCGCCGCCATTGCTGGACTAACTAAATGAGTTCGACCACCACGGCCCTGGCGACCTTCAAAGTTACGGTTAGAGGTCGAGGCACAGCGTTTTTCAGCACCCAACTTGTCATCGTTCATTGCAAGACACATAGAGCACCCAGGCTCACGCCATTCAAACCCTGCCGCTTTGAAAATATCCGCTAAGCCTTCTTGCTCAGCCTGCTGTTTTACTAAGCCAGAACCCGGCACTATCAAGGCCTCAACACCAGCTGCAACCTGCTTGCCATAAACAATCTCAGCGGCCGCGCGCAAATCTTCAATGCGGCTGTTGGTACAAGAGCCGATAAATACGGTATCGACTTTTGCATCAGATAACTTCTGACCCGCTTCAAGCCCCATGTATTTCAACGCTGCACGCATGGCATCAGCTTTGATTAAATCGGCTTCTTCGTCTGGGTTTGGCACTAGCTCATCAATACCAATAACTTGTTCTGGGCTTGTGCCCCAAGTCACCTGTGGCTGAATCTCTTGCGCATCGAGTTCAACGACTAAATCAAACTGTGCATTCTCATCTGATTTCAGTGTCTGCCAATATTCAACGGCTGCTTTGAAATCATCTCCTTTTGGTGCAAATGGACGCCCTTCAAGATAGGCAAACGTCGTCTCGTCTGGGGCGATTAAACCCGCTTTGGCGCCCATTTCGATACTCATATTACAAAGTGTCATACGCGCTTCCATCGATAGGGCTTCGATGCCTTCACCACAAAACTCTGCCACATAACCTGTGCCACCAGCTGTACCTAGCTTACCAATCACGGCTAGAATTAAATCTTTTGAAGTCACAGTTGGACGCAATGCACCATTAATTTGGATCTTCAACGACTTGGCTTTTTTCTGCTGTAGTGTTTGTGTTGCTAATACATGCTCTACTTCTGAAGTACCAATACCATGCGCTAAGGCACCGAATGCACCGTGCGTTGAGGTATGACTATCACCACATACAATCGTAGTCCCCGGTAAGGTGATCCCCTGTTCAGGACCCATTACGTGCACTATGCCTTGGTTAATCGAGTTTAAGTCATACAGCTCAATACCAAAGTCTTTACAGTTTTGTGCAAGCGCCATTAATTGGTTTTTCGACACTTCACTCGCGGCATCTAGCGAACGACTCTTAGTCGAAACGTTATGATCCATGGTCGCAAAGGTTTTCTCAGGGCAACGTACTGTACGGTTATTCTCGCGCAGTCCAGCAAACGCCTGTGGCGACGTAACTTCATGCACTAAGTGACGATCAATATAAAGTAAATCGGTTTGTTCATTGATTTGTGCAACCACATGAGATTGCCAAATTTTATCGTATAAGGTCTGAGCCACTTGCTACATCCTCTTATCTTGGCTGCAAGACGGTGCAGCCATCAGCCAAAATTAAATACGTGAAACGATTGCTTGTGCTACATCCTGTGTGGTGTAACCACCTTGAGGGTAAATATCTGGTGTACCCACACCTGCAGCGACTGCTTCAGCAACTGCTTTTTCGATGGTACGTGCCGCCTCGTCTTGCCCAAGAGAATAACGTAGCATTAGCGCTGCACTCAGAATTTGTGCAATCGGATTTGCAATACCTTTCCCCGCAATATCTGGCGCTGAACCACCTGCGGGCTCATATAAACCAAAGCCTGATTGGTTTAAGCTTGCCGAGGGTAATAAGCCCATAGAGCCTGTGATCATCGCACACTCATCTGACAAGATATCGCCAAACAGGTTATCGCAAAGTAAAACGTCAAACTGACTAGGTTGCTTCACCAGTTGCATTGCAGCGTTGTCTACATAAATATAATCTAGCGTTACTTCTGGGTAGTCCTTGCTCACTTCGGTGACAACCTCACGCCATAGTACGCTTGATGCCAATACATTAGCTTTGTCTACTGATGTAACATGATTGCTGCGAAGCCTTGCTGCTTCGAAAGCAAAACGCGCGATCCGTTCGATTTCAGCGCGTGAGTAACGTTGTGTGTCGAATGCAGCTTCACTCGCACCCTCACCTTTTCGGCCTTTTTCACCAAAATAAATCCCGCCCGTTAACTCGCGCACACATAAAATATCAAAACCTTGTGCACTGATATCTGCTCGAAGCGGTGAAGCGGCGCTGAGTGCAGGTAATAGCTGTGCTGGACGCAAGTTACAGAACAAACCAAAATGCTTACGAAGGGGCAGTAAAGATGCTCGTTCTGGCTGTTCGTTCGGTGGTAAATGCTCCCATTTAGGGCCACCTACTGAGCCAAACAAAATGGCATCTGCCTTTTCACATGCCGCTAAAGTAGAGTCAGGAAGCGCCGCACCAAATTCATCAATGGCAGCACCACCAATAGCATGGTGCTCACGCTTTAACGTAAAATTAAACTTTGCGCTAACCGCATCTAATACTTGCTCGGCTGCAGACATGACTTCAGGGCCGATGCCATCTCCAGCTAAAACGGCGACTTGGTAACTTTGTTGGCTCATCCTGCTTTCCTTTGTTGTTTTAAATCAGACACTTTTTGTGCTCTGTCAATTAAGTTATATACGCGGATCATGGCGCGCACTGAGGCTTCTACGATGTCGGCAGCAAGGCCTGCGCCGTGATATTGGCGACCATCGTATTTAGCAATAATATTTACCTGACCAAGCGAGCTTGCACCTTGGCCTGTGGCATCTAAGTTATATTCAATCACTTCAACTGCCATACCCGTAATGCGTTCAATGGCTTTGAATGAGGCTTCGACCGGACCATTACCTGTGGCTGCTTCTTGCTTTGATTGTCCGCCTACCGTCATACCAATGGTCGAACTGGCGACTGATTGAGAATTTGAAGCTGAGTTTACAAACTCAAGTTGGTAGGTTTCGTCTTTATCACTTATTTGATTGAAATAGATCATGGCCTCTAAGTCATAGTCATAGACCGTGCCTTTTTGGTCTGCTAACACTAAGAAGCTTTCATATAAACTATCCATATCATAATCAGACTTTTGATAACCTAGTTCTTCTAAGCGATGCTCTATCACATGGCGACCCGAGCGCGAGGTCATATTTAATTGGTTGTTAGGTACGCCCACCGTTTCTGGGGCCATGATCTCGTAGGTGTTTTGTGCTTTTAGCACACCATCTTGGTGAATACCCGAACTGTGAGCAAAGGCGTTTTCACCGACAATTGCCTTATTTGGCTGCACAGGCATATTACAAATGGTTTCGACTTGACGTGAAGCGCGGTAGATTTCTTCGCTGCGAATATCGGTGTAAACACCTAAATGGTCGTGACGCATCTTCATGATCATCGCCACTTCTTCTAGCGAGCAGTTACCCGCTCGCTCACCGATACCATTAATCGTACATTCGATTTGTCTTGCACCGGCTTGTACTGCTGCAATTGAGTTTGCCACTGCCAAACCTAAGTCATTATGGCAATGCACACTTAAACGCGCTTGGTCGATATTTGGCACATTGTTGACTAAATGATGGATCATCGCGGCATATTCATCTGGTGTCACATACCCTACGGTGTCAGGTAAATTGATAGTTGCAGCACCAGCTTTAATCGCTTGCTCAACAATGCGACATAAATCCCAATGCGGTGTACGACCTGCATCCTCACACGAAAACTCCACGTCATCGGTGTAATTACGAGCTTGCTTGATTGATTTCACCGCCATCGCGGTTGCATCATCCAGGCTCATGCGTAACTTGTGTTCAAGGTGTAAAGGGCTGGTTGCGATAAAGGTATGAATACGGCTTTGCTCTGCTGGACGTAATGCTTCACCGCAGGCTTCGATGTCTTTTGCCACAGCGCGGGCTAAACCACAAATTGCAGGACCTTTAATTTCAGTCGCGATACGCTGGACAGCGCGAAAATCTGCGGGACTTGAAACCGGGAAACCCACTTCCATAACGTCCACATTAAGTCGACTGATAGCATGTGCTAGCTGCACTTTATCATCTTCGGTTAAGCTCGCCTTTAGCGCCTGCTCGCCATCTCTTAATGTTGTATCGAAAATCCAAACCTTATCTTTCATACCTTAGCTCCTCACCCCTTTGTATCGCCCTTTGAACACCACCGCTATGAGCAAATAGTTTTAATCAGTCATTAGATAACAGTTCAAAAACAAAAAACCCCGCAATGTGCGGGGTTTTCGTTATGCTGTATTTCACACGCACATCACCCCAGACCGATACTTGATCAGTAAGAGATTTAATAGCAGTGACAGTTGTGTGAACTTTTTCATTTTTTAATCTGTATGTTTTGCGTTTTTCGCTGTAATTGACGTGATTTTTAACATGCCATCACAGGTGAGATCAAGCATAAAAAATTCAACGCAATAGTAAAAACAGAACAACAAAAGAAAACAAAAAGCGATCAACACCAAAAAAGAGAATAAAAAAACCCTAAAATGTAAATTTTAAGGGTCTTTTTAAATTTGAACAGTAAACAATCGAGTAGATTAATTTTTATATGATTTTTTTATGAAGGCTTTGAATTTACTTGATGCGTGCCATAATGATTCGCACCTTTGGCGATATAACGCAACTGCCAAATCAGGCGTTCAGTTAATTCTTCTCGCTGTTGTGCGTCTTGATCAAGCGCATCTGCACCAGCATTAAACACCAAGGTGACCATGGCTTCAGCTTGCATATAAGCATGATTCGTGTCGCAAGGGGTTTCAGCTTCCAAATAGTGTGCAAGCTCTAAAATGAAATGTTGGATTTCGCGAGCAACTGCAGCGCGAAATGCTTTTGATGTGCCCGAACGCTCTCGCAACAACAATCTAAATTGGTTACTTGACGTATCGATGAATTCCATAAAAGTCAGCACAGAGGTATTGATAACACTGCCACCACTCGCTATACGTCGGCGAGCTTGTCGCATCAGTTGACGTAATGTTAAACCCGCTTCATCAACCATGGTTAAACCGAGTTCATTCATGTCTTTAAAGTGTCGGTAAAACGAAGTCGGTGCAATACCCGCTTCTCTTGCCACTTCTCTTAAACTCAAATTAGAAAAACTATGTTCCGCACTGAGCTGGTTAAATGCAGCTACAATCAAGGCTTGTCGGGTTTTTTGTTTTTGTTGTGCACGAACACCTGACATATTTTCTCCCTAGAGTTTATCGATAACTTGTGCAGTCTAATACTTGACGTGATGAGAATGAAATACTATTTTAGCGTACAAGTGTACGCTGAGATTTTTTAAAATGAAAAAACCCCCTCTCATTTGGACCAATGTCTTGTTTTTTGCCCTGTCATTTTTGGCAGCCATTACCCTTGTGCCTTGGTATGGATTCACCTATGGCTTTGAAGGCAGCACTTGGGTAGCTTTTGTTTCTTGTATGTTTTATGCCGGTTTGTCTATTACCGCTGGTTACCACCGTTTATGGGCGCACAAAACATATGATGCTCACCCAGCAGTGCAATGGGTATTTGCACTAGGCGGGGCATTCGCACTGCAAAATAGCGCATTACATTGGAGTAGCGATCACCGTGTTCATCACGGTCAAGTCGATGATCCAATCAAAGACCCTTATGCTGCGACCAATGGCTTTTGGTATAGCCACATTGGTTGGATGCTGCGTGACTATCAAGGTAAAAACTATGGTGATTATAACAATGCAAGGGACTTACAACGCAACCCTATCGTAATGTTTCAACACCGTCATTATATGAAACTGGTATTACTAACTAATTTGGGTATTCCACTATTACTAGGTGCACTTTTTGGTGACATTATTGGTATGTTGTTATTGGCTGGTGTGCTAAGGCTGGTATTAAGTCAGCACTTTACTTTCTTTATCAATTCACTGGCACATATTTGGGGTTCTCGCCCATATACAGAGAAGAATACCGCCCGTGACAATGGCTTTCTTGCACTGTTCACTTACGGTGAGGGCTATCACAATTTCCACCATATTTTTGCTAGCGATTATCGTAATGGTATACGTTGGTACCAATACGACCCAACAAAATGGATGATCCGAGCATTTGCGGCAGTTGGCCTAGCCAGCAAACTTAAACGCACGCCAGTCGAGCGTATCGAAAAAGCCAAAGCAGAAACCCTGTTACTAAAGACTAAAGTTAAGCTGGCAAAATTGCCTTTAGCGCAAGAACAGCTTACATTGTTACATCAAGAATATGATTTGCTTCTAAAAAAGTTACAAACATTTTGTGCTGCACAAAAGCAGTTTTTAGAAGCTAAAGCTGATTCCATGCGTGAGCAATGTGATACTTCGGCGATTGCCAAGCAATACAAAGAACTTGAAGCCGCTTGGCAGACGCAAAAGCAGGCATGGTTAGCACTAAATGCAAGGCTACTATCGAACGCCTACACCAATCCGCTTAACTAAGTAGTCTATCTTGGGGCAAGAAAACCTTGTTAGCTGCAAAGCAAAGATTTCTTTTTTTAGTTATTCTAAATAAGAAGTCTTTAACGCAGCTATCATCAGGTTTAATCTCTCAAAATGAATAAGTGTTAATGCAGGTTAGTATTAATTTGTTCGGTGGTAGCCAACTCGCAAGTTGAGGAGGGGCAGTGGCCAAACAAAAAGCAGAATCGAATACAGAAAAGCCGGCGTCATTTATGTATGACGCTATTATCATAGGTTCAGGCCCTGGTGGTGAAGGTGCCGCAATGAACCTGTCTAAAAGCCACAAACGTGTTGCCGTTATCGAACGGCATAAAGCAGTTGGTGGTGGCTGCGTTCATTGGGGTACCATACCTTCAAAAGCACTCAGACACTCAGTTAGTCGCTTAATTGAATATAAACAAAATCCACTTTTCAGCCTCACTGACAAACCACAGCGCTTGGCATTTGGTGATATTCTTAGCCATGCGAGTAATGTGATATCCAAGCAATCGAACCTGCGTAGTAGCTTCTATGACAGAAACCGAATTGAGTTATTTCAAGGTGACGCCAGCTTTATTGACCGCTACTCAATTAAAGTGACACATGCTGACGGCTCTTATGAAGTGATCACTGCACCCATTATTGTCATTGCTACAGGCTCACGTCCTTATCGTCCACCTGGTGTTGATTTCTCGCATTCTAGAATATACGACAGCGACACCATTTTAAGTCTAGGGCATGATCCTCAGCGTGTTTTAATCTATGGTGCTGGTGTTATTGGCTGTGAATATGCTTCTATCTTTAAAGGGCTTGGTGCCAAGGTTGATCTGATCAACACCCGGGATAGATTACTGGCGTTTATGGACGCGGAGATTTCCGATGCGTTAAGTTACCACTTTTGGAATAGCGGTATTGTTATTCGCCACAATGAAGAATTTGAAAAGGTTGAACCACATGAGCATGGCGTAGTGCTTCATCTGCAATCAGGAAAACGCGTACGTGCCGATTGTATTTTGTTTGCCAATGGTAGAACCGGTAATACGGATAAACTCAACCTTGCCACATTAGGTCTAAAGGCCGATGGTCGCGGACAACTAAAAGTTAACGATAGCTACCAAACAGAGATCGATAACATTTATGCTGTTGGTGACGTGATTGGCTACCCAAGCTTAGCCAGTGCCGCATTCGACCAAGGCCGTATCGCAGCAAAGGCAATTGTTTCGGGCGGTTGCAATGAAAAGCTGATCAATGACATCCCTGCGGGGATTTATACCATCCCAGAGATGAGCTCAGTAGGTAAAAATGAGCAGGAACTAACAGCCGCTAAAATCCCTTACGAGGTTGGTAGGGCTCAGTTTAAGCATCTTGCGCGCGCGCAGATCACCGGCACACAAGTAGGTAGTTTGAAGCTGTTATTCCATTCAGAAACCAAAGAAATCCTAGGAGTGCACTGCTTCGGTGAGCGTGCCTCAGAAATCGTTCACATCGGCCAAGCGATTATGGAACAAAAGGGCCCTGGTAATAACATCGAGTACTTTGTTAATACCACCTTTAACTATCCAACCATGGCGGAAGCCTATCGTGTAGCAGCATTGAATGGTTTAAACCGTTTAAGCGACTAAACTTAATCGAGGGAGAGCTTGCATTCTCCCTCTCATAATAAACAGTTAAAATGTGTAGCTGATTGTTGTTCGCCAGCTCTTGTTTATAACATCTAATGGCAAGCCACTCTTATAGCGATAACTTAACCAACTATCTGAGTAAATCAACTCCAAACCAACTCGCCATTTGTCATACAGAGAACGGCTTACATGTAATGTTAAAGCTTGGTTGTCACTGGCATTCGGATCAAACGTCCAGTTATCTTTATCAATCACTTTAGATTGCTCGTAGCGTGTTGAAAAACGATAATTTTGCCATTTATGACTTAACAATAAAAACCAACTGTTAAAATTATTATCAATACCTCTACCTGGACCCATTGTCGTCGAACCGGACATTGCTTGAACCACAAAGTGAGTATGTTTTGTTAACTTACTTTTCCATGCCACACTTAAAAATTTTGTATCCCAGGCATATTGGCCTATCGACTCATTAATGGCAGCAGGATCAGCATTATTGTCATACCAATAAACTCGCAGGCTATGCTTTTTAAAATATTCTATGTGCGCACCGGCATAAAAACCAAAACGACCATCGATCTCATGAAACGGAGCTGAGTGTTGCCACTGCTTTGAAAGTTGTGGCTTTTGTAGTGAGTATAAAGGTGCAAAACCGATTCGTTCATTTAGATGTGTTTGTCTGTCATGAGGAAGTAAACCTCGCCAAGCAATCAAGGTTCCAGCCGGATCATTGCCTTTGAAAATAGCTGTGTGAAAACTTACATCATACTTGCTTCTAAAGCGTCTAGCGGGGCGTTTTATCGTTAACTCTGTTCCAATTGCTCTGACCTCTTCACCCAACCAAGCATTTAAAGCTGAGAAGTTATATGTGTAAGGTGAAGACCAAGCGAACCCTGTGTTTTCAAGTGACATTTTTGGATAAAGAGCACCAATTTTAGCAGAGAATTGATACCCCTTAGCAATCGGTTGATATTGAAAATAGGCTTCGGTAAAGCCAAAAGTAGCTTTTGGGTCAGAGACGTATTGCGCCACACCAAAAACAGACCAGCTATTTGTAAAATCTACTCGACCAGTAAAGGCAGCACGGGATATTGAAAGATTATCATCGTATTTATCAAATCGGGTTATACCCCAACCTTTATTTAACCAGCTCACCGAATCTGAGCCAGAATCATAGCTAGTGTCTATCGCGCCCTCAAATTTTGTTTGAATATTGCTTGCGGTAGTTACTGAAGAAAAGCCTAATACTATCAGTGTATAAATAACTTTATTCATAACCATCACTTTCATCTGCTGCAAAGTCATAAGCTTCAATAAGAGATTGTTTTACTGTATAGGTTTCTGCTTGAGTATGAGAACTAAGATGAACTTCTATCTGCTCACTTATCTCTAATTTTTCGAAACGTTCATGCCAAACATGTAGTTTCGCCTTACCTATTTGGGAAGGTGATAATGCAATATTTGCACGACCAGTCTTGTCTGTCAGCGCATAATACCCTGAGTCGACCACTAGTATATAGCCAAGCATCCAGTCGTGGATGTTACACCCTAATTCAACAACTCCATTATTCTCGAAGACAATCTCTGATTTCGGAGTTTCTTTGTATAATTTTAATTCAAATGGCTTTGCCTTCGAAAAGGAGTAAACATGATGCAAAATAGAGTCTAAATTAGGAAATTCGATTTTAGCACCAGTTGGCACAACCAAGATATGTGGCGTAAAAGCCCGATCTTTTTGCCCCATACTAAACATATCAGACACTTGCTCTATTTTAGGCTTATATAAACCTCCCTCAAGCCACACAACGGCATCACTTAGAGCGTTTCCTGCTTTGTCTTTCACTATAACTTCAAATGCATGAGAGTACGTAACAAAGCATAAAACAAAGCTAAGGAGTAACTTCAGTTTGTTGTATTTCATCTAAATGTTCCATATTTTCGTGTACTTATGCCCATAATGTATAAAAGCCTATACCTATGTAAGTTAAGCATATACACAGATGACCGAGTTATTTAATTTTATTATTCAATAAAATTGCAGATTATGGTGCGAAAGGTTACCGACAACGAACGAAGAGAGTACGGTTCTTTTTACGCAAGTATAGTGCAAAGGCGAGCAAAGCGAGTGCATTTACTTTGCGCAAGGTGAAATGAGCCAGTTTAGCTGGAATTGAGGGTGTATTAACTCACTATTATAAACGTAGTTTCAAAGTAAAGAGAGTAACTACGGTGAAGGCTGCTCACTTCACCTTGCGCTTATGGTGCAAAATTAGCGACTGCGAACGCAGTGAGAGCGCTTCTTTTGCGCAAGGTGAATTAATCCATTTTAACAAGCGCTGAGACTCTTACATATCGATGCGAAAATTCTGCACCTTAAACGCAAAAAACCCGCTGCATTGCTGCAACGGGTTTCTTTAATTAGGCCCTGGCGATGT
>CAYZOE010000076.1:7326-23402 GCA_964479805.1 uncultured Pseudoalteromonas sp. | reverse complement strand
ATTGGTGCTTACGTTGATGAAGGCACTATGGTTGATACATGGGCTACTGTTGGTTCGTGTGCACAAATTGGTAAAAACGTTCATCTTTCTGGTGGTGTGGGCATTGGTGGTGTTTTAGAGCCATTACAAGCAAACCCAACTATCATCGAAGATAACTGTTTTATCGGCGCACGCTCTGAAATCGTGGAAGGCGTAATTGTTGAAGAAGGCGCGGTTATCTCAATGGGCGTTTACATTTCTCAAAGTACACGTATTTATGACCGTGAAACGGGCGAAATCCACTATGGTCGCGTACCAGCTGGCGCTGTTGTAGTACCAGGTTCATTACCAAGTAAAGATGGCTCACATAGCCTTTACGCAGCGATTATTGTGAAGAAAGTTGACCAGCAAACACGTGAAAAAGTTGGCATCAATGCCCTACTTCGCTCTGTCGATGAGTAATCAATAAAATATAAAAAAGGCCGCAATCAATGACGATTTGCGGCCTTTTTTATGCCTAATTCTCACAACTTAAACCTTGAATATCATAGTGTTTAAACTGCCTTTTATTATTTTCTGTAAAGCTGATGGTAAGTTGTTCAAACGGCTCATAACTTTCTATGTTAAGTGCTTTACCAAGCCAAGGCTCTTTTGCCACCGGTAACAATTTATAAAACCCAAGTCCTCTATCGCACATAATATTAATAGCGTGATATGCAGTCAGTAACTTACCCGGTGCTTGGCTTTGGATACTGATATTGGCTTGCTCAATGAAGTTATCGGCCTTAGTGCCATTAAACACATAATATACCGATGTGATACTCAGCATGATGACTTGAACAGAGGCAACAAACATTAATGGTAGTACTGCTAGTTTAACCTTACTGCTCACCTCATTATGCTTCACAAAGTAAATAAGCAACCAGCAACCGGCAATGACCATGGCTAACTTCAGCGGCACTAAAAACACACTGAAATAGTACATGAGCTTTTCACTGCCCCACTTTAAGCCAAATACGTTATCAAACCAGCTGCTTTCAATTGCTGGCAGCACAATTAAAATACTACTGAGTAAAAACACCCATTTAAATTGTTGTAATCTCGACATATTAAAGTGTTTTCTGCCAATCCGTTAGCCAGGCTTCAACCACCTCCCACGGTTCAAAATGCTCACACGCATCTACATCTAGACGCGGTGAAGTCTGCTTAACATTCAATTCTTGTAATAAGGCATCGACCTGCTTGCCCGCGCCACAATAGGTGTCACCGTAGCTTGAGTCGCCTAACGAAATCACCCCAGCTTTTTTACCTGTTAACATCGGCGACTGACTTCGCAACTGCATAATCAATGGCTCAATGTTATCAGGTAGGTCACCTGAGCCTGTGGTCGAGGTAATAAACAATGCCACTTCAGCTGCCTTTACATCATCAATGCTTGCGCTTTCAAATAAGCTCACTTGATGTGACGATGACAAAACAGTTTGCACCTGTTCAGCTAAATTCTGTGCATTGCCATACACACTGCCTACAAAAATTGAAATTGATGCCATTATTGATAATCCTGTTCGCTGCTGGGCCACCCCAACTGCGCACAGATATTTAGCATCTCTTCGCCTAGGTTTGCCCGAATGGTAATTTCTTGTTTTGTATAAGGATGAACAAACTTTAACCGAGTTGCAAATAACATTAAGCGCTGCAAACCAAAATGCTCATAAAAAAAGTGATTATGCTTATTATCTCCATGGTTCACATCACCCAAAATAGGATGCGCTAAATGCTTTAAATGACGTCGAATTTGATGCTTACGTCCTGTTTTAGGAAAGCACTCCACCAGCGAATAGCGAATACTCGGAAACTTACCAAAAGGAATAGGCAAGCTTGCCTGATGCAAACAGTTAAATTCTGTTTGGGCTTCTTGCGGCGCTTTATCTTGATCAGCAAATTTGTCAGCGATTTTATCTAAATGCTCTTTTAACGGTTTATCTAAATAAACATGCTCCTGCGCAAAGCCTCGCACCAGTGCCAAATAACGTTTTTCGATTTTGCCTTCAATAAAGACTTGGTTCATGTCTCTGGCTGCTTCTGAGCTGAGTGCAAACAACAAAATACCACTGGTAGGACGGTCTAAACGATGCACCGGAAATACGTGCTGACCGAGCTGATCACGCAACATTTGCATGGCAAATTGTGTTTCACGTTTATCTAAAAATGAACGATGCACCAGTAAGCCCGAAGGCTTATTAATCGCCACATAGTTTTCGTCTTGATAGACAATCTCAAGCATGGTCTTTCTCTTTTTAATTCTGTTGTAAGCTTTCGTCTAACTTGGTCAGTAGACTTAAAATCTGCGGATATTGCGGGTGAGTGGCAAAGCTCATTTCAGCCATGGGGGCAATCGACATATTGGCAGGTAGCGCCATGCCTTGCTCTATCATCAAGGTCATTTTAGGAATAAACACAAACTGCAACCACTGCTCAAATGTCATCACATCACAACAAAATGGCGCTGTAGAATTTAGCTTTTCAGCTTCAATGCTTTCACTTTGCCAAAGCTTGGCGATGCGTAATACCGCTTCGAGCTCTTTCAATAAGGTATAAACTGCTTGGTATTGGGCGTGACTCATCAAACCGACTCTTAATAGACTATTTAAAACCCGCGAATTATAGCCCAGCTAACTTCTTTGCAGTAGCTTTACGGCTTCGCTTATCAAGAGCCGAGAAAATCCGTATAATTCGGCTAATTTAAAATTTGCATGAGCGAACTATGACTGCGCATATTTCTACTTTAGGTGATCTTCTTAACACAGCTGGCACACAGTGGCGTGTTTACGACATGGGTCGAAAAATCACTAAAATTGATAAAGCCCTCTTCAATCAACTTGAAAACGGTCAGGTGCCTTACCCTTACCCGCTTGCTGGTCATGCCCTGATCGCCATTCAATTTTGGGATAACCAGGCCACCGTTGATCCGTATGTGTGGTTTTTAAAAATGCCCCTTGATGAGCAAAGTAAGTTAGTGCTTGCAAGCCGCGACCACTTCGCAAATATGGTGCTTGAAGCATTAGGTACTGAGTTAACGGGCGAGCAAGCAGATGGCAAGCTAGACAATAACCCATATGTATTTACACCTAATGCCAATAAACTTGCCGCGTTCAATGCACTTTTAAAAACTGAATTAAAGCGCCCTGCATCTCAGTATTATGAATTTACCGAGCAATTTTTTGCTGGCAACTTAACAGACGATGCATGGCAAAGTATTGCGGTACAAGGACTGGCTGATTTCGCCTTTAGACTCGACCACGGCCAAAACAGTGCAAGCCTCGCTAAAGTGTGGACGAGCTTACCACAAGAGGTGCAGCAGCCTTTAAGTGCGATGCTAGAACATGTTGAAATTAACACGCAACTTGCTGAGTTATTCTTTGCACAGTGCGAAAAAGCCATCGCTGAAAATAATTTAAACCTGTTAATTAACAACATGCGTGCACTTTCAGGTAGCAAAGCACAAGGGTTAAAGTCCCAGTTAGTCGAGCAAGTACTAGCAAGCGAGTTGGGCAGTCAACCAGACGTGTTGCTTACTCTAGCAGGTCGTTATTGGTTATGCTTTGAAAAGCCAGAAGCCCTATTCAAACTACTTGATGCGGCTGCTAACAATGAGCAAATGCCTGAATTATTCCCAAGTATTTTTGCTGACCTAGTTGCAATTCCGTCACTTCGCCCACACGTACTAGGTATTCTTCGAGCAGAAAATCGCAGCGACACCTTATCTCGCGCGATAGGTAGGTTATTCTCTTAATGGCAACTCTCTGGCTTTTTATTGTTATCGGCAGCATTATCGGCTTTTTTTGGTATAGCCGTAAAATTGCAGAAGCCGCAAGCGAACATGCACAAAGACAAGCAAAGCAATTGCAAGTGCAGTTGCTCAGTGTCGCCTGTAAAAAAGTGCTACCCGGCATTTTAAAAAATGGTCGTTTAGGGATAAAAAGTCAGTTTTTGTTTGAATTTAGCTCAGACGGCGAGAGTTTATATCAAGGTTATTTGTATCTTGAAAATGAAAAGTTAGTGCAAGCAGATATTCCACCGCATCGTTTGGGGTAATAAAAGACAGGTTCCAGAAAAAACTAAGGCGCAACATAAGTCGCGCCTAAAGTCGACAACATCCATGAAAGCTTCCAAAGCCTTTGTCCTGTTTTATCTTCCGCTGAATGGTCACCTACCATCGACAACCAAAAATCCGTTTAAAATCCTATACACGTCCTGTGTTCCTAATATCCTAAATCCACTTCGCAAAATCCTATGCGCTCCTAGTACACCCTGTACTCCATCCTCATCCAAGGTGTTGTCCTAACACCTATAACCATCCTGGTTTCCGCTTCACCCATCTTTGGGCTGTCCTCACACTCCTGTGTGTATCCTATTCCTAAGTGCAACTCCGTTACACCTCATCCTGAGTATCCTGTTGAGCTTCTTGCCCTAGCACTTAATCCATAACCTTGTGCTTATTCCGTTCTTCCTATCCCTTTGCCTTCCTGACATGGTTAAGTTTACGGTAATTTGCCGAGTGCAAAAGCGACTTACGGCAATTTATTAATTGTCATTTTATTTTCACAATGAAATACTTGTTATTTTTCATATTGTTACAACCAACCCACAGCCGAAGCAAAGTGTTTAAAACACCAAAACCCACAACCATGTGGGAAATATCTCACAGCTAAGTTTCCGATCCGTCCTTATCTAATTTTTTGATTTATCAACCAATATGAGAATCTTGTTCAAAGAACAAGGATAGTTTGATTTCCAACTGCTTAAATTTGAGCTTTGTTAGATTTGCTGTATGCGTTGAATTAAATAAGCATTCGCAACAAGGTTAATTAAGCGAGGAAAGATTCAATAGATAAAAGACTTTCTTGTCGAGCTTGTTACCTAAGAAAAGTTAACATTGATAAAATTAGAGATGATAAAAGAAATAGCCAAACGCCAAAAAGAACTAAGGCGCAACATAAGTCGCGCCTAAAGTTGACAACATCCATGAAAGCTTCCAAAGCCTAAATCCTGTTTTATCTTCCGCTGAATGGTTATCTTCCATCGACAACCAAAAATCCATCTAAAATCCTATACACATCCTGTGTTCCTAATATCCTAAATCCGCTTCGCAAAATCCTATGCGCTCCTAGTACACCCTGTACTCCATCCTCATCCTAGGTGTTGTCCTAACACCTGTAACCATCCTGGTTTCCACTTCACCCGTCTTTGGGCTTCCCTCACACTCCTGTGTGTATCCTATCTCCATTGTGCAACTCCGTTACACGCCTCTTCCAGAGGATCCTGTTGAGCTTCTTGCCCTAGCACTTAATCCATAACCTTGTGCTTATTCCGTTTTTCCTATCCATTTGCCTTCCTGACATGATTTAGTTTACGGTAATTTGCAGAGTGCAAAAGCGACTTACGGCAATTTATTTATTGTCATTTTATTTTAACAATGAAATACTTTTTATTTTTCATGCTGTTATAAAAAACCCACAGTCAGAGCAAAGTGTTTAAAACACCAAAACCCACAAGCATGTGGGAAATATCTCACAGCTAAGTTTCCGATCCGTCCGACTCTAATTTTTTATACATCAACTCCCCAGACACTTCGCCGAAGGTCATTTGTTCAATCACCTCATATTGGTGCTTTAAAAAGAAGGTTTTTTGCGCTGTTTGTGTAATGAAAACCGCCACGCCTGTGATCTCTTCTTCAGCTAGATGAAGTTGTTCAACCCCGTTTAATAAATAATGACCAAGGCCTTGCCCCTGCGCATTCGGATGGATGGCTATTAACGACAAATAAAAGCATTCGCCATATTGCTCTAAAGCCGCTCTTATCGCTTGCTCTTTGGCAACCAGTTGCTTAGTTTGAACATACCCTGCACTGAGCATAAGTTTTAACCGCCAGTGCCAAAAACGCTGTGCAGACAAAGGTCCATTAGTTGCAATTGCACACGCAACCCCCACCAATTGTTCGTCGATAAATGCGCCTAACATAGCTTGACCACTTTGCGAAAAAGTCTGTAATTCTTCTCGAATAAGCGCGCGCAACTTTTTAGCAAAGTCGTCATCAGAATCTGCATTTAATACTTGCATTAATAACTCATCACTCTGATAAGCTAAAAATAGCAGGCTTGCTGCAATGCTGATTTCTTCCGGCTCCAAATACTTTAGGCTCAGTTGATCTGCTTCTAATATTTTCATTATTCTTCCTGCTACCTAACTTTTACTAGAAAACTAAGTCAACTATAGTTACTGAGTGTTTTTTAAGCAAAAAGACAATTTAATTCTGCAAGTACAATCTAGTCTCTCGTTATTTAATTCAGCATTAAGAGAACGAACCGAACACTACCTACAATGCAAAACAAACCTTTTAGGATAGATACGAGCTCAGCTATGCGCTTTGCAGATTTATGCTAGAATGCGTTTTATTTTGTTGAGTAAAACGCATGCACCCCGCCGTTCATTCTGCTATTGCAGCCCTAATCGCTGAAAACAAAACACCCACAGTTGCTTTAACTAAATCTAAGTTGTCAGAGCCTGTACCTATGCCTTTGGTTATTGCTGGGTTAACCGCCTATAAAAACGACCCCAGTTGCATCAACACTCAGCCTGCAGCAGCACCAAAAGCCAAGGCTACAGAGCAAAGCCAGCTTGACCGCATTGAACAAAAACTTGACCGCTTACTCGCGCTATTAGAAAAAGATAACTAATTATGTTCGTTGTAGATTTAACTTTTGATTGTTACCAAGACACCACCCTAGATGATGCAGAGCGCGCCATTAATCGCGTGGTCAATGCACTACGTTTTAATGGACAGATCATCGGAGATGAGTTTCCGACCGTATTAAAAGACGGCTACTTTATTACCCGTGTTATGTGTCCGCTTGAGGATGCGCTTCACCCACTTAATCACAGCCCATTTGTAAAAAAAGCCATTGAGCTTTTACAAGATGCAGGCTTGTTAGCACCGAAGGTAAAGGTGATCGGTCAGGATATTCATGCCAATGGCGCCGACCTGTGCGACGCTCCGTCTTCTTATATTTTATATACCACCTATGTGCATACATGCAGCCCGCTTTATTGCGGCGATGACTTTCAGCCTGTGCCACTTTATAAAATTCCTGCCATTGCAAATGGCGATTACAAGGCTTTAATTAAGTGGCAAGAGGATTGGCAGGCATGCGATCAGATCCAGATCAACGGGGCCACGCGCTGTGAATTTGCGGCGTTAGAAGAGATCTCTAGCACCGAAAGTGACTTATTCCGCCGCGGTATGGATTTGTCTAAGCGTATTCGTTATCTCACCAAAAAACCGGTGTATTACTATTTATATCGCGTAGGCGGTGAGAGCTTGGCAGCAGAGCAAACGCGTAAATGCCCAAGCTGTGGCGGTGATTGGAAGTTAGACGAGCCTTGGTTTGGTTTATTTGATTTTCGCTGTGACAGCTGTGAGCTGGTGTCGAATATCTCTTGGGATTTTCAGTGATCGCCGCTACCCAACAATATACTAATTATAAATGGAAGTTACTGTGACAGATACAATTCATGACGCAGAATTGTTGCAAGCAACACTTGCAAAACAAGTCATTACACATAACGAATTTAACAGCATAAATACCGTTGCAGGTGTGGATGTTGCTTATCATGAACAATCTAATCAGGTTGTTGGCGCTATTTCAGTGCTTGACGCTGACACGCTAGAGTTATTAGAGGCTCAAGTCAGCATAGAAGAAATTAGCTTTCCATATGTACCGGGGCTATTTTCTTTTCGTGAACTTCCGCCACTGCTGAATGCGTTTGAAAAGCTCACAATCAAACCCGACCTCATTGTATGTGATGGTCACGGCATCGCCCACCCGAGGGGCTTTGGTTTAGCCTGCCACCTGGGTGTCACGTTAAACTTACCCACTGTTGGTTGTGCTAAAACTAAACTTATCGGTGATTTTTTGCAAGTAGAGCAAACTCGTGGCCAGATGAGTGACTTATTAATTAATGAAGACGTAGTTGGAAAGGTGCTGCGCACTCAACACAATGTGAAGCCGGTATTTGTCTCTATTGGCCACAAAATCAGTCTAGATACAGCCGTTGACTGGGTATTAAAACTCTCGCCCGAATATCGACTTCCCGAGACCACACGTCAAGCCGATCAACTTGTCAATAAAACACTCAAATTGATACTCTAACTCAAACAAAGTGATTATATTGATTTAACTCCTGCCTAAATTAATCAAAGCAATAAAACAGCACTTAACGAAAAAAGTAAAACGCCTTAGTAACAGAGTTTTACTAAATACCCTTATTAAACTGAGATTAAGTGCTTTTGAGCCACCCTAGGTGTTTTTCATCAAAGAAATGCAGACTTATTTCTTTGTTTTTGTATTTTTAAGTGCAAAGGAGAAACACAATGAAGTTATTTACAGCGTCACTCTACTTATTAATACTATTTTGTTTAGTAATAACAGTGAAAGTAATTGCCAATGAGCAATACGTAATACACCACTCAACCTTTATCGGTGGTGAAGGTACTGATGATTGCGATACTGTTACCATCGATCATTCCGGTAATACGCTTCTTGGCTGTCATTCGACCTCAAGGTACCTTGCAAATAAAAAATTAGACCGATTCAATCATAAAGGCGGTATGGATGCATTCGTTATAAAAATCAATAAGCACTCAAATAACATTGATTTTATTACTCGACTTGGAGGAGATGAATGGGAGGGGGTACAAGGGCTCGCCACTGATGCATCTGGTAATATCTATGCAGTTGGTTCAACTTACTCGAGTAATTTCCCAACGAGCGCAAATGCGCAGCAAATAAAATTTGCAGGTAAAAGTGATGCCTTTCTTATCAAACTAAACCAACATGGAGAGATTATTTGGTCTACCTTGTTTGGTGGCGCAGGAGATGAAGATGGTAGAAACTTAGTACTTGATGACCATGGTAATATTCATATTATTGGTCGCACAAATTCAAAAGATCTTACGGTGACTGAGGATGCAATTCAACCCGATTTGGCTGGCCAAACTGATGCATTTATAGCTTCATTCACCCCACAAGGACGACTGCTTTTCTCGAGCTATTTAGGAGGGAAAGGGTATGATAAAGGATTTGACATTAAACTCTTGTCTTCTGGTAAAAAAGCACTTATTGGCTCCACTGATTCCATAGATTTCCCCGTAAAAAACGCCATTTATCATCACCCTTTTGGTCAAGAAGACATGTTCGTTGTGCTTTTAAATGATAAAAACAATCAAATTGAGTTTGCAACCTACATTGGTGGTGCGGGTATTGATACTGGCGTATCAATTATCATTGACAGTCAAGATAATATACTTGCTGTCGGGCAAACTCACTCACCCAATATGTCAGGTGGTCATCATATTCAAAAGAAGCGTTTAAAAGGCAAAAGTGATGTTTTTATAGTTAAGATTAACAGCAAGACACACACACTCACTAACCTAGATTATTTGGGCGGTTCAGGTATAGACCGACCAAGAAACGCGCTGGTTGATGACTCTGATAACATCATTATTATCGGGCAGACTAACTCGGAAGCCTTGCATTTTAATGATAGCGTCACAGCCAAGCCCCTCGGTATATGGGGGAATATTAAGCAGTATTTTAAAACCTATTTTGACGATAACTATGATAATGGCTTTATCATAAAATTAGACAACAACGGCTCTCAAGTTTTATTATCAGCAGTGTTAGGCGGTAATAAAACAGATGTGTTTGAAGGAGCTGTGATTGATAAACATAACATGCTCACCGTTACAGGACTTTCTAACTCACATAACTTTGAGACCATTAAACCATTACAATCCGAATTTAAAGGCGGGCGGTTTGATATTATATTAATGAAAATAAAATTATAAAAAGCAATGCTCAAATATCTAAACCAATGCTTGTCTATATATTTAAGTCATATTTTAC
Organism: uncultured Pseudoalteromonas sp.; assembly: GCA_964479805.1. Classification (GTDB taxonomy): domain Bacteria; phylum Pseudomonadota; class Gammaproteobacteria; order Enterobacterales; family Alteromonadaceae; genus Pseudoalteromonas. The sequence continues at coordinate 13,458 of CAYZOE010000076.1, read as the reverse complement.
AAGCTACTTTACTTGTTTTGCTTTTTTCTTGTAATTCAAGTGTGGCGAATGCACAGAGTCACTATACTGGTCAACCGATTGATTTTGCTAACTTAAATACTTCATCTTTGTATATTATGGATAACAAAGGAGAGTTTGCGCTCATAAGCAAGAATCTAAATAACAAATCAGCGCTACCTCTTTATAAGAATCAAGGTACCTATCAACTGAAAATTTTCTTTTTTTCACAGCCGCAAACACAAGATATTTGGCTACAACTCAGAACCAAGCAACTTTATAAAAAAGTAACTCTGAACCAGCATACCTTGACTCACACATATATGCCTCTAAACCGCCTTTTACTGCCGAAAGATCAGCTTAACGCATATAAAAACGAGTTAACCATTGAGTTTGATATACTTGACGGGCAACAGAGTCACGCCTTTCTTGATATTGCATTGGCAAATGCAGAGGCTCTTCATCAGCAATCTAAGCAATACTCAATCGCTACCACAAGCTATGCGGTGCTATTTATTGTTTTCTTTATAACTTTATTGTGTACTTATTTATTTTTAACACATCAAAACTTTATTTTATTCAGTGCCATTTTTTACTTTAACGCCGCCTTATTGACTTCTTTTTGGGCGTTGTTTTGGTTACAAGAGCTCCCTGCCAGCTTATACAATGATACTCCAACTATTCTCAGCTATCTCATGGGGTTAAGCTTTTTGATTATGAACTTAAGCTTGATGAACATAACCGTTAATACTCAAGCAGCCTTAATTATTTTTATAAGCATTTTATTATATTTCCTGCCAATTCCTATTTTTCTAAGCTTCTGTATCTTTACGCTTTTAATCTCGATCATCATCGCGCCTAGAAAAAGGCCCTCCGTCTATTTAGGTATGCTTACTCTAGTGTGCTATTTTACAGCGATAGACCAATTTAATACTTTTGATTATTTAATTCGAACTTTAGAGAGTATGATCTTAAAGTCTTTTTTATATCAACTAGAGTATTTTGCGCTCAGTTTATTTTTTATATATTTTCTCATTGATAGCGCTCAACAATTTCAAAAACAGTCTCAGCAACATTTAAAGCTTCAAATACAAAAGAAAAACTTAGAACTGCAACTAATCAACAAACATATACAACCACACTTTTTAATGAATGCGCTTATGAGTGTTCAGCAACAGATAGAATTGTCTCCTAGCGATGCAATTGACATGATTGAACTACTAAGCGATGAGTTTCAATTGCTTCACAAGCATATAGGCAGACAATTTGTGCCCCTCAAGGATGAAATAGAGATGTGTGCAAAGTTGTTAAGTTTCATGGGTAAACAGCAGCAAACCGACTATAAGCTTGAAACACATATTGAGTGTCATGACTTGATGATCCCAGCAGGCATTTTACATACTTTCGTTGAAAATGGCGTAAAACATGGTTTTAAAGGCATTGAGCCAGGCATATTTGTAATCAAAATTAACCTTATCTCTAATGACCTTATCTTATGGGTTGAGAATAATGGCGACAATCATCATGCAAATAAAGTAGAGTCAGGTTTAGGTCTACATTATGTGAGACAACAGCTTGAAATGTGGCAACCCAATAAATGGCACCTTAACTGTGAACCCACAAACAATGGCTGGAAAAATACTATTACAATTAAAGACTTTTTAAGTTCTAGGCAATGAAAATATTAATCATAGAAGACGCCACCCTAGTCGCTAAACGGATTGAAAGTCTGTGTGTGGCTGCTTTTGCAAATGCCACATGCGATATAGCTTTCGACATTGAAAGTGCACTCACGCACATTCAACTGTTTACCTATGACTTAATTTACCTTGACCTGAACTTAAATGGTTCACATGGCTTTGAATTATTAAATTCAGAAAGTGTCGACCCCACCAAGGTAATTATTGTTACAGCTTACCAAGATCAAGCTGCAATGGCATTCGAGTTCGCGGTTTTTGATTTTATTTGCAAGCCGATAAAAAAGAGCCGTTTTTTGCACGTTGCTCAAAGAGCAATAAATGCAATGCCACATGACGCTGAATTAATTAAAATTAATCACGCCAAAAAGCAATATTCAATTTCTCTATCTGATATTTACTACATAAAATCAGAGGGAAACTACAGCCAAATTAATACAATTAAAGGTACACAACTTTTATCAGATAAAACAATGCACTACTTTGAATCAACCTTCGATTCACTGTTTCGTATTCATCGAACATACCTCGTTAAACGAGCATTAATTGAGTCGATCACTAAATTAGGCGCAGGCCAATATAGAGTGACTCTTTTAGATGGCTTGCAACTTCCAATGAGTCGAGGCGCTTACAAGCATTTTAATAAAAAATGAAAAAGCAACAGCAATTTGAATACATGCTCATCATAAGCAACACGTGTTATTCGAGACTCAAACACTAAAATCTAATAACCTTAAGTCTCCAGAGCTTGGCTCTGTATAGTTAGGTAATGCCTCACCCGGGAAAAAGATATCCCACACACAACGTTTTATTAAAAACTTCAGCATTTCAGGGTGGTAGTGGTCTACCTCTTCACAGTCAAGGTCATAATCGCCAAAGGCTTCTTCCCACAAAACATGACAGCTGCATTGTATTCCTCCACTAAACGGATCCTGCTGTTCTTTGTCTGTAATGGTTTCTGAAACAGAGTTAACCCCCCACCAGTGAGCCCAATCAGCATCGTATAGTGCCAGTATTTCAGCTCGTAGCTTCTCTTTAGCATTATTGGGGTAGTCTACCTGTTTAGTCACTTCGAAATGCTCAACTAACTCTAAAATGCACAGAGTTAGCTGTCCCAAATAAGGTTCAGGCAGTTGTCTTTTTTTAAACTCATCTAAGTGACATATACCTGGCCCTAATTCTTCACGAAATGGGATAATTATATAATCCAAAATCGGATATAAACGGCCAATAACATCACTCATTACTAACCTCCTTGATTAGTCGATAATATAGACATGATATAGAAAGTGCCTTTAGCACCGTCGTAGTTATCTTTATTATTTCTTGATTTATTGAATGCCATCTTCTGGTGCAGGTGCTTTCACACTTGATTGCTTTAGTTTGGCTTTATTAACTTCTTTTTAGATAACTGCTCTGGCAAGTCAAAAAAGCCATATGGGAAGTACTCACCAAATTTTGTATCAACTAGATTCAAACCACGAATTTTTGCAATAGCCGCAGCTTCTATCGCCCAATAACCAAAATACAAGGTATTTTCAGAATCATGACTATTGTACCAGTGCAAGCTTTTGTGTCGCGCATACCACTTTTTTGAATACGTTTTAAGCTCTTCTAGAAACTCACTGTCATCATCAAGGTTAGAAAGAGTTAAAAGTGGTCCAAAAAGTTTATTAACTTGAACATCAGGCCCTTGCTCTAAGCTAACTTCTTTATAACTCAATAGCTTTGCCAATAAATGACCATGGCTACCACTTTTTAGCCATTTATCAACCAACACCTCCCATGCTTTATCACTTACATCTATCAAAATCGCCATTGATACTAATTTAACTAAATCGTAAACACTCGTAGGGTAAGCACTCCAATTATCATCCATTCTTGAATAGTAAGTGATGGTTTGCTCAACTGTTTCACGTATTGCCTTAAATTCATGACCAAGTGAATATTGGCAGATTGATAGCTCAATCCCACGACTCATAATACTAGATAAATCTTGCTTATATTGTTCATCCTCAATTGGTTCTAAATTAATCACACTTTTTCTATAGTTAATACTTTCTCTTTTAGAGTTGTAAGTATGTTTTAATTTATCTTCTCGATTCGGGTAATCGCGCATGCTTCTGACTCTTACAAATTAAAGTAATATGATTAATAAAAAAGCATTTTAAATCAGCTTAATAAACTAAAACTCAACAGCTTGCAAAAATGCTTCTAAGCTATCAGCCAGAATATGATGTGGTCTTTTTCCGACATATTCTAACCAGACTTTGCCCGTTTCAAGTTCAACGGTGATCAACAAGTCATCTTGCTCAGTTAACCCAATAAAAACCGTATCAGCTTGTTTGAGTTTGCGCTTCATTAATACGTGACCTGTGATGTTTTGCTGTAAACGCACAAAGTCATCTTCATTCCACGCTTGTAATAACTCGATTTGGTGGCCTTCTACGTTGCCAATGATATTGCCCGCATAAAAGCTGCTGTAGAACTCTTTCAACGCCTCAGGAAAAGTGCACTCTAATGCGCTTGCTAAATCATTAAGGCTATTTTTTGATGGCTGTGGGACGGCTTGCCACTGAATTTGTTGCTCGCTGAGCACTTCGCCAACTTCGCATGGGCTTGGCCAATCAGCATCGTGGTACATGCAAGGTAAAGTGCCATGCTGTTGCTGGTACTGAGATTGAAACTTATCGTGAAGCTCTGATAAAAGCGGCTTAATTGTCATACTGTTAACCTGTGTGCGATACGCTATAATACGCGCCATTGTAACCACTATTGGTGAAACATGACAGATTACAACAATGCACCTGAGCTGAAAGCATCAGTGTTAGGTAAAACGACCGAGTACGCGTCGCAATACGATGCAAGTTTATTATTCCCAATTGCAAGAAAGCTAAACCGTGACCAAATCGCGGTAGATGAGCAGAACTTGCCATTTAAAGGGGAAGATACTTGGACTGGCTATGAGCTATCTTGGCTGAATGCCAAAGGCAAACCGCAAGTGGCTGTGGCGACATTCGTGTTCCCATGCCAAAGCTCTCATATTATCGAGTCTAAGTCGTTCAAGCTGTATTTAAATAGTTTTAACCAAACTAAGTTTGCCAGCTTTGACGAAGTACAAACTATTTTAACCAAAGATTTAAGCAAAGCAGCACAGACTGACGTCGAAGTGACGTTATTCAAAGCTGACGACTATGCCTGTATTCCATTCACGGCCATGCCGGGCGAATGTATTGATGAGCTTGATATTGAGGTTGATACCTACAGCCCGCAAGAAGGCTTGATCGTGGTAAAAGATGGTAATGAAGTGACCGAAACACTGCATAGTCACTTACTTAAATCGAACTGTTTAATTACTTCTCAGCCTGATTGGGCAAGTATAGTGATAAGTTACACGGGTAAGCCTGTGTGCAAAGAATCACTGCTTAAGTATCTGATTTCTTTTAGAGATCACAATGAGTTTCATGAGCAGTGTGTGGAGCGAATTTACTGTGACTTGATGCGTGAATTAAAGCCGAGCAAGTTAGAAGTATATGCACGCTACACAAGACGTGGCGGTTTAGACATTAACCCTTACCGCAGCAGCGAAAACGATAAGACGGCTTATCACATTCGTACAAACCGTCAGTAAATATTTGCTTTTAATTAAGGCGTTTGGTCGGGATAGACACCGAGCAAACGTCTGTATGATTTGGCTTATCGATAAACCAGTCGCTTGGGCGGTTTTTACGAGATTCAATCAACGCTTTAAAATCTTCTGAGCTGGTATCAAACACCGTGAAAGCACTGTTATCTTCACCCGCAATATCACTTAACACACGCACTTGGCTGATTGGGTTAAACGGCTGTCCTTCTACTGGTGTACGTAATAAACGCTGAGCATGCTCCATGCCTTCTAGCACTCGACCAAATACAGTAGTGTTTTTATCAAGATAACGCTGTGGCGCTAAAGTGATATAAAACTCTGTGCCGCCACTGTCGATTTCGTTGCCGCGCGCCATCGCGAATGTGCCCGTACAGTGGGTCATCCAAGTCTTTTTGCCATCGCTATTTTGCGCCACTGCAAAGCCATTCAAAAAGCCGGTTTTATCGGCATAGCCGTCAATCGCATTGAGTGGAGTGATCTCAAGCGGGCTTTCTGTGGTTAAAAACATCTCACCTGAAATGCCTTTACTGCCTTGTGTTGGTTGCTTTTCACCGGATTGATCGCCGCCTTGTGCCACAAAGCTTTCAACAAAACGGTACACATTTAAGCCATCATAAAAGCCTTCACGCGCGAGTTTTTTAATATTATCAACATGCCCCGGTGCGAGTTGTGGATTAAGTTGTACGTAAACGCGGCCTGATGGTAAATCAATTCTTAACACATCGTTGTTGTTTACTTGCTGCCATACATCGGCTGACGCTGAGCTAATAATGGTACTTGGTGAGCGAACTT
>CAYZOE010000076.1:0-7226 GCA_964479805.1 uncultured Pseudoalteromonas sp. | reverse complement strand
TGCTGCCATACATCGGCTGACGCTGAGCTAATAATGGTACTTGGTGAGCGAACTTCAGATTTATTCGATGCTGATTCAGTATTTTGCATGCTGCTGCAACCTGCGAGCAATACACAAGCAGTTAGGCCAAAAGCGCGTAAAAGCATTTGTTTATTTTCCTTGATTTTTGTTATACCAGTATTTTTTTGTATGAATAGGTGCACTGGCAGGGAGTAAAGTATTCACGAGGGTAATTTTTTGTCTTCTATCTAACGCTAATTCTGCCAACTCGCTCTCGAAGTAGCGGTTAAATAAAGTATCAAACGAGCCATCTTCAATGGCCTTATATAAACCAGTTTTAAGTTTTTGATACAAAGCTTGGTTATCTTTTTTTACGAAAAAGTAAACTGCTGAAGGGTAATAGAATACATGCGCCGGATCGATTGCTAAGTCTGTCATATTAGTTATGTCATTGGCGTAAAGAGCATCGATAGGCAATACATCTATGCGTGAGGCTTCAAGTAATTCATAGCCTGAGTTTTCTTGAGAATACTCTAAAACGTTAAAGTCATTGTCTTTGAAAATGACCGTATCTGGCCAATCTGCTCTAAGGCCATACCTTAAACCTCTGAGTTCACCATCAGTTTTTAGTTTTGAAAAATAGTCTAAGCGAGACTTTTTGATTACTCCAAGACGGTAACCAAGTACGCCTTTAACAATGGGGATCCTAACAGCCAAAGCTTGTTTCTCTCTCTCATCTGATGTCACAGACCAGAAGACATCAATGCCATTTTTATCACCCAATAAACGGATCGCACGGTTTTGAGTCGGAATATTTTCTACAAAGTCTAGCGTGTGTATTTCTTTTTGATAGCTTAGTGTGTGCTTTAAAAGTTCAATAACGTAAGGATTAGCCCCAGAAGTAATACGCACTGTTTGTTCACCACATGCAGAGAAACAAAAACAGGCATTCAAACAGAATGCGACAATCCAAAACTTCATTCAGGATCCCAATCAAATTGATAAAGCAAGTCTATACTATCGTACAAACCACTTGTCGCTTCAATATATAATTTTGTGAAAACCCTGTAACGAATAGCAATTTCATTCATGGCTTCGAATACCCCAACGCGATAACTTACTTGCACGCTAGGTGTTATATAGCCTGATAATTCAACTTGCGTGTCATTACCACTGCCTTTAGCGCTAACACTGACATCTTCAATGCCAAGTTTTTTACCGGCTTTATTAATAAAGCTTTCACTAAAATTAATACTCTGTGCAAGCAACATCTGAGATAATAAAGCGTTATTATTGTTCTCACTTTTATCGAGAGGCTGGCCGTTTAGTAAATATGATAACGCATGAGCTTGGTCCATAGCTGGTTGTGAGAATATGTTTAGAATAGGGTTGTTCGCACTGCCCGTTAATTCAATGCCTGCAATCACATCATCAGCGGTCACTTCTGGATTACGTATTGCTCTAACATTCAAATAAGGTCGTGATAACGGTCCACTAAAACCAATTTCCCCTTGCTGAATGAGTAAGTCTTGCCCTAAGGCTTGATAAACCCCTTCTCGCAAACCAAACTCTCCACTGGCAAGTAAAGGCGTGCCAGGAGTTTTATCTAAACTAATCTGCCCGAATACATAACTATCGAAACCGAATGCATACACTCTAAAATCGTCTTGAAGCGCGACATCTAAATCAAGTGTATAAGAGAACGGAAGACTCCCCAGCTCTTGAACTTTTACATCGACAAAAACCTGATCGTCAGAAACCGTAATTACTTGCTCAGGCAACTGCGAAATTTTGATCCGACCTTTAGGTATATCAACACGCCCTTTTAGCGACAAGTGAGCATTTTTAAACTCTATAGACAACTCTGGAGAGATAGAGAAGCTCATATCTTGTTGCGGGCTCACCCCTATTTTCTCTCCAGAAACTGTCACTTCAGCGCTTAATTGCTGTTGCCAATCGAGCTTACCTACAAGTTCAAGTATGCCATTTTCATTGGTGTTTAACGCACCATCTAAGCTGGCTGTTTGCCCATTTAAATCTAGTTTTAATGTAGAGTCGACAAAGCTGACTGGCATTGCAGATTGTTGAATATCGAATGATGTTAAGTTTATTTCCCCGATAACATTAGGTTGTGTAATATCACCCGATAACGCCAGCTTTGAAGACATCTGCCCGTCTAGTTTAATCGGTTGTGGCAAAAAACGATTTGCCAGTTCTCCAATTGGCTTTAATGTGAGCGCATGGAGTTCTATTTTGGCAGTTGGTGAATGCAATTGATTATCTTGCACTTGTGCAGCGACTTCTCCTGACACATCACCTAAAATCGATGAAGCTAATTGCCAACGCCCTAAAACAGCTTGGCTGTCTCCACTCAAATTAATCTCGATTTGTTCGATCGGAACATTTGTCTCACTTTGAGCATCAATATCGGCTTGAGTGTTAGCTTCGGTAAGTGCGACTACAACATTTTTCAAAGTCGCTTTTGCATTAACAGCGCTGAGCTTTTTATCATGCCATGACAGTGCTGAATTGACATTTGCTTTACCATCAAGTTTAAGTTGCTCTGGTAAATAGACTTGAAGCGATGCCAAATTAAAGCCTTGGATACTCATATCAAACAGCCCTTGCATACCAGTTTGCTCGGCTTGAAAACACCAAGATGATTGATTTAACTCACCACATAATTTACCGGTTTGCCATTGCTTTGAACTGGTATATTTTAGCTTTGAATGATGCTTTAAGCTTGCCTCAAATTGTTTATAAGCAATTTGCCCAGATACAATTTCACCCTGCCAGGTTTGTGCGTTTAAACCACCTAGGATATCCAGGTCTGCGTGCACGTCACCGCGACTTGAAAGATGGGCGCGATGCGCAGTTTGATTGCCCGCAAAACTCACCTCGATGAGGTTAAGTTGATGATCAGGGACTATAAGTTGCTCAATTGATAATAAGCTCTCTGTTTTCCAGTTATTAGCCAGATCAATACTTGCGTCGAGCTTACCACCTGTGAGGCTAAAGTCATTATTTTCAAATTTTGAAATAACAGACTTAAAACTGATTTTTGGCTGATGATGGTCACCTTTAATCTGTAACTCGCCATGCGCGTCGACCTCAAAAGGCAGTAAGGCTTTCGAGTTTTGTGAAGAAGTGATGTTTGTATGGCTGTCATTCACAACAACAAAGCGGCCAGATAAATCTAGCTCTTGCTGCAATGAACCCGAAAGCTGTAAATCGCTGGAGCCGAGCTTTATTTTTAGCTTATCAACGTGACCAAACAGCTGCTCATTCAGTCTAAAACTGGCATCGAGCGCTAAAGGAAGCTCTGAAAGTTTACCATCGACATCAACATCGGGAATATCAATTTGCCACCCTTCTTTTTGCTGCTTAGCTAACACACTCATTGAACCATTTAACACCGACTGCTGGTCGATAAAAAACAGCGGTAATGCATCCATCACTATGCGTAATTGCGCGTCAACGCCTTCAGCCCAATTAAGTTTACCTGTCAAATTGGCACTGCCTTCTGACGCGTTCAAACGACCTGCAAGGTCAGAAATAGTGGTTAAACTGCCTTTTCCCGACACTTTTGCGTTGAGCTCTGAAAGCTCTTTTTGCTCAGCAATGATATCGAGTTTTAACTGATAATCATCGGCATTGCCTTGCAGTTCGACCTGAGCTTGCTCCATTAAAGCATCATACTCTTGCCCACGAATGTTGTAAGAAAACGGAAGATTGTACACATGCGCCGATACATCAAATGGCCAGTTTGACTGATTAAGGTTTATGTTACCAATCATGGTGGCCTGATGTTGACCTTCGGACTTTAAATCAATATTTAAGTCTGAAAAACTGCCAGTTAAGTGCAACCTAACGAGTTCTGCTTCTGTTGTCAGCGTGCTGGTTGATTTAATTAACGCTAACGGCTCCTTGATTGCTTCGGCTTTCAGCTCTCCAAAGCTGCGCAAAATAAATTGTTGGTACTCTAAATATAAATTTTGCCATTTAAGTTGTTGTGATGTGATGTTTACTGCAACATTAAGGTGTTTAATATGTTGCGAACCGACAGGCGTTTCATATTCTAAAGCGCCAAGAGCCAGTTGTGATACTCGAACATTAAGTTCGTTTGGCAAAAAAACAGCAGGTATTGCTGCCAACTCAGTAAGTGATTGGCTTTGTTCTTCTTTTTCTCTCTTATCGCTAATATAAATGTGCTTTATCGAAGTATCTTGTAACCTTGCGGCTGAGTCGATTAATTGCGCTGATGATTTTATGTCCGATATTTGAACTCTCAAGTCTCCTTGCTGAAACTTGATATTAGCCACATTTAACTTGGCGATGGTAATATTGATGGGTAATGCAAAGTTACCTTCTGACTCTTCGCCTAGCTCAGTTTTTGTTTCTTTTACGATTTCTTCAGTAGCTTTTTCTGTAGGCGAATTAGCAAGTTTTACATGGACGCTGTCCACACTTATTTCTACGCATACAGTTGCACAAGTAAACCAATTGAGTTGTGGCTTAATATTGCTCAGCGATAAGTTAAGCCCCTCACTGCGCCAAGTGACATCGAGTCTTTCACCAGTAAATAAAAGGCCTTGCTCAAGTTTAATATTTAAGCCATCGATCGACTTATTTAAAACCCATAAAAAGCTTTGATGTCCAACACTGGTAAACACTAGGCAAAATAGAAAAATCAGTGTGCCTAAACTAATGTTTAAAATTGTTTTTGTTATAGGGTGTAAGCGCATTAAATCTCCGGTCCAATGATAATACTGAGACGTATGCTCTTGCTCTCCTTGCTTAGTCCCCAAGCGTGATCTATTCGAACAGGCCCAACAGGCGTAATATAACGTATTCCAAAACCAGCACCTACCGCCCATGATTCTGAGAAGTCATTAGTTGCAGTGCCCGAATCAACAAAGAAAGCCAATCGCCAATTTTGCATGAATTGATAGTTATATTCTAACGAAGCCGCCATAAGGTATTTACCACCAACTATTTTGCCCTCTTCATCGGGTCCAACAGATTGGTAGGCGAACCCTCGAATGCTTTGGTCTCCCCCGGCCAAAAAACGTAAGTTAAATGGCACTTCGTTGATGTCGTCAGTAACAATTACACCTGCTTCAAGCCTTGCAATAAACCAATGCTTAAGTGCAAATTTTCTTAGCCATGCTTGTTCCCACTGTGCTTTAAGCAAGGTCGTAGAAGAAATTAAATCATCGCTGGCAAACTCTAACGATATCAAAGTCCGCTGTCCCCAAGTTGGTGTGACCCCACCAATCGCTTGCTTTTTGGCATAGCTTATACCTGGAATTAACATTTCCGTTTTATCGGTTACGCCAGCTTGGGTTGTTGTTTCATGTTCTCTTTTAATAAATGCAGTTCGTACCCAATTACTACTTGTTAGCCATTGACGTTGTAGTTGCACATTCCAAATTTTGCTATTGACCCCATCAGTTAGCTCATCTTCAAGCGCATAGCCGGTTGTCACTCGCCATAAGTCATCGTTTGGGTTGCTTACGGGAATATTGTAACTGCCAGTGATACGCTGTTGCTTTTCAGCAACAAATAAATTGCCATCAAAAAAGTGACCATCCTCGGTGATCCAAGGCTTGGACCATTTAAATCGTGCTTTTGCGCCTATCTCGGTACTAAAACCGCCCCCCACTTCGAATGTATTGGCAGACTTATCGACCACCTCGATACGAATAGGCACGAGATTATTTTTGCGGTTTTGTAATTGCGGGTACACTTTAATGGCACTGAAATACGGTGTTTTATTCAGCGCTAAGTTATATTCAGACAATAAACTTTCATCATATAAGGTATTTTCTTCAAAAGGTGCGAGTGACTGAATATATTTTTTCGCCAGGCTGTGCCTGCTCACTTCAACTTTACCAAAGCGATAACGATTATCCGAATCTAGCTTAAATTTAGCTACTGCAAAGTTTTTTTGTTTATGGATTTCTAGCTTATGACTGAGCCATTTAAAATCAAAATAACCTTTCGAGATCAGGGTTGACTCAAGCAACCTTTTCGTCTGCTCATAATTTTCATGATTAACTATTTCATTTGCTTTTATAGGAAGACCAGACAACGCTTTTTGTAGAAATGAGTCTTTATTTGCCTCGCCTTTTATTTCAATTTGGATCGATTTCCAGCGGATAGGCTCACCTATCTCAACTTCTATCTTAAGCGAACTGCTTTGCTCTAAGGGTGATAAGGTGATTTCTGCTTGATAATAGCCAAGCGCATTTAAAGCTCGCTCGGTCTGAGAAAGTAGTTTATTTTCTAACGACTGTGAAAAGGGCTGACTGAGTAACGGCTTTAACGTGCCATTGATATTTTTTCTCAGCTCATCAGGCATTTTGCCATATTCAATAACCTCTACCTGCCATTGTGCTTCAGCCTGAGTAGGTAAAGAAAAAATAAAACAGCAACAAGTAACTACAATCACAAATAGTTTCAAATACTTCCCTCCTAAGCAGAGCCGCCAGTGTAGCATATTTCAAATCAACAACAGATAAATGTACCAACTCTAAATAATACTCAATCATTTTGAGGACTAAAACTGACGCTAGCTAAGTTAAAAATTTCTCATTTAGAAAACTAAATAGCAAAATTTTCGTCTTGCTATCGAACAGTTTTCCTTGCATCAAAAATGAACGCTTAATTAAGAGATTTAGTACAAGAATTCGTTAAATCTCGCTTTAAAGCTTTTTATTTTCGCTAATTTCACCGACAATACACATAGTTAAAAATACTGGGTAACACTATGCAATTTCCTGATGACGATAACGGCCAATTATTAGCTGAAATGGCTGCTGAAGGCATTAACTTAAACCAAATGCACATGGTCGACTTTTTCATTTTATTTGAACAAAAAGACCAAGCTGAGTCTTTTTCTAAAGCAATTTGTGAAGATGAGCTTGCACCAAAGACCGAACTGCAAAAATGCAAAGACACAGGTGTATGGGAAGTTGTAACAACAGTTGAAATGGTGCCAGATCACCAGCTTCTGAGCCAAACTGAACAGTACCTAGAAAGTATTGCCAATTCACATGAAGGCTATGGCGATGGCTGGGGCATCATGGCTGATACTGAATAAACAAAAATCAGTTCTATATTTGAAAGGTGCGATATGCGCCTTTTTTATTGCACAGAACAAATCTAGAGATTAGAGATTAGAGATTAGAGATTAGAGATTAGAGATTAGAGATTAGAGATTA
>CAYZOE010000075.1:0-23534 GCA_964479805.1 uncultured Pseudoalteromonas sp. | reverse complement strand
CGCGAATTTCCTTTACACCATCAAAGCGATAGCTGTATTCGTTTAGCTGTGCCACGTCACCTGGTTTCATGCTGACTGATCGTTCGACTGAATACGCTGATGTAAGTGTCACACTGGCTATCACAAATGCAATACCAATATGGCCAAGCACCATTGCCCAATAACTTAAACCTAAACGTTTTAAACCATTTGCAAAGCTGTCTTGTGCAGGCGCCTTGTCAAAAATATCTAGCAATGTGCCTAGCGTGATCCACACTGCAAGCGCTGTTGAAATAAACGTCATCGGCGCAACATATTCGTAGTTAGGCAATAACCACAATGCCGTCAGAGCCAGAGCTAAGACCAACATACCTCCCCATTTTTTCACCATAGGTGGTAATTGGTTTTGCTTCCAACGCATCATAGGTGCAATACCTAGTAATAAAGCAAAAGGCACAACCAAAATAGAGAACATCTGATTAAAGAAAGGCACACCAATTGAAATGGTGCCTAAGCCTAACTCTTTATGGATCATAGGCAACAAGGTGCCCAGCAATACAATGAGGGTTGCCACCACTAAAAAGATATTATTCGCCCAGAGAGTCACTTCTCGAGAAGCAAACTTATAGCGTCCCTCACTATACACTTCAGAAACGCGCATTGCGTATAACGCTAAGCTACCGCCAACCACAACACCTAAGAACGAAAGGATATATAGTCCTCGGTCTGGATCAGTCGCGAAGGCATGCACAGAGACAATAATCCCTGAACGAACGATAAAGGTACCCAGCAAACATAGACTAAATGCAGTAATCGCAAGTAATACCGTCCAAGATTTAAACACACCGCGTTTTTCAGTCACTGCTAACGAGTGCAGTAATGCAGTAGCAACTAGCCATGGCATCAGTGAAGCGTTTTCAACTGGATCCCAGAACCACCATCCGCCCCAGCCTAGTTCAGCATACGCCCACCAACTGCCGATAGTGATACCTAATGTTAAGAAACCCCACGCAACCATCGTCCATGGGCGAGACCATTTAGCCCAAGTATTATCAAGCTTACCCGTTAGTAATGCCGCAATTGCAAACGCAAAGGATACAGATAGGCCCACATAGCCCATATAAAGCAATGGTGGGTGAATGATCATACCCGGGTCTTGTAGCAGCGGATTTAAATCACGCCCTTCTACTGGGTAATAAGGCAGTAAACGCTCAAATGGGCTCGACATCCATAAGGTATAAAGCATAAAGCCAACCCCCAAGAAACCCAGCACGCCTAGCACGCGAGCACGTAAAACCCAAGGTAAAGAGTTTGACATAAGCGCAACCAATGCAGTCCAAGACGACTGCATTACGAGCCAGAGTAAAATTGCACCTTCATGGCCACCCCAAGTCGACGTAACCTTGTAGTACCAAGGTAAAGTTGTGCTTGAATGATGTGCCACATACGCGACGGTAAAATCATCAGTCAGCGTGACATAAATTAAAATTGCGAAAGAAAATAGGACAAAAAGACACTGACCAACAGCCAATGAAGGCGCTGCTCGCATTAACCTAAGATTACCGGTGTAAGCGCCCCATAAAGGAAAAATACATAGCAACAAGCTTAAGCCCATTGCCAGTACAAGCGAGAAATAACCAATTTCTGGGATCATACTAATTCTCGTTATTTAAATTATATTTTGGTTTTTCGTGTTTGATACCTTTAACGGCTTCTGCAATTTCAGCAGGCATATATTCTTCATCATGCTTGGCTAAAACTTCAAAGGCCTCAATCACATCAGACTCAATTAGAGTACCTTGTGCGACAATCCCCTGACCTTCACGAAACAGATCTGGTAAAATACCGTGATAGCGGATAGTCACCATCGGACCAGTATCAATTAGCTTAAACTCAACATCTAACGAAGCCTCATCGCGCTTTACTGAGCCTGGTACAACCATGCCGCCAATTCGTAACTTTTGACCTACAAATGGCATTTCATAATTTTCACCCTTACCATTTATGAGTTCTGACGGGGTGTAAAACAAATTTATGTTTTCTTGCAATGCGTATAAAGTTAAGCCGATCGCTGAGCCAAGACCAAAGATAATGCCTAGTACAGCAAACATGCGCTTTTTACGTCTAGGGTTCATACACGCGCCTCCTCTTTTGCTTTCTTGATACGCTCTTCACGCAACATTTGCGCTTTAACTTCTTTTTTTAATTTCTTACTATCGTTAATAGAACCAATTAAAATGCCGGCCAAAATAGCGGCACAAGAACCATATGAAAGCCACACAAAAAAGCCGTAGCCACCCATAGCTATAAAATCACTAAAAGATTCGAACTGCATTGTTAACCTCGACTTACTAAACTGCGTACCCAAGGACGATGTTTTTCACGTTGAAGAATTTCATTCTTTAAACGGATTAGAGAAATCACACCTACAAAGCCAGCAAAACCCGCAATGTTGATAAATAAAGGCCACAACATGCTGGGGTCAATTGCCGACGTATCAAACTTAGTAATGGTTGCACCTTGATGTAAAGTGTTCCACCACTCAACTGAGAAATGAATAATAGGTAAATTGATCACACCTACAATCGCTAAGATACAAGCTGCTTTGCCCGCAGCCTTTTTATCTTCAAACGCATGATAGAGCGATAAAACCCCTAAATATAAAAATAAAAGAATGAGCTCTGAAGTTAAGCGTGCATCCCACACCCACCATGCTCCCCACATAGGCTTACCCCATGCAGCACCGGTGATTAATGCAATTGCAGTCATTGCAGCCCCTACAGGTGCAATCGCAATTACGGCTAACTCAGCATTTCTCAACTGCCAGACGAGCGCCACAATTGCGGCAATCGCCATTGAAGAATACGCGCCCATAGACAAAATGGCTGAAGGCACATGAATAAAGATGATCCTATAACTGTCTTTTTGTTGATAATCAGCTGGCGCAAACGCTAAGCCCCAAACCCAACCAACAACTAAACAGACAACGGTAATTACGATAAAATACGGCAGTAAGGTGTTACACAACTGGTATGCACGATCTGCTTTAGCGTAGGGATGTAACCATTTCCACATGTTAACTTACACTCACTCTTAATGCTGACGATATGGCCAAAGGTGCGGCAATGCAGGCAACTGCTAACATCGCACCCAAGATTGCAAGCTGTCCGCCATATGCCAGCGACATACTGCTGGTATCAATGGCCGAGGTCGCAAAAATAAGGACAGGAATATACAGAGGTAAAACAAGTAAACTCATTAGAATACCTCCTTTTTGCAAGCCCACCGTTAACCCAGCGCCAATGGCACCGATGAAGCTCAACAATGGGGTTCCGATTAATAAGGTTAAAATGGTTGCACCGAGCGCCTGAGGCTCGAGGTTCATCAACAATGCAAACATGGGTGCCATCAGAACCATGGGTAATCCTGTAATTGTCCAGTGCGCGAAGACTTTCGCTAGCACACACAAGGACAAAGGATAGGGTGAGGCAATCATTTGTTCTAAAGATCCATCGTGATAATCATCTCTGAACAACTTATCCAGACCCAGCATGGTAGAAAGCAGCGTTGCTACCCAGATAATACCAGGCGCCATACGAGCCAATAACCCAGGCTCTGGACCTATTGCTAAAGGGAACAGAGTGATAACAATAAGAAAAAAAAGTAAAGGGTTTACTATTTCAGCACGTTGTCTAAATGCTAAAGTGACATCTTTACTGTATACAGCTTTGAAAAGCTGCCAATAAGAGTGGTTTACTCGCATTAATGTCTGTACTCCAGCACTAAAGTTTGCAACTGCTCAAAATGCTGTGTGAGATCTTGGTGTGTTGTTAATAAAATTGAACCACCTAACTCAAGATGCTCGTTAAAGCGGCTTTGCAACATGGCAACGCCTTTTTTATCTAATGCAGTAAAAGGCTCATCTAATATCCACAACTTAGCGCTATTAAGCCATAACCGGACTAAAGCAACTCGGCGTTGTTGACCTGCAGAAAGTGTTCTCACAGGTACATCTTCCAAACCCACTAAGCCTAGCTTGCCCAATAACTCATATACCTGGCTTTCATCGTTATAACCGTGAACAAACAACCAATGACATACATTTTCAAATGCAGTAAGTTGGGTATTTACACCCGTTTTGTGTCCAATAAATAGTAATTGAGCAGCAAACTCATCGTAATAATCATTGATTGAACGCTGTTCGAATAGTACTTCACCCTCTTCTGGTTGAGCAAAGCCTGATAAGATCCTCAATAAAGAGGTTTTTCCCGCACCATTTGGGCCTTCAATTTGCATAATCTTGCCAGATCCGAGCGAAAAACTAAGCGCTTCAAATAAACAGCGTTCTTGCTTGACGCAAGTGACAGATTTAACCTCTAGCAAATTAGTATTCTCGGTACGTAAAATTGGGCGATAGTCTACCATAATGCTATTGTAATACGAACATAGCTTTGCGACCGATTACTAAAAATTTGATTTAAAATAATGAATGAATTGCCAATTACAAAACTGAACTCGGTCTCACCTGAGTCTATCTCAACCTTAAGCGAAGCGAACAAGCGTGCTTTATATGACTCGATTGAGCAATCGTTCTTGGCCAAAAATATTTCGATAAAATCTGATTCAATAACTATGGACATCGAGATAAATGAGCGTTGGCAAACAGTTCGCCTTGCAATAGAACCCCAAAGTCAAAAGTTAGAGCTAGCAGAGGCGATCGTTAAACTAGATGAAACAGGGTTAAAGTTAGCATTGCAAACACCAAAACAGGGTTTGCTTATCAAGGCGTCTGAACAATTACTCTCTCTGTTGAACTTTTTAAAAGGAGATTCAATTGGGCCAAATATCACGACACACGCTGAGATAAAAAACACATCCGCAAGCCTTCAACTTCCTAAGTTTGATATAAACCTAGCAATCAATCCAAGTCTTGCAAAAATACTGTCAGCAGAGCCTAAGTTAATTGCAAAATTAAGCGCCAATACTGCACAGGTGTTACTCACTATTAGCGATCGTTTTGGAGAGCAGCTGCTCAAACAACCAATCGCCAAAAATAAAATTACACAGAGCCTAACAA
This sequence comes from uncultured Pseudoalteromonas sp., assembly GCA_964479805.1. Lineage (GTDB taxonomy): Bacteria > Pseudomonadota > Gammaproteobacteria > Enterobacterales > Alteromonadaceae > Pseudoalteromonas. Next base: position 18,478 of record CAYZOE010000075.1, on the reverse strand, counting down.
ATAGCTTTCCTTCTATGGTCCTTAATTTTTCTGAGAAAGCGCCAAAAATTCAACACCCAGCCACCAAAGCTGCTTTATCACTCAGAAATATAGAAACGCTTTCAGCATACATCCAAGACAAAAGCTGGCGAGCTGCATCACCTACTTCCACCATGCATGGCCTTGAAATTAGTGAAAAGCCAAAACAATATGCCATTCAATTAAAACATTCAGCTAAATCAATGCTTAAACAGGCAACTAAATTGGAAAGACCAACACAGGTGGAGCCTCTCAAATCTGGGTTTAATTATGACAAGCCCTTGCTGAATGTTTCATTTAAAGATGTAAAGCAAGCAGTACGAACTGCATTACAAAATATTATTGCAGCGCCTTTTATGTTGATCGGTGAGAAGAACAGTAAAAACACTGTTTCTTCAAATGTAGATACCGCGGCTGTTGTGAATCATTTACTTACCTTGAACAAAACATCCGCCGCTCAAACACTCATTTACCCTGAAGCCAAAAACTTAAAATCAGAACCTATTGTGCAGCTATTTTCTCAGATCAGACAAACAATAGCATTTACACCTCAATTTACGATTAAGACACCACTTAAAGTACCTGAGCACCTTTCAACAACCTCACTCTTTTCTCAGGAAAATTTGAAAGCAACGCCTAAAGCGTCCATAACATCAAGTGTAAGTGATCCAAATAAACTTCCATCTGAGTCAATGCACTCACCCAAGCAAGAGCCATCATTACAGCAACCAAAAGCCAAACAGGTGAACATTGAAATAGATCCCAACAAAGTTCAAATGGCTTCACAAGGAAAAATCATACCTAAAGAAGCAATTCAAAAAACACCTTTAAGCAGTGAAGTTAACTCTAATAAAGGGCTAAGCTCCCCCTTTCTAGGAGATAAAAACGTAAATAAAAGTGAGCAATTACAAACACCAAAAACTACTATTAATCAAATAAATACTCGCTCTACGACTTCTGCTTCATCAGACCTACAAAGTGCAGTCTCGAAACTACATAATAAGGCAGGAAAAGAACAAATTAATGTTAAAAGTGGTGCTGCTTCAGAAACTCAAAGTTCAATGCAAAACAATATGAGTCCGATAACACAACAAAGTAAAATCGTTGCGAAAAAGACTAATACTATTCAACAAAGTCTTAGTCCCCAATCTAAAATAATGAATGACTCAAACCAAGTTAAGCTTCCTAGCCAAAATGAATTATCAATCATAAAGAACCATTATGTGCCTTTAGGTAGCCTTGAGAAACTTTTGATTAAGCCATTTATATCTGAGCAACAAATAGATAAAACCGAAAAATTGGTGTCGGAAGTAAGCTCAAAGCAGATAAATAAACTTTCTCGCTTTAAGGATGAAAAGTCAACAGATCTTACGCGTTTGGTGCATCAAGCTTTTTCTAGAATGATTGATGAGAAACAGCACTCTTCAGCTCAAATTGCCAATGAGCTTAACTTACCAAATCCACTAGCTAGCGCAGCGACTCAAAGCAATATAAATACAAACCTACAAAATAGTAGTTTACTGAATAACGTTGAAAAGTTGCTGCTCACATTTCTATCTGCGCCAAAAATGATGCAAAATGAAAATAACGATAGTTCAACTCAAGCAAAATTCGATGCTCTGCTAAAAACCCTACAACCCAATTTTAAAGCACAGAATATCGGCCAACTTCAGCAAAACATACCTAATTTAAACTCACCTTTGATGAGTGAACTCGTACAACTCAATAATAGTTTGCAGCAAAATATGGTTCAGTCAGCAAACCTCAATCAAAATCAAAGTAGTGATACCCAGTTATTAGTCAGTTTGTTTTTACCAACTAAGCTCCCTGACAACTGCAAACAGACACATTTACAAGTAGGCAATTATAAAAAACCAGCAAAAGGCAATTTACCTGAAAAGACTGTCTGGTATATCCGATTAAATTTTGACTACTCATCACTAGGTAAACTCTCTGTACAAGCCGAACTCATGGATAAATCACTAGAATGTCAATTAATCGGAAACTCCTCTCAGGTATGCGCAATTGCTGCGCCTCACCTTGATACTTTGAGAAGGAAATTAAGTGCACACGGCCTTCAAGTTGGTGATATCGAGTTAACAGAGGACAGTGAAAAAGCTGAGTTGTTTTTTAGTCAGCATGCTATTGTCAATATTCAGGTTTAGGAGTGAAAAACATGGAGCAAAAATCAGCCATTGGTTTACTGTATGAAGCAGGCAAGTCACCTGAGGTTGTCTGTAAAGGGTTTGGTGAGTTAGCTGATGAGATCATTACACTCGCGAAAGAAAAAGGCATTATGATCTACGAAGATGCCGAACTGGCGTCGACATTAAATCAACTTGAGTTAAACCAAGAGATCCCTAAAGAGCTCTATTATGTCATCGCCGAATTAATTGCTTTTTCTTATGTTTTAAGAGGTAAGTTCCCACCTGGCTGGGAAGGCTTTAATAAGAAGTTGAATATAAAGGCTTAAAAAAGCGCCGAGGAAAGTACCTAGCGCTTATATTAAAGTTCACTTTTGATGTAATGATAGAAGTAACTCGGCTTCTGCTCGAGGTATTTCACACTCTCGCATTATCTCTTCGAGATCGGCGCCTAACTCAATCATTTTAACCGCTCGAGAATAAATTTTTGCATCTGGATCATCGTACCTTTGTGCAGCTTGATGCTGGGCTAGGTCTTTAGCAAAATTTTCACAAGCGAGTAAACGCTTGCCAATGCTCATTGTACCCGTTCTTAACTCCGCTATTTCACTACGTAGTATCTCAGTTTGAGCATTCGATTCTTCGAGCTGTTGTTTTAAAAACCTTTGATTTTTATGATTCTGCTCTAACTTTTTTTGTAAACCAAAAATAAACCACAAACACATTATAAATAAGATGCCTGAGGTTATAATGACTACAATAAAAGCAAGATTTTCTTGAAGGAAAGTTAGCACTTATATGTGACTCAACTCATCCCATTCATCGTCGCTAAGTAACTTATTAAGATCGACTAAAATAAGTAGCTCACCCTCTCTGTTTGATACACCTTGAATAAACTTGGCACTTTCTTCAGTACCAATATTTGGTGCACTGTCAATTTCAGAGCTGCGTAAATAAACAACCTCAGCAACGCTATCAACAAGAATACCAATGACCTGCTTTTCTGCTTCGATGATGACAATTCTAGAGTTGTCTGTGACTTCAGCACTCATAAGGCCAAAGCGTGCTCGCGTATCAATCACCGTAACAACGTTACCACGCAGATTGATAATACCAAGAACATAACTTGGTGCACCTGGTACTGGTGCAATTTCTGTATAACGCAGCACTTCCTGCACTTGCATTACATTAATACCATACGTTTCGTCTTCTAACTTGTAAGTTACCCATTGAAGAACTTCATCATTACTGTCGGCATTATTGTCTGCAGAAAGTAGTCTATCTTGGCTCATGGTTATACTCCATAAAGTTCTGAGTTACTGCTCTTGGCTATCTAAGCCTTTCTCTAGTAAGCGGTTTAAATTCTTTACATCAATCAAAGCACACATTTTTTCTTTAATGACGCCAGCAAGCCAAGGTCGCTTGCCACCATTTACACGCCATTTAATGTCTTCAGGCTTTAATGTGATGTTATTAATCAAGTTCTCAGCCAACAACCCCCAAGGGCTATCTCCGAGTGTAATTAAGTATTGATAATCCAGTTTCTCTTCAAGTTCTAGGGTATATTTTTCTGGCATAACCCATCTGGCAGTATCAACAACATTGAGCTTTTCTTCACGGTTAAGCATGACACCTTTAAACCATTTAGGCTTGCCGAAAAGTTGTGTCACTTCTCCGAGTTGGTGAATACCACCTAAAGACTTTAAAGGAACAGCCAGTGTCAGCCCTGCGACTTCAAAAAATAGAGCCTGAAACTCACTTTCACCATACTCTTCTTGAACACTTGTTAATCTTGGTTCAACAACGGCTTCTTCTTTGATAATAGTACTATTTTTTGTTAACTCAAGATCTTTCGACTCACCCTCTGGGATTTCAGCAACCTCAGAATACTCTTTAGAAGGCAAAGGAGGTGGCTCAACGGTATTGGGCACAGTTTCATGTGCTGATTGAGTTAACTGCTGCTCAGAAATATCAGGTACACGTTCGAGTAATTTTGCAACTGGCGCAAGGGCGGCATCTTGGGGTTCATCGTCTTGCAATAAAGCACCTAGATACTGTTTCATTACTTTTTCATTAGCAAACAGATGTTTACTCATATACCCTCTAACTACTCTTTATCAAATGCTCTAGCAGTGCTTTATATGCAAATACACCTCTAGATTTAGGACAAAACTCAACTGGCGCTTGCTGTGCCAAACTGGCATCTCTAAATTTTGTGTCGACCGGAATAACACCGGGCCAAACAACCCCTTCGTAATTGGCAAGCAATGTTTTGTAAGCCTCTAACGATGCCTTCGTTCGCTTATCATACATGGTTGGTACGATGGTGTAATTATATTGTTTTGCTTGTGAGCTTTGCATTAACTCCATGGTACGCATCATACGGTCTAACCCTTTAAGCGCTAGAAATTCCGTTTGAACCGGAATAAGTACACGTTCACTGGTAGCTAGTGCATTCACCATTAAAACACCGAGCACAGGTGGACAATCAAGAATCGCATAATCGTAATGTTCACTTATTTTTGCCAATGTTTTTTTCAGAATTAAACCCATGCCATTTCGATTACCCATACTTCTATCAAGCGTCGCAATCGCCATAGTTGCAGGTAAAATATCAAGGTTTTCAATGGTTGAAGGACATAAAGCTTGAAGAATTTCCTCGCTTTCCATTGCCGTACCTCTGACAAAGATGTCATAAACACTGACTTCTAATTCTTCAGAGTCAATACCAAAGTAATAGGTTAAAGATGCGTGAGGATCTGTATCTATCAACAATACACGTTTGCCTTGCTTGGCAAGAATACCACCAAGACTAACCGTAGTCGTTGTTTTACCAACGCCTCCTTTTTGATTTGCTACAGTCCAGATCTTCACGAAACAATTACTTCCTAGTGCTTGAACAGATAAATTAACAATCTATTTCTTTATTGATTCTTGCAGCAACGTCATGTAAAGCTAAGCTTTCAGAGGATAACCCAGCATTTGCAACTGCTTGAGGCATACCATACACCACGCAGGTTTGTTCATCCTGAGCCCAAATTGTTGCTCCTGATTGCTTTAGTAAACGTGCACCATCTCGACCATCTGCACCCATTCCTGTTAACACGATCGCGAGTACATCGGCTTGGTAAGCTTTTGCAGCACTTGCAAAGGTAACATCAACGCATGGCTTATATGTCACTCTTGCGTTATCATCCTCAAACACACGAAGCATTTTCAATGCGCCCTTAGACTCAACCAACATTTGCTTTCCACCAGGGGCCAAATAAGCAACACCAGGCTGTAATTTATCACCATTCTCAGCCTCTTTTACTTTTATCTTACAGAGGCTATTAAGTCTTGTAGCAAAAGCAGGTGTAAAAGCTGCAGGCATGTGTTGAATCAACAATATCGGATGTGGAAAGTTCGCTGGTAGCTGAGTCAATATTGTTTGCAATGCCACAGGCCCACCAGTGGAAGTCCCTATTGCCACTAGCTTGTATTGCTTTCCAGAAGCTTTGAACTGTTTACCTGTCGTGGTCGTGGTTGATTGGACAGATGCTCTTTGAAAACTTCTATCTGGTTGCGCAACACTCGTAGAGCGAGGCGATACGGTTGTCCTTCCTGTTACCGATGGCTGAGAAGATGAAGGTTTTGTAATTGCAGGGCGAGAATAACTGCTAACTGAACGAGGTAACCTCCTTCGTCCAATTTCTTTTACTTTGTTTTGTAAGGATTTTATTGCATCTTCGCTGTTTCGAGCAATGTCTTCAAACTTTTTAGGCAAAAAATCTAATGCACCGGCATCAAGCGCATCTAAAGTAGCACTTGCACCTTCTCGCGTTAGTGAAGAAAACATCAAAATTGGTGTAGGGTTAGCCTGCATAATTTTTTTTACAGCACTAATCCCATCTAGAATGGGCATCTCTACATCCATAGTAATAACATCTGGACGTAATGATGCCGCCTTTTCGACGGCTTCTTGTCCATTAACAGCAAAGTCAATGACGTTAATATCACTATCTTGCTCTAAAATTTCGCTGACTCGGCGCCTAAAAAAGCTTGAATCGTCTACAACTAAAACTTTTACTGCCATTGGCATACTCTATGAATTCTTAAGAACGAAAAGTGGCGCATCCGCACCACTTTAACTGTTTTGCTATTGAAGGTTATTTACCAGCATAGTGTTTAAGCATATTTGGCACATCTAAGATTAATGCAATGCCACCATCTGAAGTGATTGTCGCGCCAGCCATACCGGGCGTTCCCTGCAGTAGTGCATCTAGTGGCTTGATCACAACCTCTTCTTGACCAATTAGAGAGTCAACCACAAAACCAACTTGTTGAGTGCCTATTTGAACTATTACAACATGACCTTCAGCTTTCTTAGTTGATCTATCAGCCCCTTTAACAAGCCAGTGCTCTAAATAAAATAAAGGAATTGCTTTTTCACGCACAATAATTGTTAACTGACCATCTACTACATTCGTTTTTGTCAGGTCTAGATGGAAGATTTCACTCACACCTGCGAGAGGTAAAGCAAATGTTTGCTCACCAACCACAACCATTAATGTTGGTAAAATAGCAAGTGTAAGAGGTACTTTTATCTCAAGAATAGTACCCACACCAAGTTCTGATTGAATACTAACAGAACCGTTAAGTTGAGTAATTTTCGTTTTAACAACGTCCATTCCAACACCACGGCCAGATATATCAGAGATTTCCTCTTTTGTTGAGAAGCCTGGTGCAAAAATCAAGTTATAAGCTTCAGTGTCAGATAATCGACTTGCTTGGTCTGAATCAATTACACCTTTATTAATCGCTATCTTTTTAAGTTTTTCAGCGTCCATACCTGCACCATCATCTTTAATGGTCAACAGAATATGGTCACCCTCTTGGGAAGCTGAAAGCGTCACTGTACCAGTACGAGGTTTACCTGAAGTCTCACGAACATCTGGCATTTCAATACCATGATCAACTGAATTTCTCACTAGGTGAACAAGAGGATCTGCAAGTGCTTCAACCAGGTTTTTATCTAAATCGGTCTCTTCACCTTCAAGAATAAGGTTAATATCTTTCTTTAGGCTACGCGCTAAGTCTCTAACCACACGAGGAAATCGGCCAAACACTTTCTTAATTGGCTGCATTCGTGTTTTCATTACCGCACCTTGTAAATCAGCGGTAACCACATCAAGGTTAGATATCGCCTTACCCATAGCTTCACTGCTGGAGTTATTAGCTAAACTAACGAGGCGATTCCTCACCAATACCAACTCACCAACCATATTCATAATTTGATCTAGGCGCTTAGTATCAACTCGAACTGTTGTCTCAGCTTGAGGTGCTGGCGGTTTTTTGGCAGATGCTGGCGCAATTTGTGCTTTTGCAACTGGAACTTGTGAAGAAGCAGGTTTGGCTGCTTGAGGAATCGGTTTTGGTATAGCAACTGGCTTAGCTAAAACGGGGTCTGGCTGTTTAGGTTCAATACTTGCGGAAGGTTCATTGGAGTCTGCGGTTTCTAATGACTTTGGCGCACCACCTTTACCGTGAAGCTCATCTAACAATGCTTCAAACTCTTCGTCGTTTATTTCATCATCACCTGAAGACGACGCTGGAGGCTGTGGCGAAGGCGCTTGGCTAGCTGCTGTACTTGCTTGAGATGGAGTATTAATCGAACCAAAGCTACCAACACCATGGAGTTCATCTAGAAGACTATCAAACTCATCATCTGTGATATCACCACCATCTATGCTAGAAGCTGTTGCTGGCGCTTGATCAACTGCTGGGCCTTTACCAGCACCATGTAACTCGTCAAGTAAACTTTCAAATTCATCTTCTGTTATTTCATCAATGCTGTTTGAAGCAGTTTCACTGGCAACGTCATCAGTATCAATATCAAAAAGAATGTCATCAGCAGATATATCTGTTTGTACTTCTTCAACAACAGGCTCTGGTTGTGAACTTGTAATAGATATTTGTTCGTCTTCTGTTTCAGGCTTACTTAATTGATGAAGCGTTTCAAGCAGCGCAGGATCTGCTGGGTCAGGTTGTTCGCGATTTTGAATATGTGCGAACATTTCATTGATGGTATCTAGGGACTGAAGAATAACATCCATTAATTCAGGAGAAACAGAGCGCTGCCCTTGCCTTAACACATCGAAGACGTTTTCCGCGCCATGACATGCGTCAACAAGTTCAGTCATACTCAAAAAGCCCGCACCACCCTTTACGGTGTGAAAACCTCTAAATATTGCATTCAATAACTCTTTATCTTCAGGGTTATTTTCTAGCTCAACAAGCTGTTCAGATAACAGCTCTAATATCTCACCAGCTTCAACAAGAAAGTCTTGTAGTATATCTTCATCGACTTCAAAGCTCATGTACACACTCTCCTATTAGAAGCCTAAGCTCGACAATAGATCGTCGACCTCATCTTGATTAGATACGACATCTTCTCTAGATTCTGCATCCATTATCGGACCTTCAGGTCCAGATAAATCTGCAGACTCCATTTCAGCAATCTGAACCTCTTCAATGTTTTCTTTTTGTTTTGATTGGGGTTCTTCTGCTGTACCAAATACAGTTAGTAAGTGGATTAAACTGTCTTCTACTTCTCTAACTAATTCGATAACACGTCGAATGACCTGACCAGTTAAGTCTTGATAATCTTGGGCCATTAAAACATTTGTCATGTGCCCTTGAAGTTCATCTGTTGTTGCTTGAGAGCCTTGCATGAACTTATCTAAATCATGACAAAGAGATTTGAATTCGCCAAGCTGGATATCTCGCCTCATGAGTCGATCCCAAGTTGGTTTTATATCAGATAAATCGTCTGCGAGCTGCTGAGCGAGAGGCAGACTTGCTTCAACTGCATCCATTGTTTTATTGGCTGCGTTTTCTGTCATTTCCATGACGTAATTTAAACGCTCTTTTGCATCCGGTAAGGCTTCTGTCGTCAAATCAGAAATACGAGTATCAAGCTCAAAATTTTTCAATGACTCGTGTAGTTGACGAGTCAGTTTACCCACTTCAGCAAAAAGTTCAGATTGCTCTTTACTTGCAGCCTCCATGATTAACTTATCTGCTTTATCTTGCTCGCCTTGTTCAAGATAAGTCACTAGTTGCTTAGCTTGATCAAGTGTTATTTGAGGCACAGAAGGTGCTGACATCCGCCTCTCCTTTCAATTATTTAGCCTAAACGTTCAAACACTTTTTCTAGTTTTGTTTTAAGTGTTCCAGCAGTGAATGGTTTAACAATATACCCATTTACACCAGCTTGCGCCGCAGCAACAATTTGCTCTTTTTTCGCTTCAGCTGTCACCATAAGTACAGGAATATGCTTAAGGCTGTCATCTGCACGAATAGCGCGGAGAAGATCGATACCTTGCATACCTGGCATATTCCAATCCGTGACTACGAAGTCAAATTCTTGATTTTGAAGCATAGGCAAAGCTGTACTGCCATCGTCTGCTTCTTGTACGTTTGTAAAACCTAAGTCTCTAAGTAGGTTTTTGATTATTCTTCTCATCGTAGAAAAATCATCAACCACAAGAATTTTCATGTTTTTATCCAAAACATCCTCCAGTGAGGTTTGAACCTATTATTATTACTCTAATTGACCCAGTCATTGATTTTAGCCCTAAGCCTGATCATTGCCTGCCCATGAATTTGGCTTACCCGAGATTCACTTACATCGAGTATTTGCCCTATCTCTTTTAAATTCATTTCATCGTTATAGTAAAGAGATAAGACAAGCGCATCTCTTTCTGGTAACGACTGAATCGCAGTTAGCAGCGATTCGTTAAAACGTTCATTTTTAACGTTATTGAACGGTTTGTCTAGCGCTAAATCATTGTTAACAGGAGTGATTACGTCTTCATCAACACCTAAATCTTCAATTCCAATAATTTTACTTGCATTAACATCATGTAGGATATGATGGTACTCATCCAGAGTAATATCAAGTTTTTCAGCGATTTCAATGTCTTTAGGCTCTCGACCAAGGAGGCTTTCTAGATTAGCAATTGCTTCAGCGACCATGCGACTGTTCTTATGAACGCTTCTTGGTGCCCAGTCTCCGCGACGAATTTCATCTAACATCGCACCTCGAATTCTGATCCCAGCAAAAGTTTCAAAGCTAGCGCCTTTACTTGCATCAAAGTTTTTACTTGCTTCAATCAAGCCTATCATGCCAGATTGGACAAGATCATCTAATTGAATATTTGCAGGCAAACGTGCTAACAAGTGGCACGCCACTTTTTTGACAAGACCGGTATGACGCTCTATCACTCTATTTAGGTTGTCTGCAGTTTGATAGCCCATCGCTTTACCCATCGATGACGACATAGTTACCCGTTGACTAGCTGTTCAATAAAAAACTCTAAATGACCGGAAGGTTGATGTGGTATTGGCCATTTAACGGCTTTACTCGCTAACCCTCTAAATGCAACCGCTGCTGGAGAGTTTGGAAATAACTCAACAATGGTTTTTTGACGACGAGTAGACTTACGCATGTTTTCATCAAACGGAATGGTTGCAACTAACTCTAGTGCGACATCTAAGAACCTGTCAGTAACTTTAGAAAGTTTAGCAAAAAGCTCCTGTCCTTCACGTAAACTTCTAACCATGTTAGCAACAATTTTGAAACGGTAAACACCATGCTCACGACTGAGGACCTTTATAAGAGCGTATGCATCGGTGATCGATGTAGGTTCATCACATACAACGACCATTACATCCTGTGCTGCTCGAGAAAAGCTAAGTACCATGTCTGAGATACCTGCAGCAGTATCAACAATTAAAATATCAAATTCTGTATTCAGCTCGCTAAACGCACGGATAAGACCAGCATGCTCAGCTGGTGTTAACTCAACCATGTTTTGTGAACCCGAGGTAGCCGGTACAATTTTAATACCAGCAGGTCCTTCAACTAAAATTTCATCTAACTCACACTCTCCCGACAAGACATGAGATAAGTTTTTTTCTACTCTTAAACCAAGCATCACGTCACAATTTGCCAAACCTAAGTCAGCATCTAAAACAAGTACTCTGTTTCCTTGCTGACCAAGTGCAATAGCCGTGTTTAATGAGACATTGGTTTTACCAACTCCTCCTTTACCGCCGGTTACTGCAATTACTTTTACGCCATGGTTGCCATTTTGATTCATTCTACGCAGGCCACTTGCTTGATCTAATACTGTGTTAATCATACATTCCTACTGTCTGAGACGCTACTGGTACACGTCGCGAATGTTGTGCTTTTATTCTCTTTAAATACAATTGCTCAGCTTTTTTGACCATTTTATGAGCATTTGCTACACGAATGTCTTCTGGCACTCGTTGACCATTAGTAAGATACCCTATTGGCAAACGATTTTGAATCGCAATACTAATAATCTCACCTAAACTTAGACATTCATCAAGTTTTGTAAAAATACAACCACTCAAATTCACTTTTTGAAAGTGACGTACAGTTTCTTGCAAAACGTGCATTTGCGATGTCGCACTTAATACCAAATAGCTGCGGATATCTACTCGAGAACTGCGCATTAACGTGTTTAGTTGTTCGGTTAAACGAATATCTCTTTGGCTCATACCCGCAGTATCTATTAATACTAGACGCTTATTACGTAAATGATATAAAACTTCTGCTAATTCATTGGCATCTTTTACTTGTTTTACTGGACAGCCAATAATTCTGCCGTAAGTTGCTAATTGCTCATAAGCACCAATTCTATAAGTATCAGTTGTGATTAAAGCAACTTTATCTGCACCGTATTTCTGCGCACCTAATGCAGCAAGTTTAGCGACAGTGGTTGTTTTACCTACTCCCGTAGGCCCAACTAATGCGTACACACCACCTTGACGAAGAATATCGTTATTAGTTGTGTGCATTTGATTAGCCACCATTTCAAGTAATGAATTCCATGCTTCTTTGCGAGAAACATCATCAGGGATGAAACAAGCCATTTTTTCGGCTACTTCTGCATCGACACCCATACCTTGTAAACGATCAACTAAACACGCTCTGGTTGGGTCTCTTCTTTCCATTTCTTGCTTCATTAAACCTGATACTTGGTGTTCAAGCAATTGACGAATGGCATTCATCTCTTCTCTCATCGTTGCCATTTCATCGACTGCCTTAGGCGCAGGCTCAAAATCATCATCAAACCCTGTATCTAGATCATCATCAAAATTCCATGATTGCGCTTGCTGTTGAGTTTTAACATTTGCTTCAGCTCTAGAGTTTTGTATTGAGGTTGGACGCTCATAACACTCTTCAGTTGCTTTGCGAGAATTGAATACTTCTTCGGTATTAATACCCGAATGAGAAAACATAGATGCAAGCTCAGGTGAACGAGGCCTCGGCGCTTGTCTTTCTAATAATGCTTGTAAACTGTCGGCAACTTGAGCTTGTGGCTCAGGTTTTGCTCGCTGAGGTTCTGGACGAACAATACGAGATTGCGCAGCACGAGGTTGCGCTGGCGCAGGGTTGACTTTTGGTGCTTCTACTGGTGCTTCTGGCGCTCTATCATTATCTATGGCCGCAACAATTTCTACACCATCTGCCAGTTTCTTATTCGACATAATCACAGCATCAGCGCCAAGCTCCTCTTTTACTTCTTTTAAAGCTGTGCGCATATCTTTGGCAAAAAAACGTTTAATCTTCATGTTACAACCCCTTAATTCCTATCTATTGTCCAACTGAGCTTACAATTTTGATTTGTCTTTCATCTGGTACTTCTTGATATGACATCACTCGAAGACCTGGGATCGTATGTTTAACAAATCTTGAAAGCACGCTTCTTAACATACCTGAGGTTAGAAGGATGGATGGGTCGCCTAGCATTTCTTGCGTTTGGTGCGCTTCTTTTAATGATGTTTGAAGTCGCTCAGCAAGGCCTGGCTCTATTCCAGCCCCTTCATCACCCGCGTTCTGGAGTGACTGATGCAACATCTGTTCCAACTCAGGCGCCAATGTTATGACAGGAATTTCATCTGCACCGCCAACGGCGTCTTGAACAATTAGTCTACGCAGTGAAATTCGCACTGCAGAGGTTAATACATCTGGGTCTTGACTTCGTGGACCATACTCAACAAGGGTCTGAACAATCGAGCGCATATCACGAATTGCAACCCCTTCATTCAATAAGTTTTGCAGTACTTTAACAACCGTCGTAAGAGGTAAAATATCTGGTACTAAGCCTTCGACTAAACGAGGGTGTGACTTAGCAAGCATGTCTAATAAGTTTTGTACCTCTTCATGCCCGAGTAGTAATGACGCATTGTTTGTAAGCAATTGGCTAATATGAGTTGCAACTACAGTCGCTGCATCTACGACTGTGTAACCTAATGAATGCGCCTCGTCTTTTTGCTCCGGCTTAATCCAGACTGCCTCTAAACCAAAGGCGGGATCTGTGGTTGCTACGCCATTGATTGGACCAAATACTTGGCCTGGGTTTATGGCTAACTCATCACCATGTTTTAATTCACCATTCCCTGAACCTACCCCCATAAGGGTGATACGGTATTCATTTGGATCTAATTCAAGGTTATCACGGATATGCACAGGTGGAACCAAAAAACCCAGCTCTTGCGAAAGCTTCTTTCGGACACCTTTAATGCGACTTAACAGCTCACCACCTTGCGCCTGATCTACAAGAGGAATTAAACGATATCCGACTTCTAGACCAATCACATCGACTGGTTGAACATCATCCCAGCCAAGCTCTTTTTGATCTTGTTGCTTAGCTGCAATATCACCGCCTTTTGCTTCTTGTTGAGCCTGTTCCTCTTCGGCTTTCGCTTTTTGCTGCTGCGTGTAATAAGCCATATAACCAAGAAGCGCACCTAAACTAAGAAATGCAATATGTGGCATGCCAGGTACAAGGCCCATCGTAATTAAGATGCCAGCAGCAATATAAAGAGATTTTTCATTTCCCAGCTGAGTTTTAAACTGCTCACCCATGTTATGCGCTTCGTTTTGGCGTGTAACTACGATTGCAGTACCAATCGAAAGTAAAAGAGAAGGAAGCTGTGCAACCAAGCCATCACCAATAGTTAGTAAGGTGTAAACTTCCATGGCTTTTGAAAATGATAAATCGTGTTGGATCATACCAACAAATAAACCACCGATGATGTTGATGGCTAAAATCACTATACCTGCTATGGCGTCACCTTTTACGAACTTACTGGCACCATCCATTGAGCCGTAAAAGTCCGCTTCTCGTGTTACTTCGTCGCGGCGTTTACGCGCTTCATCTGCACTGATAAAGCCTGCATTTAAGTCAGCATCTATTGCCATCTGTTTACCAGGCATTGCATCTAAAGTGAAACGTGCTGATACTTCAGAGATACGCCCAGCACCTTTAGTAATAACCACAAAGTTGATAATAATCAAAATCAAGAATACAACAAGACCAACGGCATAGTTGCCACCAATAACCACTGATCCAAACGCTTCAATTACCTTACCTGCTGCATCTCCGCCGTTGTGGCCTTCTAGCAATACAACACGAGTGCTGGCTACATTAAGAGCTAATCGCATGATGGTCGCAATAAGTAAAACAGCTGGGAACATGCCAAACTCTAGTGGTTTCATGGTGTAAACAGTGACCAGTAATACCACCAATGCTAAAGCGATATTAAAAGAGAATAAGATGTCTAAGAGGAATGGAGGTAAAGGCAAAATTACCATGCCTAAGGCCGCAAGCACTAATAGTGGTGTTCCGACGCCTTTTGCATAGTCTTTCTTATTTTCATTAAGACCTTGTAAAACTGCTTTAAAATCCATAACTTAATAACTACAAAATATTGACACTGGTCTGATAAAGCAATTAGTGAGCCAATAAAGTTAGAGTATTTAATGTTTTACATCGTCAGGGATAGGCAGGTTATTACTGAGCTTGGTTGGTCTTCTACCACGGCCTTTCTGAAAACGTTTTAACTGAAATACATAGGCTAAGACTTGTGCCACTGCAGTGAAAAGCTGATCTGGAATTTGAGCGCCAACTTCTGTTGTATGATAAAGTGAACGTGTTAAAACAGGAGACTCAACGATAGGGACTTCATTACCTTTAGCAATCTTCCTGATCTGCATCGCTAACTCATCAGTACCCTTAGCAAGCACGATCGGTGCACCTGCTTTTTCTGTGTCGTATTTAAGTGCAACTGAATAGTGAGTCGGGTTTGTGACGACGACATCAGCATCTGGCACGTCTTGCATCATACGTCTTTGTGACATTTCCCGCTGAGTTCGACGAATTCGTGCTTTTATTTGAGGATCACCTTCAGAGTTTTTGTACTCATCTTTCACCTCTTGCAGCGTCATTTTCAATTGTTTGTGGTGATTATAGCTTTGATAAGGCGCATCTATCGCTGAAATAATTATCATTGTGCAACTAAGCGCTAAAAACATCCAAGCCAATATTTCTAAAGCATGAATAATTGAGGCTGGTACCTGCTCTATGCTGAGATGCAGAATTTCATAAAAAAACATTTGTATTAGTAAAATAGCAAAGCCAGCAACCAATACAAACTTAAGTATAGCTTTCACTAATTCTATCGCTGCTTGCGGACCCAGCATGCGCTTGATCCCCTTCATTGGTGACATTTTACTTGCTTTGGGCGCAGCTGCTTGCCAACTGAAATTAAAGCCACCTAACAAAGTATTTCCTACGATACCTGCAATAGTGATGATAAACACAAACATGGCCATAGGAAAAAAAATTTCAGAAAACATCTCACCCCAGACAGAAAACATTTTCGTGGTGTCGTAGGTTTCATTTCGGTTCAGGGTTAATCCGCGACCCATAATATTATATAGGCCTTTTGCAATCGCTGGCCCGTACATCAGTAGAGCAACCGCTGAAAAAATCAGCACAAAAGTAGTGCCTAAGTCTTTTGAACGGGCAACTTGCCCTTTCTTGCGAGACTCACTAATTTTTTTACTTGTGGGTTCTTCGGTCCTCTCTTGACCAGAATCTTCAGCCATAGCCTACACCGAGCATCCAATTAAATCACAAAGTAACTCTGTCATTTTAAGCCACTGAAACTCATATTGCACAATGAAGTTACCCAATGTCGCCCATATAATCATTAAACCTGCAACAAGCGTAAATGCAAAACCAACCGCAAAAATATTCATCTGGGGTGAAGCTCTGGTTATAATACCAAATGAGAGATTGATCACTAACATTGCAGTTAAGGGAGCAAGAGAAAGCGCCAAAGCTGTTGCGAACATCCACCCGCCCCAATTCACGATTTGCCAATAATTATCAATTGACCAAGTAAACTGACCGATAGGAATACTTTCAAAGCTATATAACACCATTTGGATCATCATCAAGTGACCATTAAAAACAAAAAAGAGCAGTGTTGAAAGGATCAAGTAAAACTGACCGACCGCAGGGACGCTCAAGCCATTCGCTGGGTCAACAACTGACGCAAAACCTAAGCCTGTTTGCATTGCTAATATTTGACCAGCAATAATAAACGTATTTAAGAGCAGCATTGACGCAAAACCAATGGCAAAACCAATAATCATTTCTTCTATGACTACGAGCACCATGGTTAAAGAAAATAAGTCTGTAAATTGAGATTTTGGTAGCATGGGCATCGCAGCAAAGGTGATCACGACGCACAATGCTAGTTTTATACGAGTCGGTACACTTTTCGCCCCCAGACCGGCCATAATCATCATCATGCTTGTGACTCTTACTAAAGGGAGGATAAAGTCACTGAGCCACTGTAAAACAACAGCAAAAGTAAACTCCATTTTAACCTGCAATTTCAGGTATTTGCATTATCAGCCCCTGAAAGTAGTCCATTAAAACTTGGGTCATCCAATGACCACCAAAAATCAATGCAGTTATCGTAATAATTAATCGAGGTAAAAAACTTAATGTCTGTTCGTTAATAGAAGTTGCAGCTTGGAAAACGGCAACAACAAGCCCCACCAGTAGGCCAGGAAGAACAATGGCAGCAACGAGTTTAATAACTACAAATAATGCATCACTTAAAATATCAACAAAAACTTCTGGTTCCATATTACACCCCTAAACCAAAACTTCGAGCAAGCGTCCCCATTACCAATCCCCAGCCATCGACCAGAACAAAAAGCATTATCTTAAATGGCAACGCAACAATCATTGGTGATAGCATCATCATACCCATGGCCATCAAAACACTGGCAACTACTAGGTCAACAATCAAAAATGGAATGAAAAACATAAAACCAATAATAAATGCAGTTTGTAATTCACTCGTAACGAATGCCGGTATAATCACTACAAACGGGGTGTCTTCAGGGCTATCAAGCTTGTCATAGCCAGCGATTTTCGCAAACGTCTCAAGATCTTTTATCCTTGTCTGCGACAGCATAAATGCCTTGATCGGTTCTTTCGCTTGTTCAAGGGCTTGAATGGATGTGAGTTCTTCATTGAGATAAGGCTGAACCGCCCTATCATTAATTTGTGAAAAGATTGGCGCCATAATGAAGAAGGTCAGAAAAAGTGACATGCCCAGCAATATCTGATTCGAAGGGGATTGCTGTAAACCGATGGCTTGTCGAAGTATGGCTAAAACAACAATAATACGTGTGAATGAGGTCATCATAATTACAGCTGCAGGTATAAAGCTTAAGGCTGTCATTAAAGCCAAAACTTGTAGTGTCACAGAGTACTCTTGAGACCCATCAGGGTTAGTCGTAACACTCAGCGCCTCAATGCCTTCTGCACCAGCAAAAGGCGCTAGTAACAATATTAATATACCTAGACTTAACTTAATCATCTACTTTCTTCTTATTGGCCGGCATCATAAAGCGGCTTAACTCTTTTGCAAAAGCAGGGGTATTTTGATCACTCAAAGGGGTTTCGAGCTGATACAAATAATTAATGCTTTGAGAAGTGACCCCAAGCAGGTGATGTTTGCCATCAAGCTCAATCACCATCAGACGTTCTCGGTTACCTAAAGGAAAGCTTCTAACAACTTTAAAATCGGGACTATTACCTAGACTAGGGTTAAGCCTCTTTAAAAGTAACGCCATACCTACAATTAAACCTAACACTAAGAAAAGTGATAGGCTCATTGATACTAAATCGCTACTCAGGCCAATATTACTTGACCCAGCAAGTGCCTGTTCGGAAAACACTGCAACCGAAAGTAATCCCTTTCTCATCGTAGCTTCTTAATTCGCTCAACTTGGCTGATAACGTCAGTTAAACGAATACCGAACTTGTCGTTAACGACAACCACTTCTCCGTGAGCGATAAGCGTACCATTGACAAGCACATCAAGAGGCTCACCCGCAACCCTATCAAGCTCAACAACTGAGCCTT
>CAYZOE010000074.1:0-23638 GCA_964479805.1 uncultured Pseudoalteromonas sp. | reverse complement strand
GATTTGAAAGCAGCTCAGCCATGAGCACTCTAAGAAAGTTGTTACTTTCAGAAATACGTGCATAAGGCTTCGAGAAGTCAGTGCCTTGATATAAGCCACCAATCTTACAACTTGCCTTGTTAAAGATACTTATTAGCTGAGTTGATAGTTGCAGATGATATTGCCCAGGGTAAGCTAACTCTCTCCTTCTCGCACCGAACAACACAGGCTCGTGAAAATAGCTGTTCAATGTTAACCAAGCTGCCAATTCTTCAAACTCATCGTTCATATCAACGTCACAGATATACTGAAGCAAATCAACAACAGCCAGTGCATCTTGCTGAACAAGTTTAAGCTTCTTTTCTGAGGGAGGTTTAGGGGTCGCATTTTTAAGCTGAGACTTTTTAATTTCAGGATATAAATAAGCAATGACAAGACAGTTGTTCTTAATTTTTTCCTGTGCTTCATAGAGTAAAAATAAAGAAATAGCGCCTTTACCACTGTAATCATGAGCAATGTCAATTAAAGAGACCTTTTGCAATTTCCCAAATTGATCTAACACCACCAGCTCAAAGCCATTGGTATTTTCGAAGGTCACAAGTTTCTTTACTTCGTGAGAAAACGCCTTAACTTCTAACTCACATACTTGAATGCTGTCGAAATCAACTTCACGATATTCTTCGACAAAGCGATATACGTATTTATTATTTAAGCTTTCTATTAACATAAACGGCTCCTGTATTTGAGGAGCCGCTTATAGCAAATTAAACTTTAAAAACACTGCCTATTTTTGACAGATTAATGTCGAGTTTAAATCCTAAAATCGGTAATCTTTAAAGCTAAAGTAACTTATCTGTAATTAAATTAAATGTGGCTCTCCCTGAACTCAGGACTCAGGACTCAGGACTCATACACAATAATGCGCTCTATATGAATAATTCACTGATATCTATGCCAATAAATTTATAAGTCAAGCCACTAAGTTTCAGAACTTAACTTCATTCATTTAAAGAAGTTACAAGGCGTTTCACATCCTCGTCTTTAATACTATTTATCATCTCTCTTATAGGGTTATGCTCAATTTCTGAGCCTAGAGCTTCCATTGCAATATTTATTGCCTCCTCTTTGCAACCATGCTTTTGGTTTTGTAATGTTAAAATGATTTTAACTAACGCGACTCTATATTCTTCATCTTTCATAATTAACCTACTCCCACAAAACTTACAGCCACTGCCATTTAAAGTCTATTATTTAAAGGTAAAAGTGACAAATTTTGAAATTAAAACTTAGTAATTACTATACTTTTAAATTAAAATATTATTAGTTATCTACCTTAAGATCTTCAGCTCTAAATGTTACACCCTCAAAGTAAGAAATTACAAAAATTACTTTCAAATTCGCAAAATGGCGCCTTGATTCATATGGCAACAGGTAGCGGAAAAACATTTAATACTTTCAAATGTATAGTTGAAATATTGAAAAAGGGTCAGCGAGTAATTTACATAACTCCTTTAAGAGCACAAGCAGAAGAGTTATTCAATGTTTGGTCTGAAAAATTAACGTCCCATAAAGTTGGTATTTACACTGGAGAATTTGAAAGCAATAAACTTCCGGTTTTGTTTAAAGATGCTCAACTTATGATAATGACTCCAGAGAGATTAGATGCTTGTACCAGATTCTGGCGGAATCACTGGTCTTGGATTCCGCAAATCAAACTTCTAGTAATTGATGAGATACATTTACTTGCAGATATAAAACGAGGTGCGCGACTTGAAGGAGCTATATCAAGGTTTCGTAGGTTAAATCCTTTATGTAGGTTTATTGGCTTAACAGCAACAATAGGAAACCCAAGTGAGCTAGCTTCTTGGCTACAAATAGAAACTTTTCAATCGAGCTGGCGACCAATCCCACTGAATTGGCATCATATTACATTTAAAAATATAGAGGATAAAAAAAAGCAGTTAATTGATTTATTACTTAATGAATCCTCCCAATCAATTATTTTCGTGCAAAGCAGGCGTAAAGCTGAAGAGTTAAGTGCAACATTAAAAGAAGCTAAAATATCTTCAGCACACCATCATGCAGGACTAGAAAAGAAAAAAAGGGAGAATGTTGAATCTGATTTCAGACAAAACATCATTCAAACTTTGGTTTGTACCCCAACTCTTGAAATGGGAGTAAACCTTCCTGCTGGTCATGTCTTCATTTACGATGCGCAACAATACGACGGGTTTAACTTTTTTCCCATTACAACAAACAGTGCTTGGCAAAGAGCAGGGAGAGCTGGCCGCCCAGGTTTAGACACAAAAGCTGTAGCAACCATTTTTACGCCAGAGTGGAATAAAAAAATCGATCATATTCTTAATGGTGAGTTTGAGCCAATAAACTCTTCTATGGCAGTTGAAGCAAACCTTGCAGAACAAATAGTTGCTGAGGTTTCATCTGGCTTCGCAAAAGATAAAGCCCAATTAAACCGAAATTTAAACTTATATTTTCAAAAAAAGACTCTTCTTCAAGCCAAAACAAAAAGGTTAATAAACGAAATGCTTGAGGCTGAAATGCTAGTAGAGTTCAAGTCTGAGAAAACTCAGAAAGGGTTGCAACTCCGCGCCACCAAACTAGGTAAACTAGCTTCAAGAAATATGTTACAACCTTCTACTGTTTTACTATTCAAAAAGACTTTAGATAGTTATGGAAGCTTTACTATCTTTGATTGTTTTATTGCTATATGCAGTTCAAATGATTGTGAACCAATAATTCCAATGGATTTCGAACTGTTAACTAAACTACAAGTCGAGTTGCGTACTAAGCAGTCGATGTTATTACAAGAAAATGAACAACGCCTGTTTTCTATTTTAAGTATTCAAGGAAAAAGGTTAATTAATGCACTCTATATGGCATGTATGCTAGATAATTACTGCAAAGGTATAAGTATTCAATCTATATCAGACAATTGGGAATGTTACCCATATGAATTACAAAGGCTGATAGAATCAAGCAATCGATTAACTAAAGCATTTATTGGTTGCACTGCTGGAGAAACTAACGGCTCTTCATTCATTCTTGATCACCTTTCAACACCTAACAAATTAAGATTAATATCTAATATGCTTCAATCTGGCCTTCCAGCAGAAACAGCCAGTTTAACTTTTATAGATGGAATTGGACCAAATAAAGCAAAAAAACTCTTCTGCAATGGCATTAAAGATTTGGAAAATTTAGCAAACTCAGAACTAAATGAAATATCCGAAATACAAGGTGTTTCAGACATTAGTGCAGAGAGATGGATTAAATCGGCTTTAGAACTAATAGATAAAGGCTTTCACTATCAGCTAGAAGAATGGCAGCCAACAGCTAGTTTAGACTATGAAACTAATTTTGATATCGACATTTATCGCTTATTACGCTCTAAAGAGTTAAAAGTAAAAAAACTCCCCGAGAGCAGATTTAGAGTTACAGGAGGTTCTGAACCTCACTTTCTAAGAATGAAAAATAAAACACTCCTTTGTGATTGTATAGACTTTAAAAATGGTCATAAATGCAAACACATTTTAGCGGTAAAAGCGTATTTGAAAGACCCTATAGTTTTAGAGGAGATCATGAAACTACAGGATAAAAGTAAAGATCTTCCTAAATTATCTTTGAAAAATATTTGGTCATCAGATTTAGCTCAAAGTGAAAGATCATGGCGATAGAAAATATCTCTACTCCAAATGGGGAATTAGTATTTCCAAATTTCAGCCCAGTTACTACTTTTGGTGATAAATACCCATTAGATAATTTGCTAAGACCATATCTACCAGAGTTATCTAACTCTATTATGGTCAGTCATTATTATGCCCAATTTATGAAACCAAATGAGCGGCCAAATTGCCCACTTCTTGTCGATTCCGGTGGTTTTGCAGCCTTATTTAACAATACAAAAATAAGAAAGCATAAAGGGTTGGGGACTTTGATTATCGATAGTGAAAACGGTAAAGAAATTTTAACCCCTGAAAAAGTCATAAGATTCCAGGAAAAAGTAGCGGATGTAGCATTTACGCTAGACTTTCCAATACCACCGAACACAAATTTAAAAGAAGCCAAGCGCCGTCAAGAGTTAACAATAGCTAACGCATTATGGGCAGTAGAAAACCGAAAGAATAAAAACATGAAGCTCTTTGGCTGCATTCAAGCCTGGGATGCAGCAAGTGGCAAAGATAATGCTCTAGCCTACAAAGATAAAGGCTTTGACGGAATAGCTATAGGTGGTTTAGTACCTAGAATAAAAAATAAAGAGCTCGTACGAGCAATTGTAACGACGATTCGTGATACGGTCCCAGACTTACCAATACATATCTTTGGAATTGGTAAGCCTGAAACGGTAAAATGGCTATTAGAACTTGGAGCTAACTCTTTTGACTCCAGCTCTTATGTTCAATCAGCCGTAAGCGGTGATTGCTGGGAATACTCCAAAATAAACGAGCAAACGAATCAGTTCGAAAAAATGCTGATAGCGTTAAACAACCTATCAAGGTTTACGAACTGCTCACTCTCCCCAAACATTAACTGGCAATTAAAACAATTATTTGAAATTTAAAAGGATAAAAAGTGAAATTTATAATCGCATATATAGCTATGGTTGTTGGCATAAATTGGGGCTTTTCAGTTACAGCCCCATTCGACACACCGATGGGTCCGCTCCCGCCAATGACATTTTTAGTAGGTCTAGTGTTTGTAATCAGAGACTTTGCTCAACGAGCTGTTGGACACAAAGTAATACCAGCTATGCTAGTTGCTAGCGTGATTAGTTATATAATGGCCGACCCCTTTGTGGCGACAGCTTCACTTGTCGCCTTCTTAGGTAGCGAGCTGATGGACTGGGCTGTTTACACTTTTACCAAGAAACCTTTCCACCATAGAGTATTACTCTCCAGTATTGTTGGTACACCTGTAGATACCTTTATATTTCTACCTATGATCGGTTTCTTTTCTTGGCCTGCAGCATTAATTATGATTTCGTCCAAAATGGTAGCAGCAATTTTAGTGTGGTTTTGGTATAAAAGAGATACTGCAACAACATAACAAAAAATACTGTATATATTTACATGCAATCAATTTTAGCCTATGATTTTAATTAAGAAAATTGTTGCCTATTTAAAGAGGTTATTTATGAGCAGCTCACACGAAAACATTTCTCAGTGGCTAGTCGATTCAGCTTTGTTTATTGACGAAAAGCAAATTAATAAACTGCATGAGGCAATCGTAAAGCCAGAGTTTGAACTGGTATCTATTTCTTCTACGGAATCCGACTCAAGTTCAACAACTAAAGAATCTAAATGGAAATTCGGTGCTTCAATTGGTGCTTCGTATTTAGATGTAGCTAAAGCAAAATTAGGAATAGACTATTGGAAAACAAAGCGTGAGCAAAACTCCAACAGTAATTCCTCTGTTGAGAACCAAATAGTAATAAATTCAGCAGAAAGAAAGCTTGAAGAACTATCAGCTTTGTATCAATTCGGTGAGGATAGTGGATATCAATTACTCACCAATAAATTTGATATTGAAAATGGTCAAGCTCCTGAATGGTACTCAGAGTTTAGTAAAAAAGTCCCAACACCTAAACCATTATGTTTCTTTGAATTATCTCCTAAAACCTGTTTGATCCCCACAGCGGCTGAATTCGAAGACGGTACTGTTGCGACTTTATTTAATGACTTGCGTGATGCATTAACAACAGATAATGGTCGACCCAATGATAGGTATCCTGAACCAAAATCAGGTCAGAGTGATGAAGAGTTATTACAAAGCCGTAAAGAGTATTGGGAAAGTTATACTAAGTATTATAGCGCAACAAAGGCAATGCTTTGCATAGAAGCCGCGGCAAAAGAACATGGTAAGATAAAGTGGATTGATTTCAGGTTACCAATAGCCTCTACAGGTGAAACACTTCACTTACATATAGTACCCAACGAGGAGTATTATACAGGCACATTTGCTTATAATTTTGTTAAACGTTTTTATAAGCATGGTGGAAAAATAGTTGGAATGCTTAAAGCAGAGCCAGATCTAAATGTGTTAGCTATTTACGAAAACTAAACTCGTCTTCTTCTGATATAGCCGGAAATACGTTCGGCTATATCTCTCCGAATTCCCATAGATACCATATCGTCCAGAGAGAGCTTTGCTAACTGCTCCATAGATTCAATACCACCATCTTCAAGCTTTCTAATCGTTTGAATACCAACCCCTGCCTTGCCTCGGTTTGAGCGTTGCATATCTCGAATTAAAGGTCCTAATGCAGAGCAATATTTAATTTGTTCCATCAACTTGTGTATATGTCGTTGTTGTTTTTTGAGTAGTCCTTTAACTCTTTTGATTCGTTCTTTGCTAGCCTCACACTCTTCAACCAAGTGGAAATAGAAGGTCTTGATATCAAGCAGCTTACTTAACCCTGCTAATAACCAAAGCATATCATCACGCCAACGCTCTTCGACACCAGCTAAGTTCTTAACACCGTATTGTTTTTCTATACGAGGAACGGGTATACCAGAACTGCGTTCTTGCAATACTGCAGCAGCAAAGGTGGCCTGATAGCCTTTCTTTCGCGCCCATTCATCAGCTTGCTTTCCTGATTTAGGAATATTGATATTCAAGGAGCCAAATACTTCGACAGCTTTTGAATAGTCTTTTTTTCCTCTAAGCCACTCTTTAAATAACAATGGCACTTCTGATGAGTGATTTCGCGATTGTTTCTCAGCCCAAGCATCAACAATACTCTCAAGCTTCGCTGAAAAGCGACCAAGATTCGGAACTCCGTCATACAATAAGCTTAAGGCTATTAAGTGATCTAACGGCTGCCATTCTTTTAATACCTCGTCAGACTCATCAAGAGACAATAAATCACGCAGCAAATTGGTATAACCATAGGCTAAAGGCAGCGGCAGAACGCTCAAACAGGCTTTCTTGCCAAGCACTGTGAGTTTAAAGTTACCGTCTTCGTTCCAGGCTAGCAAATGCCTTTCTAGCCAAGTTAAAGCTCCAGTAACATTATCAGCCAAGTATTGACCACCTAGGGATTGCTGAAAGAACAATTCTATTTCCTGTTGAGTCGCACCAACATCACCTTTTCTGCTCAAATAAGCACTTACTTGAATGCTTGCAACACCATCGTCACGGGTATTTCGCCAATCATCTTCTACTTCGAATACTGACTTAAAATCAGGTAATACTTCATCATCAAGCGATTGCTGTAATACCTCAGGTTGCCAGTCATCGCTAGGTTTACAAAGCACGTATGCGTGCCCTTCCGTATTGCCTCGACCTGCTCGCCCCATCATTTGCAATAAGGTGCCAACATCTGGATTACTAGCCCCTGGAAAGGTTAAATCTCGAACCAATACATGAGTACAGGGCAAGTTAATCCCCATAGCCAATGCTGATGTTGTAATTACAACTCGCGAATCACCGCTAATAAACAGCTCTCTATTTTCATTTCGTTGCTGAGATGAAAGCTTGGAATGGTAGGGCAAAACACCAGCCTCACCACAAATATCTGCGACCGCTTTGGTTAACTCCGAAGCCAACGTTTCCGTCTGCTTAGTTTGATAGACAAATATCAAAGCTTGGGCTTTTTGGTCTTGAAGTAAAACAGTTCTCAACCACTCAACCACCTTTGCAGTGGTGTTATCTGTTTCACTTAACGCAATGACATGCTTGTGTAATGGAGGATATCGCTTCTCAACTGACACAACCTGACAAGGCTCTAGCCAGTTTTTCACCTTATCTACGTTACCAATAGTCGCCGATAACAAAACGATCCTTGGCTTTGACTCTAGGCATTTTAGTGTAGTGATTAAATGTTCTAGTGTTGCACCACGAAACTTATCTGCTACTAAATGGGCTTCATCTATCACCACGCACCCAATTTTATCAATCCAGGGCTGCACCTTTGGGTTACGGAAAATAGCTTCTAACCGTTCAGGAGTTGCAATGATTAACTCACCATTAGGTGGAGGATTAGTATACTGCTCATCAAGTAATCGGTAATCACCAGTTGAGATGTTTACCTTCAAAAAGCCTTTGTATTTATCACTAAGTTCATCATATTTCTCTTGCGCAAGAGCACGGAGAGGCTCAACTAAAATAGCTATTTTTTCTTCTTGTAAAGATTGCAACAGGCAATGTTCACCAACTAGTGACTTTCCTGAGTTAGTAGGTGCGGAAATGAGCAAATTAGAATGTCCAACAGAAGAGATAAATTTGTTTTCTCTCTGGCCACCTAACAATTGAATTAACTCACTACATACTACACCTTCAAGCTCTTTGGTTTTATCTCGGTCCAGTATGGATTTAGCATATTGCTTTTGTAATGGTGTTAGCGTCATTTCTAATTTTTTCTTAGGTTTAGAGTTATTGTCGATGAACACGTATCACCATGTTAACAAAGCAAAAGAATATTATATCAGCTAAAGTTAATGACCTAAACGTTCACAATTAAATCGAATTTCACATGCCTGACAGGTCATGCTGTCAACCTCATGTTCAGGCGCCTGCCACTGCTCTTCAAATAGTTTGCCGCGCTCTTCTTCAATTAAATCAACCGTACCATTAAAATCTTTCATTGCTGTTTCAATGTGATCGAGATTAGGAGTAACTACATAAAATATGCGGGCAAAGTTTGACGGGTCTCCACCAGCAGCTTCCCAAAGCTTGTCGTCATTCAAATCTCCTAAAAAGACTAGGACGGCGCGAGCTGGGTATTTTCCTGTTTGTTGCTTGTAGAGTTCACAATAAACACGCATTTGGTACTGATAATCTTGAATGTATTGAGAACCTTTTTCAGGCCGCTTGCTGGCTTTATAATCCCAGATTTCAATATCACCAGGATCAGTACTGTAAGGTAAGTCTAAGTCATGACAAATAGCTCCAGATAACACATCAACGATTCCATGGAGAACATAAGGCGTATCATTATCTGTTTTTAATTCACGTTCTAACGGGTATTCAGTTTGTTGAACGTGATTGAAAAATTTAACATTAACTAACTCTAGAAAACGGCCAAGTAGTTTAGTGGCATTTTTCTTTTGTTGAATCGGATCATAAGGACGAATACCGGCTCTAACGAGCACTTCATGTGACTCATCTACTACATCCTTAATACCTTGTTCGTCTGGCAAAGCACCTGTTGATTGGTATATCCTATGAATTTTGTCGAGTACATCATGCACTAAGGTACCAAAATACATTTGAGTGGTAGACGAGCTTTTAAAACCTCTCTCATGAAAGTACCCATACTGCCTTTTACAACGTTTATAAGACAGAATATCACCAGTTGTAGAGTATTTTCTGATATTGTTATCTTGCTTTAACTTAGGCTTAGTCCAACCACCATTTTTCAATTGTTCAATAAAGCTCATACTGGCTGCACCCCTAACTTATCCTTTAAATCTTTAGCTGCAGCTATTTCACCACTTTCAGGTTCAAAACCCAGTATACGCTGCCATTTCTGGGCATTACCCGTTTTTCCGCCAGCAAACTTACCTGATAAAACAAGTAATCGTTTGGCACGAGAGTAAGCCACAAAAAATAACCGAATGGTATCTTCAGCCGCCCGCATACCGTCGTCTCTTAGCCCACCAACTTCAGGTAAGCTTGGCGAATCAATATACGGTAAAAATAACTCCTCTAAGCGATGGGTTTCAGACACGAAAGGCTGTTTGTCGGGTCTAATTACAAAGGCTACCTCGAACTCTAATCCCTTAGATTGATGTATAGTCATAATGTTAACTTCGCCTTGTTGCACCTGGAAAGCTTCATCTTCAGGATCACTTAGACCATCATGAATACCTTCAACAAAGATTGAGTAAAAGTTATACAAGTGCCAATCTTCCACAGCACAACTGCCGTCCGGAAGCTGTTTTAAGCGCATACGACCTTCGTTATACATCGACTCATATTCAGACAAAACGACATTAACTACTTTCATTCTGCCTGCGGGTTCTGCTCCCGTTAACCCGGTAGCAAAAGGTTCAAAAGCTATTAAACGATATAGTAAGGACAATAAGGTAATATTTTGACCTTTCTTATAAGCTAAGTAATTTGCTTTTTCTTGGTTAAATTTTTGCTGTGCAAGATCATCAACCCAGTTGTCTAGGTAAGCTTCTAAATCCGGATAATCGCCTGAATCAATAAGCTCTGAAAGCGCAAATTGACAAGATTGCATGTACTCGACAACGGCTCCAGGTAATCGAGCTATCAACCCATCAAAGTTTTCTTCCGGGTTAACAATATGACTTAGTGCACCAATTAAAGCCTGAACTAACTGATCTCGATGGGCTTGTTTATTACGAGGGTTATAAAAAGGTATTCCTTTCTGTGCCAATGCATCCGTATATTTTTGAATACCTTGTACTGATTCACGTGTCGTGTAAGTTAAAAAAGCCACTTGACCGTAGTCTTCTATTAACTGGTTATCCTTTAATGATTTAACTAGGTCTGCAGTTTGTTCAGCTGCGACTCTTATTTCACGATTGAGAATACTTGCTACCGCAGGGTAATCACCTTGTATTGGCGAATTACTCGTCATTTCTGGTTTTCCAGGTGCCCTAACTCTAATATTTGGATCTTTCATTTCAGGGTGATGTTTAATGAATTGATTTACAAACTCGACAATTTTAGGATGGCTTCGTCTATTTTCATGAAGATAAATAGGAGCTGGCTTTACATTCAAATAATGTTCGCAAGCTTGATCAAAATACAATAAAGAGTCTACTGTTGCCCCTCTAAATCGATACAAAGACTGGTCATCATCACCAACTACTGTGATATCTTTTGAACTTTTTGCCAACGTGAAATAAATAGTTTCTTGAATAGGATTAGTATCTTGGTACTCATCTACAATTACAGTTAACCCTGTATTAACCCATTGCTGACCAATATCAGTTTCTAAAAACTCCAATAAATGCTTTTGCAACAAGGCTAGGTCTGTTCGATGGTGTTCGTGTAATGCGTCAATATAAGCAAGATATCCTTGGGCTAAGATCTCATTATTCGTATCTTGAAGTAAAACGTTAATATCGATGTTACCTTCAGTAATACGATTAAATAATTTGGCCGCCATTTCAGATCGTTTTGCTTTATTTGGTGGAAATGGCTTATCCCACAAATTATAAAATTCCCAAAAGGCCGAATCATCAATATCAGTTAATGGGTTACGAGATTTACGAATAAAAAACTGCTGAGTTATTTCATCTTCTAAAATACGGATGCGCAACGCTTTGTCATAACGCATATCTTCCATAATTTTAGAAGCTAAACTATGTAAAGTGCCACATAAAATATGCGATACATCTATCGACTCAGCCTGCGACAAGCCCACTGCTACTAATTGCTGTTTAGTTTGAATTAAGCGGCTATGCAGTTCTTCAGCCGCTTTATTGGTAAATGTCGTTAAGAATATTTTGCTTGGTTCAATACCATCAACCAAGATACGCTTGAACAACAACCACGTTAATGTATGTGTTTTACCTGTACCTGGTCCGGCTACAACCCATAGAGGTGATAACTTTAAGTCATGCTCAACCGCTTGTCGCTGTTCAGCATTGAATGGTAAACCACCATTGCCAGTTGTTTTAATAATAGCTTGATAGAATTCATCAAGCGTTATTGTTTCTACATCCATATACGTTCCTTAAACTACGTTCAAACGTTATCTTATTACTACATAATTATTTACTTAGCTAAGTCAGCTACAAAGCCTGAAATTTCGTCAGGGTATAAAATTAAATCCCACCCGGATGTTTGCAAGGCTCTTAGGTCTTTATCGTCAAAGGTGCCATCAACCAACAACACCAACTTGTCTAAACCATTACGACGAATAAACTGCTCACTTTCAACATCGTATTGATACTTAAATGCTCTAGCACGCGCTGCAAGCTCTTTTTTCTTGTGGCCACGACCAGCATCCGAAACGGTTTTCCAATGAATATATGTATTACCTATTTTTACGAAGGGAGTAGTGGCACTTCTTTTACCCACATCAGCGTATTCGTTTATCCATCCTGTATAAGCACATTTTGCTTCATAGTCTATGGCATGCTTTTTTAGCTCTGCTTCCAACAACCAAAGAACCGGTTCAAAGTTGCGGTAAGGAATTAGCCGATCTTCAAGGTTCTCCTTGATTACCCATTTATTAACCTGACTTTTCAGTTTAGGTATCTCTGATTGTTCTATATCCTCAGAAAAGCGCCAGGACAAACCTGAAGACAGATTATCTAACTGTTCTTCTGGTAACATTTTTGTTCTTTGAATAAATGGAGGGATAACAAAGCCTCCTTGTCCAAATTCAGGCTGATTACAATCATCAGCTAACTTAGCTAAGCCATACCCCTGAAACTTTCCACTTTGCGCTTTAATTAACGACACCATAATTTCAAACAACCATAGCTTTTCA
This sequence comes from uncultured Pseudoalteromonas sp., assembly GCA_964479805.1. Classification (GTDB taxonomy): domain Bacteria; phylum Pseudomonadota; class Gammaproteobacteria; order Enterobacterales; family Alteromonadaceae; genus Pseudoalteromonas. The sequence continues at coordinate 11,226 of CAYZOE010000074.1, read as the reverse complement.
TCACTATCCTCTGAAGACATGCCCGCTGGATCATGAAAGCACTCCAGCAATAATTTTTTTAACCCTTCACTAGAAGTTAACTGCTCATAATTATCGTAAACAAATTCTACATGCGCCCCCACCTTTGAGAGATTTCGAAGTGGCTTTAGCCACAAATCCATAGCTTTAGGCGATTTAGCAATAATTAACTCACAGGTTTCCTTTCCTAGTAGAGCTATAGCCCCTTTAATCTCATCATCAATTAACCTAGCTCCTGCTAAAGTTTTAGTGAAGAAGCCAAGTTCAAAACAATAACTAGGTAACGAATCCTTAATGCCACCTGACTTTTTATAATTCTTGTATAGGCACTCACGCACGTCCTGTTCTAGTACCATAAGTTTGCCAATGCCACGCTTTACAAAAATATTTCGAGCAGCAAATGGTGCTTGTAATAACGCAGCTTGATAAGCTTCAGACATTAATGACCAAAGTGAATCCAACTGAAGATTCTCAGCAGTTAGGACTGTTGTAATATCTTTGATAAGTAACTCAATTGAACTTGCTAGTTCAACATTCGAAGCTACAGCATGTTCAAAATGTTCAGCTCTAAGCTCTTTTGTCGAACCAGCTAACCCAATGTTATTTTCAACCCAATTTTTAATTTCAGCGAAATACTTCTTAGTATCAAAGTGAACGGTAGAGTCATATAGACTATCAACAGCTTCTGAAAGACCTTTTTTAACTTCCGACTTGTAATAAAGGTTTATTGCAATTGGAACTTGTGGCAACTGCGATTTCGCTTCAAAGGTTTCACCTAAGTTTCGCCATGACTTCATTTCGGCATTACGGGAAGAGCCTGATGCTGTAACCAAAATTATGTGTGATACATTATTTTTGTCTTTACCAATAGTAAAGTCGGGATTGATTGACATCCCTTCAGGTTTTTCGTTCCAAAAAACCTCGCCTGAAACATTAGATGCTTCAACCGCTTTTAATAATGCGTAATGAGTAATTGTTTCATACAACAAGCCACGTACTTCGTTAGCCATGATTTAATCCTTATCTTTTGTTAGATGGTCAATTTCATCATCAATTGCCTCTAATTCGGCTTCTAGCGTGTCCATTATTTCCTGCTTTTTACCTTCTAAAAGGTCGAGGATATCTTGTGACTTCTCATCATCTATACTATTTAAAAGCAGTATTGTTTGCTCTACAGATTTACTGAGTGCCCAGCGTCGCCAGTTGATAAATCGTTGAATTCGTTTAATACCTGCTTCTGTTATTTTTAAGACCTTACGACCTGGACGCTTGGCGCTTGCACCATTTTCATAATCCTTGATCAGATGTGGCTTACCTTCGAGTAAACCGAATTCTTTAATCCAGTTTCTTAAAGTTGATTCTTTATCGCACCCGTTGAGCTCACGTAAAGCCTCTTCAAAGGTATATGTATTTTCATCCATTACTTCGGTTTCCTATTTAACAAAAGCAGGAACAGAATATCTGCGATTATTCATCCATGCTAATAAGAACAATAATTTGAGTTCAGCCTTTAACAGTTATTTCAAGGCTTGAAATAACTGTTAAAGGTGCTGCACTTATTTTGAATCGTAAGCTTAATAAAATCCATAAAAATTAATAAGATGACAAAAGGAAAACTACCGTTACTCAATGAGCGCATCAAAGTCAGGTACTTGTGTTGGCAGGGGCATATCTTTATAAGAAGCAGTTACGATGACTTGTCCTTTACCCATTACTTGCAATTCTCGTTCAAAGCCCTGCATATCAATAGAAGCATTTCTAATGGCTTCTCGACGCTCCACATCATTACCTAGTGCCATTGTAAGTTCAGTATTTATTTGAGTGAGAATGCCTGAGTCTATTTCACTTACTTGTTGAGATATTACCGTTAAACCAATACCAAACTTACGCCCTTGGCGTGATATATCTCTAAAAACAGAACCAAACTTCATGCGTTGAGGGTTAAGTATTGAAGGTGCCTCTTCAATAACAATGTTTACAAAGGGCAATTGATTGGAAGGTATAATTAAACCATTTTGTACATACGGAAGCTTTCCTTGTTCTAGACGCTCAATTAAAGCATCGACTAGAGAAGACAGGCCTACTTGCCCGCGGTCGTCGTCATTGCCAAAAGCCAGTCGAATTGCATTAGGCAATGATTCTACTGATTCAACACTTCTAACTGCCTTTCTAAGAGTAAATAAGGTTCGAGCTACAACTGTGGTAAATAGGAACTGCTCCATTTCAGACATTAATGTTGTATCTACTACCAATACACGTCCTGCTTCTAGGGCACATAAGATGTCAGGAAGCTGTGATTGGTATTCATCACCAAAATCAGGATCAAAGTTAGTAACAATTCGGGTGTTACCGCGATGTAAAAAGCCTAATCGACGCTGAACTGCCGTTACAGTACCTTGCATGTACTCCACTTCTTCATCAACATCATCAGGGTTTCCTGTATCCCCCATAATGCTGCGACCTATCCATTGTTCACCGTGCACGGCAAACTGCCTAGAGGCAAAAGCCATTTGTTGCTCAGTAAACTCGGTAATACTGAAAAGATCGTCTGGCGTAATATCACCTCGAGAGATGGTTAGCGATTGTTCTAACCCGCTGCCAGGTATATCTTTTGCGGTTAAATAATAGAATGGTGAAATGAGCGCATCTTGTTCTTCTTGACTATAGCTATTTGCAATACCACTGATACCGTCAGCCCCACCATTAGCAAAGTGCCAACGTCTAAATTCGTCATGAGGATCTATGGCTAAAAAGCTTGTTTTTGGTGCATTTGTGTTTGAAACATAACAATGACGATTATAATCAAGTACACCTTTAATCAATACCATCATCAAGTTACTTTTACCCACACCTGTTCGACCAAAAATGCCAATATGATGAGACAATGCATAAGCTGGAAGGAAAACTTTGACGCCCTCAAGCGATGATTCACCTGCTAACATATCACCTAAATATATTCCTTCTTTAGGCAACTGACTTTCAAGAAGTTCAGCGATTACTTCATATGAGCCAATGTTATCTTTTGATACATGATAAACATGGGTTAAATGTTCTGGTAAACGACGTGGGCGATTGTAACTCCAGCTACCATCGTCTTGCTCAGCGTAACCTAAAACAATACCTTTCAAAGCAAGTAACTTTTCCTGGATAGCATCATCGCTTAAATACGCATCAGGCATGGTAAGTTTGTTTCGTGCAATATCTTCTATCTCAATTGTACGATTAAGAATATTGGCATACTCAGTCGCTCTAAATACATAAACACGCTCTATACCACCACGTAAACTAGGCAATAAGAACAAGTCACCGACCGCTATATCACTATTTGAAGCTATAACGGAAAGCTGATTAGTATTGCTTTCAGCTAGGATCCCAAATGGTTGTCCTAGTTTATTAATCAGTGATTGAAAAGAGTTGTTAGCCATAATTTTTACCTATGCCCAGTCAATACTGAAGCATCTCTGAATACCTTTGGAGAAACACCTTGTTTAATAGCAGCATTAATTAACTGCTTTCTTAGACTTGTTCGTTCATTACCGGTTAGAGATGCTCTATCGTGTGCTGCTTTAATAGGATAAGGGTACCCATAACACCGTTGATCATGACTAGAAAAATCTAACATTTTGAACAGTCTGCGTTCATTTTCTAAGGTTTTTTCTGATGTGTCAGCCAAAATAAATTGCTCAAAATATTTTCGGTCAACATCTAATCTCATAGGCATAGTTTGACGATGAATTTGAAACAGGTAGGTAACAGCCCCCATAGGAGGTAAGCTCGTTTTTTCTTTAGTTAGACCAAATTCCCACTCGTCTTTATATTCGGAACACTCAACTTCAGGTATAGGCATCCGTAAAAACCACTTATCAGGCATGTCAACCGACATAGATTCAGCTTTACGATCAATTATATCTTGCAATTCATGTATTGTCGGCAAACCGTGAGACTTTGATATAGCAAAGAAGCCAATTTGTTTCTCGGTGGCTTTTTTACAGCACAGGCGCTTTAAATGTTCAAAATACAAACTAGCGGGATCATTGCGCTGCATAAAAGGCAATGCAAAAGTACCATCAAACAGTACTATGTCTGGTGGATTGTCGGAAGCTATTAACCGATAGGCAGCCCCTAACTCAGCGGTCGAGCGCAACTGAATAGCTAAGTTACCTTTGTCAGAGGCATGGGGTAGGATTAGGTTTTCAAATAAAACTTCTAAACTGTGACTCTTGGATAGCGATTTAAAATCTTTGTAGTCTGATTGCGCTATTAATTCTCGTGCTGTTATACCTGACAGTCTTTCTAAGGATTGTAATAATAAAGATTGTGTTCGTTTGGATTCATCGGGTAACCAAGTAATATCAAAAATTAACTCTGATACAGGTGTGACTTCTTTTAAACCTGAAGTGGGATGGGATTGATATTGAACAGCCTGAGCGATAGCTAGATAAACATAACAATCATTGTATGCTAAGAGAGGGAAGTCACCGCTTCCATCGACTCCTGCAATTCTAATATCGTCGTGTGTCGCAGTATGAGAAACAAACTGCAAGCGTTCAACGACCTCAGACTTGCTGTCTTCGCTAATTCGTTCTTTGGCATCCCAAGATTCAATTTGTTTAGCGACCTCATCCATACGGGTCGCTATTATATTTCTAAACTCTAAATCACTATTCATCCAGTAAACTCAATTGCGTATCCGACTTCCCTATTTTGATATTGCTACCCTTGAGATTTTTGCCAAATATTTCATAGAAAATATGTGTATTGTGGAAACCTCTTCGACGGTTTCGGTTATTCCCTCGGAATATAACTACTTGAATACCATCCTTTTTGCAAATATCGCAACCACATTTTTTCCATGGAGCATCTTTTAATGTTTTATAAATCTCTGCTCTATTATCTGGCCTATCTGGTGTAACCAGCTGATCGTAACTGTGTAAAATAGCAACTGTTTCTTCGGCCGAGATATTACCTGCATCATATTGTTTTAAAGCTTCGAAGCAATTGGCTTCCATTTTAACAACTTCTTCAAGAGTTGCTCGTCCTTCAGTTACCATACGCTTTGCTCTGAAGCTTTTTTCAGCTTGTGGTATACGAATAGCAGCATACCATTTAGCGTCTGGTGATAAGTAGTTTTGCCCAGTCCCCATCCAAGCTCGTCGTAAAAATGAAGCACTGTCTACTGATGTAACACCAAGCTTTTTAAATTCTGTTAAAGCATCATATCGCGCTAAGCCAAATAAATGCATCTTAACGTCTGAAGGCACGTATTTGTGTACTTCGTGCAATATTTCTAATACTTTTTTAGTTGGAGTTCTAACTAGGCTTCCTAGGCCTATATACTTGTAACCCATATCTACATATTGTTTTGCTGCCAAAGCATAACTTTTAGGATCCCACCCCTGTACAGCACCAATAGGTTCCCATTGAAGATCTCGTTTTTTGTGTTCATTTAAAAATAGTTCTGCGTTATGTATTGTTAAATCATAACGATGCTGTTTATCTTCTTCGAATGCAGGAACGATTAAGTGATCGATAGATACACCGTAATCAAAATCTAAGCGAGTGTAATAGTCTAAAATTTCATCGTTTGTGTATGGAGGGTTCTTTTGGTCAATGTAACCAAAAGCCCCACAATCTCCCATAATAGGCACTTCCCGTGGAACTCTCAAAAAGCGATGAACACCCAACTCATTGATTCTTTTGGCTTTACTTTTACTTTTTTCTGCAACAACTTTAGAAATTAGTAATCCATCATAATTTGGCTTGGAGTACATTTGATGAGCATAGGTTTCGTTGGTCCAGTTACCTGTGCCCCCCGAGTGGATATCGTTATCAAAGTCGTAATCAGGATCAACAAGGTCATCCCACTCAGGAATAAAGTATTTTATCTCTCTTTCTTCTGATTCTTTTTTCCATTCTTGAGACAAAGGGATGACTTTATCTACCTCAGGGTTTGCTACTGCCTTTGGTCGAGAAGCTTTTTTAGCTGCAGATGACGAAGATTTAGTTCTTGGTTTTGCCTCTTTTTTCTCAGGAAGACCAATCCCTTTTTCTTCAAGCATAGTTTGCTTTAACTCTTCTCCATCAATTATTTTAAGCTTTTCCGCAAATGTAGCGTCATTATCTAACTTGGTTAATAGCCTGTTTGTAATGTCACCTTTTAGCGCAATTAAAGCACTAGAAAACCTTTCGACTTTAGCATCTTCATTGGTTAAAACTACGGGGGTCACGTTATCGAATTTTTGAAGTTTCGATAACTGTGCTTTTCCACAAAAAGCTATCGTAGGAGCGTTAAAGCTCAGATTATCACTCAATTGGCAAGCTGATAGATATTCATTTCCTAACAGTAATAAAATTAAGTCATATCGTTTTGAAACTAACTCAGCGAAATCTTCAGGAATACCTAGTGAGTTAGACCATTCTTTAAGCTCCTGAGATTTCATACCAGTAAATGTAACTTCGTAAGGTGGAAGCTTATCGTTTGCACTAACTAAACCATAACCTGCAGAAACTATATGCAAATCAACTTCAAGTTCGCTCTTTGTCTCTCGTAAATGATTAACTGCACTCATTAAACGTTGGTGTTGTAGGCCTGTATAAAGCTTCTCTGCAGGTAGTAGTACATCCTTTAATTCTTTATAAATTTTATTTAGATGCACATCACCTTTTTTAAAATCGGTGAGTGAAGGTGCTAGTTTATGTTTTACAGCTTTTGCACCAGTGCAAGACGTTACTACTAATATTTTCATTTAATTTGTATTACTCTTAAACTTGTGAATGTTCAAAACTCTTATTCACTTCAAAATGCGGCAACCGATTATACGTTATGAGTTGATTTCGGCAATAATTTTCATAGCTTTTTGGCTCTAGCCTCCACTTTTGCTAAAATCCAATCTTCTACCTCGCCTTCAACCCAGGCTACTGAATTTGCACCTAACGAAACGCTTTTCGGAAATTCGTCTTTAGCCATGAATCTGTAGACAGTTGCTCTGCTTAAGCCTGTGATGTTTAGTACTTCTGATAATTTAATTAGTCTCATTTTATTCTCCTGATGGGTTAGTACATACCATCTCGGGGAGTCGTATTTTTTTATCCCAAACCAATCTATTTCACATATACATCATTCACTTGCATACAAACATTCGGAGACTTTTATGCAAGTAACAAAACCCAAATATGAATTTACTGATTGCGTAACTGATGAGCAGATACTTGAAGCAGCGGCTTATGTGATTGCGCAAAAAAATATGCGTCAAGGCATTCTTAGTTGCCCTGCTGACTGCGCTGAGTTTTTACGCTTTAAATTAGCGCTGGTAGAACACGAAGTATTTATGATGTTTTTGCTCGACTCACAAAATCGCATTATTGAGCTGGTGGAGATGTTCAGGGGCACCATTAATGGCGCGACTGTTTACCCAAGAGAAGTTGTTAAAACTGTACTGAAGTTTAATGCGGCTTCTGTGGTGATTTCACATAACCACCCTTCAGGTATTTGCGAGCCATCAGAGGCTGATAAATTAATTACAAATAGACTCAAACAAGCATTAGCTTTGATTGATGTATCTGTTCTGGACCACATTGTGGTGGGTGAGCAATGTTATTCATTTGCTGAGCATGGTTTGCTCTAGGGAGGACTTATGACTTTACGGTTAAAAGAGCTACCTAACTTAGCTTTACCCGATCCACTAATTGAGCTTATCTCTAATGAAGTGACTAAAAATAAGCCAAGCAAGCAAGGCTATAAGGCTTTTTCGATTCGATTTAATGTAGTAGATGCCAATCATGAAGAAGCAGCCACCAGCCCCGCTATTGAGCTTAGATTTGAACGTACTGCCATTGGTTTTCAATTGGTCTATATTCTTGACCTAGAAGAAGCAGGACAAATGTATCCTTGGTTCAAATTAGCAAATATGTTGATCGGGCTTGATAAACGCTGTGTGCCACAATACGGCTGGCAAGATGAGCAGACATCAAGCTCACTTAATCAAATAGAGCTTATTGCTTTGGCGTATCGATACTCAACGGGCGTCTATAAAGTTGAGGTAAACTTCGAGTGGTAAAAAATGCAGGGGCTTAACCCCTGCTATCTCTTTCTATTTTTTTTCAGATATACATTATTTAATAAAAGTATTTTTATTTTTGGCTGCACCCGAATGTGCGATGCCTTTCACCGAATTGCTTAGTCCTCACCTTGGCAAAGTAAGAAACACGATGAAACAGCGCATTAAATTGCCCAGTAAACTGAAGGCTATTCGCATCAAGAATGTAGTGTGGTGTTTTAGGTATATGAACTAAGCACTTTATCTCTTCAAAGGGCTTAGCTAAGGCACTCGCCCATGCAGTTACAATACGATTAAACAGATTAACTTTCTCTGACTCAAAGTTACCTAATGTTGAGAACTGGTCTTTATTAAAGAAAAGTACAATATGGTAGTGATGATGCAAAGAATGGTTGTGTTCCCTTACCCAAATGTACCTTAGATTAGTCTTGTGAACTAACCCACCAGCTTTCTGCTTTCTTGCTTCATGACTTTTGATTTGTGCTTTTAATGAAGCGAAGAATCGCTTTAAAACTTTGTTAGAACTGTCTACTTCTCCTTTAGGCAACCTTAAGTCAACACGCACTGCAAAAGTGCGTTTATGATCACATACAGCCTTGCTAATCACCTGCTCTATTATTGCGAGTTGATGAATAAAAAGAGACTGTTCTTTGTGAGCTTGTGTGTCCCATTTAAAGTATTTGTTTGTCGTTGTTGTTGGTAATCGAGACGTAGTACTTGATTGAAATGACATGATTCATCCTTTTGTTTTGAGAATTCATATCACTGCTCTAATGCTTATTTTTTTATTGTTTTGAGAATCTATCAAGTCGTGAATGCTATGACTGCATTCACTTGTTAAGTCTTAAAGGGGTTATTAATAAACATACTAATACTACCAAACCGAAAATACAGGCGAGAGCAAAGCCTAAGATTCTAAGACTTTAATAAGCTTCAGCGCCCAGACTTCTTGGCATTTAAAGTCACTTTACTGCTCTGAAGTTAGCTATATTGCTTATACAAACATTAACAAACCTAATAAAAACACTAGTAACAAGAAATTTAGTCTACATATTTTCTACATGTGAACACCAAGGGTGGAACCTGGGAATACTTAAAGAACTACAAGCGTTATTGTAGATAAATTTAAAGATTGATTAATGCAATCAAATTTAGTTAATGTATTAATTGTTGATGCAAGGAATGCCAAGGAGTGAAATCATGCAAAATGAGTATTATGTCGATCCAATTGACTGGGTTAAAAGTTTATCCTTTGTAGAGCTTAATCTTTTGTTTTATAAAAGTGAGAACAAGTTCTATGTGGACCCTAGTCAACCTAACCTTTCTTTCAATTCTAAAGAAATCGAATTAAGAAATTGGATGGTTGAACAAATTACCGAAGTCCATTATCAAGAACAGTTCTTAAAAGGGTGGCATGAAAGCCACTTATCAATTGATGAAATAAAGTCAATAAAAAATCTATCACCTGAGTTCAAATTTAGCTTATTAAAACACAACCACATATCTGGTTTTGAGGCTCGTTCATTAGATGAATTAACCTTCTACTACGTGAACACTTTATCTTTTACAAAGGACGAGAAATTAGCACAGCTTAACAAAGAATTTTCGGGCTATTATGAAAGTGAAACAGTTAAGAAGTTGGATTTTGTGACAGACTCTTTTGATTTACTAAATTGGTCTTTCGAATGGCTAAAAAAGAAAGGAAATGATTTTCACCTCACCATTAGCGGCAATCCTATACTTTATAAATTATTAGATATAAATACCGTGTCAGCCAAAACGGTTTTAGCCTATGTATTAGATTATTCTTGCGATAATAGCATAGCTTTAATTCTTCAAGCAGGTGAAGAAGCAAGTAGTTTAAATGCTAGCCCTCAAGTACCTATAGTTACAGGGATTGACTTCTCAGAGCTAAATAACGCTACCACCTTTCAAACTCATTCTAATGAAGAACTGGCAAAAATCATACCAGTGCCTAGAACCACTATGGTAAATTTAAGGCAAAAAGCCAATATATATGAAAGAAAACTTCATTTTATATCTCATTTCAAACAGGCTTATCAGAAAAGAAAATCAAGGGTCAAACAATCCAAAGAGACGAAACTATATTCGTTTACCATGAATAAATCGCTAGAAAAAAAGCTCAACCAAATCTGTGCAATTGAAGGGATTAAGAAGTCTGAAATGGTAGAAAGGCTAATAAACGAAGCTTATTTTAGTGTTAGTAACACCAAAAGAGTTTTTCAAGATACTAGTGGCGTTCAATATAGAGTTAAGCCCAAAATTGAAGGTTAAGATAAGCTAAAACAGAAGTATTTTTGCCAGGGTTTTAATTTCAGGTTGGTTCTGACTATAAGGTTAGTAACAGTAACCTTATAGTCAGAAAAATGACAGAATTGGACGGTTATAACGCCCCAAGCAAGAGCAGATTTTTAGCTGGCTAATATCGGTGAGAAGCTACGTAAGCCTACTTAAAACTTTACCGTCGACTTGGCTTGCTAACCATTAGCCCTCACCGATGATACAAAGCAAGGTTCCTAGTGAGAGTATAGCTACAGATAACTTACCTGAAAAAAGTATAAACGTTGGGTGTTCATTTACCTCTATCAGCTTGGCCTGTGCGATTTCGAGTTTGCTCTTTTTGTCCGCTATTGGGGTTTCAAAGTTTCCAGGTAACTCATTTTGTTGAGATTCTAAAATCTTTAGGTGCTCTTTATATTTTTTAATTTCAAATTCAGCAATATCTTTGTTGTGTTGCACCTTGGAAGCCCAGAAGTAACATTGGCTAGCTAACAGCCCCGAAATAAATATTGTGAATAGGCCAACTTGAGAAAGTTTTTTCTTAACTTCAGGTGAAATTTCTGGGAACAATGTATTAGCAATGAAAAAAATAATTGCATACACAGCTAATGTCACAACGGTGAAAATAAGCTGGTTCTTTTTATCGGGTAATTCAAAGTAATTCAAATTTGTACCTCTAATAACTGAAGTTTAATGATGCGCAATTTAAGCATATTTTTGATTTGCAATCGCGGATTTTTATAAAGATATTAGTTTTAACAAAATTGATAAGTTGTTGCCAGTGTTATTAAAAATAGATATTTATTCTTTTTTGAGTCGGAAAAAAGTGCATAGTTTGCTCATTTTCACG
>CAYZOE010000073.1:0-24510 GCA_964479805.1 uncultured Pseudoalteromonas sp. | reverse complement strand
CGCCGTCTTTACCATCTACGCCGTCTTTACCATCTACGCCGTCTTTACCATCTACGCCGTCTTTACCATCTACGCCGTCTTTACCATCTTCACCGTCTTTGCCATCTTCGCCGTCTTTACCATCTAAGCCGTCTTTACCATCTAAGCCGTCTTTACCATCTAAGCCGTCTTTACCATCTGCGCCGTCTAGACCATCTTTTCCTGCCAATCCAGAACCAACACCATTAAATAAAAGAAGCCAGTCATTGTTTGTTTCAGATGGAGCAAGATTTCCCTCATTTTCATCAGTGACTGAATCAATGTTCACTCTTGCAATATAAGCGTTGTTTTCATGAACGACGACATCATCAACTTCAAAACCGTCACGCGCATTCCAGTCACCTTTAACGACTAAACCTCGATCTCCCTTTTCTCCTTTCTCTCCATCTTTACCATCTTTACCATCTTTACCATCTTTACCATCTTTACCATCCAAACCATCTCGGCCGTCTTTACCTGGATTCCCGTCACGTCCATCAATACCATCACGTCCATCAATGCCATCTTGTCCGTTAATACCAGGCGCGCCATCTTCACCAGGTAAACCATCAGCGCCATCAACACCATCCCTACCATCTTGACCTGGTGCACCATCGAGTCCGTCTTTACCAGCAAGTCCAGAGCCTACACCGTTGAACAACAATAGCCAGTCGTCATTAGTTGAAGAAGGAGGTAAATTCTCTTCATTTCCCTCAACAACTTCAGCAATTACTACCCTAGCAACATATGCATTATTTTCATGAACAACAATATCATCTTCGGCATAACCTTCTAAACTATTCCAATTTCCTTTTACTGTTAAGCCTCGATCACCTTTTTCACCTTGGTCACCTTTTTCACCTTGGTCACCTTTTTCACCTTTTTCACCCTGGTCACCTTTTTCACCCTGGTCACCTTTTTCACCTCTTTGACCTGGTAAACCTTGTTTACCATCTAAGCCATTTTTGCCGTCCTGACCATCAGTACCATCGCGGCCAGGTATTCCATCAATACCGTCTTTACCATCTACACCGTCTTTACCATCTTCACCGTCTTTGCCATCTACGCCGTCTTTACCATCTACGCCATCTTTACCATCTACGCCATCTTTACCATCTATGCCGTCTTTGCCATCTACGCCGTCTTTGCCATCTACGCCATCTACGCCATCTACGCCATCTACGCCGTCTTTGCCATCTACGCCGTCTTTGCCAGTTGAAATAAATAGCGTCCAATCATTCGATGCCTCAACTGGAGAAGGGTTCACTTGCCCTTCATCAGAAACATCTACTTTAACGACAGAAATATAGGTATTTTCCTCGAAAATGACTACGTCGTCGATTTCGTAAGCGGATTCACCATTCCATACTCCCTTAAACTGCAAGCCTTTTTCGCCTTGGTCACCCTTCTCACCTTGGTCACCCTTCTCACCTTGGTCACCCTTCTCACCTTGCTCACCCTTCTCACCTTGGTCACCCTTGTCACCCTTGTCACCTTTAGCACCATTTTGTCCATCAATACCATCTCGGCCGGGCTCACCTTGATCGCCTTTCTCACCTTTGGCACCATCAAGACCGTCAAGACCATTTATACCGTCTGCACCTCGAAGACCTGTTGGAGAGCCTAACCACTCTCCATTCTCATTAATGATGACACTGCCTCCAACTGACACTTTTGTTGCTTCAACATCCCCTTCGACTTTACTTGCCACATTGGCATGATAAGCGCTTGGAACAGTATCAATGCTTAAACGAGGAATCATCTCATCGTCATCTCCGATGGTGATACCAAGCTTAAGGTCTTGGCCTTTAAATAAATCAGCATTGATATCATTATTTTCACCCAATTTAACTGAGTAAGCCCCATCAACAACTTCAACTTGTCTAACAGACTCCCACACAATCTGCTCATCAGCATATAATTTAAATGTGATAGTCACTGTGCCATTAACGGCTTGTTGTGTGTTTGAGTTAGTTAATGTCCCTTGATGACTTAAATGTGCAGCAAATGTAGGCGATGATATGACACTCACAGTGGCAATAAACGCGGCAATTGCATTTTTTGTAAACATGATGTTCCCTTTCTTTTTTATATTTAAAGTTAATTAATGGCGGCATTTTCAAGCTTGAAATTTTCAGAACTTGACTCTTGATTGGTTATCGTTACTGTTGCTGATATGTCATGCTTTCCAGATGAAGATTTTTGGATTGGTGCACTTCCTAATTTTGCCCCTTTTACAGAATGGTTAGCCCCTTTTTTAATTGGTTCGGGTGTTGGAGCTGGCGTGTCAGTGATTGGAAGTTCGTCATCTACAGAAGGTTGTTTGCTATCACCCCCTCCACAAGCTGTTGAGCCAATCATCGTACTAATCAATAATACAAATAAACCAACATGGTTAATTTTCATCTCTATTCCTTAACATTTAGTTTTAGTAGATTTATATTTCACATATCGAAAATGAATTTTACTTAATACTTAAAACCAGCTCGTTATTAGGATAAATATCAAGCACTTTGTTTTTATAAAGTTCAAACTTTTCAAATTCTCCTAACTTAAAATAAATTCTTGCTAAAGATATCATCGTTAAAACATTATATGGGTATATCTCCAACTCTCTTTCAAAACAATTAACAGCTGATTTATAGTCAACCTCTTTGTTTAAATACAAATAGGAGCACCTATTAAAAGCCTTGTAATTATAAGGGTTGATATTAATTGACTTTTCAATGGCGTTAACGTCACCCATTTTCGAACCAGTCACAGCAAGGTAGTTTGAACTCGCTTCAGCAGCTCTTAACACTGCTATAAAAAAGATTAAAAAAAATAAAATTAAATACAGATATTTTTTTTCAACTTTAAATAAAGCAGCATTATTTTCAGCTCTAGAAAAAACAACAGAAAATAGTATTAAAGAAAAAAACAGACTTACCGGCGTTAAAAAAACAGAGCTAAACATGGCATGAAAAGAGGTAGAAAAAACAGCCATAAATATCCAAACATCAATATAATTACCTTTTAAAAAGTTATTAAACGCAACAAAAAAACAATATAGAAATACAAAAAATAAAGCACTCCCAAAAATTAAGCCTAACTCACTATAAAATTTTAAAATAATATTATAAGGAGATATGATAGCTCTATACTGAGATATGTGAGGCGATGAATCACTGGTGCCCATTTTTCCATATTTTGCATGAATAAACTGAAAGTTGCCCGATCCAACTCCCATAGGGTTATCAGCAATCATATCTAGGGTATTTGCAAAAACTTCTTCTCGACCTGTGTCTAATTTTTGAATTGAATTGATTTGTCGAAGTAGTGTCTCACCGCCAAGCTCTTTGAGAAGAGAGAACGAAAATATTGCTGAAAGTAAAACAACTGACACAACAATATATTTGAAAGGAAATTTTTTTGTTCTTACCGAAAGCACTATTAATATTGTGATTTCAGCGAATAATAGCCCTAGAATAGTACCTCGTGTGCCTGATTCTACTAATAAGTTCATTAAAATGAATAGACTAAGTAAACCCAGTATTAACCTGAACTTGCTAGAACGATGGCGATAAATTGATAACACCAACACAGGTATCCAGATATTTAATACTTGGCCAAGATAATTTACAAAACCAATTGGAGAAAAGCTTGTATATGAGTATGGTATTCCAGCTATATACCTTTGGTAGATAAGTATGATGCAGAAAATCAAAGAAGAAAAAAATACACAATCTATAAAAAACTCAAGCATTAAATCTTTATTAAAAAGCGTTGCAAGTATATAAATTGAGTAAACAAAACACGTAAACCTTAATGAAAAAGATATTGATTCAAAAGCATTGGGGGACCAAAGTGCGCTTAAAAACATGTAAACAATACACACAATAAGCAACCCACTTAAATAGCTAATCGTAAGCTTTAACTTTTTAATAATTGAGAAACAAATTAATCCAATTGTAAAAATATCAAAAATTAGCCATTTGGGGTCATTGAACCTATCAAATAAGCCATCAAAACTAACCGTTGATATAGCAACACCAAACATAACAATAAAAATTGCTGTAAATTTATTTTTATCATTTAAAGAAATGAGTGATGCTAGATAATTAATGTTCAAACTTCCCTGCTTTATAGATTAGCGTAAAATTCCTGCTTTATACATTTTCGGAACATCAAAATCAACAACATCAAAAATTATATTAAATAATTAATTGCAATAAAATGAATAAAACGAAAAATTTAAAAGCTTATAAAAGAAATAAAAATTAAAAAACCAAATAAAACACTAAATAAAACACTAAAAGTTAACATTCAACCTTAGAAAGTTTCAAAAAAAGGTATAAACAATATCAATTATCAAGGATGCTTTTAATCAGTTTCATTAATTGACTTTAAGAGCATTGAGGTAAGTAGCGCTGATCTGAGAAACTAAATCAGATCACTTTACTTAAGGAAATTTCTTCATATTAAATTATCGAAAAATTAATATTTGCCGAATGAAGTCTCTTTAAGTTGTAATTGCGGATACACTGTGTTTGAGTCTGTCGAATGAATGATGATATCAAAGATACGCTTAGAACTTTTAAGACTTTTATCAACATTACTTTGGTAAAAGAAAGCGATGTGTAAACATTCGCTAATGTAATATCAGTTATTAGGTGTTACAATATGAAATTAAAAGTTCATAAGTTTTGCAATCCATTACAAGTAAACCCTGAGCTCGAACTTTAAAAAATTAACAAATTCAGATAAGTTTTAGCTTCTTAAAACATATCATTTATTTAACTTCCAGCTCTGCATTTCTACTAAACGGCTTCTGGTTCGCTCAAATGCAAAGGCTAATTGTTCACCCACATATAACTCGCATAAATCACACTGTGCATCAATCACTAATAAACAACGCTGCTCGTAACACTCATCAACCAGCGCAATAAAACGCCGAGCTTCGTCATCAAAACGGGCATTCTGGATGTTTGAATGTGCGCGTTGGTAGCCATCCTCTATACCTTGAGTTACTCGCTTTTCGTCAGGTTCAGCGCCCATCTTTGGCACTTTGCTAATAAATATTACCCTGTGATTTTGTGCCAGCTCGATGTAATCTGCAGTTGCTCTAGGGGTTGAGCACAACGCCATAAAATCAAATAAGTAGCCCAGCCCACTTTTACCTAATACCTCGACCTCTCTGCGGCATATCTCTATTTGTGTAGTTTCTAACACACCATGAACGCGTTCAAATTGAGTTAAAAACCTTGCCTGATCCTGCACAAAGTAATAGGTGTAATTCGCACCGTGGGCAAAACGGTGGTCAACTTCTCCAGCCACATTAATGACTTCACACTTCAAAAGTAATAAATCTATGGTCGGCAAAAATCGCTCTCTTGCTAAGCCATTGTGATAAAGCTGTTTAGGATGCGCGTTTGAAGTCGTGACCAACACAACACCTTCTTTAAATAAGGCTTCGAACAGTCTGGCCATGATCATGGCATCACCAATGTCAGTGACAAAGAACTCATCAAAGCACAATACCTTGGCTTTACTGGCCCAGCCTTTTGCAACTTGTTGTAAAGGGTTAAGTGTACCTTGAAGTACGTTAAGCGCTTGATGCACTTGTGCCATAAAGTGATGAAAATGCAGTCTTTGCTTTGTTACCCCCGATGAATGTGCAAAGAACAAATCCATCAGCATGGTTTTTCCTCGACCAACAGGGCCATATAAATACAAGCTTTGACATGACTTGCCCTGCTCAAGTGCATTCGCCAACGTGTCTAAAGCACTCAACGCGATAATTTGGGCAGGATCTTGGGTCAACTTTTGAGATTGAATTAGTGAAAAGTAACTGTCAGTGAGAGTTGTCATACTAGAGCGAAACAGAATAAAGGTTGTCTGTCGATTATTTTACAGGTTTTGCTACAAAGATAAGACTATTTTGATTTATACCAAACCGCTTAACTAAGTGGTCTATTTTGAGGCAAGAAAACCTTGTTGGTAGCACCGCTCACGCGTCCTGCTATCGCTGAGGTACCTACATCCATGTAGGCAAGGCAAAGATTTCGTTATTTAGTTGTTCTCGGCAATTGCTCCTGCATTGCCCTACCTTCTGCATCCATGCAGTCGTAAATGAGAAACCTTTAACGCAGCTATCATCAGGTTTAATCCCTCAAAATGATTAAATGTTATTGCGGATTGGTATTATTAAAAAGAAAAAAGCGCCGGGGGCAGCCGGCGCTTTTATATTCGTATTCAAGGGGAATTGAATACCTTTACTCTCAGTAATTTAACCAGTATAGATGAAATCACTAAAAGTACAGTGAAGTATAAGTTGTTTTACCTATACTTAACTAAGACCACGGTGCTCAGTGCAGGTACTTCAATTCTTTCTGCTGTAATTTTTGTCTCTTTGACCGCAGGGTCATGACCTTGCTTTAGCACTGGATGTAACTGGTAATCTTGACTTTCGACCACTTTGAATGAATTTTGTTCATTGTTAGAATTGAAGATCACCAAAATACGCGAAAATTTGTTATCTACAGCCTCACCCTGAGTATCATCTAACTGCATAACAATTAGACCTGATTGATGATTTTTATCCTTCGCTGATTTTTGCGTATTTAAAAATTGGACTTTTTGCTGAACTTGATCTGCGGTTGCAAGGCGGAATAACTCAGAACTATTTCTGATTTTTAGCATATCGATAAACATGCCTTTCGCCAGTTGAATATCTGCTGAACTCACATCATCACGGTTTTTGTGACCTGCAAGTACCGTTTCGATTAGAGGCCAGTTATCACTGTCTTTATCGGCTGGAGGTAAACCTACATCATAGTTATTGCTTTGGCCCGCAAAATCTATGGCATTAAACCAATCTCCATAATCATAGCTATCACGTAAAAATGATTTAGAACGCAATAGCTCTGATCCCATATGAATAAAAGGAACACCTTGGCCATACATAACATAACTCATGCTTTGTACATGTAAGCGCACACGCTCAGCGGCAGTTAAATCAAACGCAAGACGGTACTGACTGTTATCCCAGAGTGTTTGATTATCATGCTTAGACACATAGTTAATGGTGTCTGCCGGGTCAAACGCATAGCCTGTAGGTTGGTTGCCATAAGGAACGTCTTTACCTAAACGTTTATTTAACCCATTGTATTTATTTGCCAAATCATATTCAGCGAGATTACCCGCCATACCAATACGTACTTGGTCCATCGCCACAAAATAACGTTGTTTACTTTGTGCGTCAGTTTGTAATTCGTTAGGTAATGTCAGCAGACCATTACCTACTCCTTGTGTGACACGGGTATTGTTGCCAGGGCCTCTTACCGCATCACGAAGGCGATCGCTGAATGTACCAATCTCAGTGCCACCCAACTCTAACTGACTGGCCTGCACAAATTGTGCATTATTGGCTACTTCACCAAAGTTCCAACCTTCACCATAAAAGTAAGTATCAGGATCAATTTCACGTACCAGCGCTCGCGCATGTAGCATTTCTGCTTTTGGCTGATGACCCATTAAGTCGAATCTGAAACCGTCAATCTTATAATCACGTGCCCAAGTCACCAATGAATCATTCATCAGCTTTGCCATCATGGTGCGCTCAGTTGCCGTGTTACCACAGGTATAGCAAGTTGATTGCTCAACAATGCCTGTTGTTGGATTTAAACGGTGGTAGTATCCCGGCACAATTTTGTCGAGCACGGAATTTTTCGCCAAACCAAATTGATGAGTATGGTTGTACACCACATCCATGATCACACGAAAGCCCATCGAATGAAGGTGTTGTACCATTTTTCTAAATTCAACAATACGCGTTACACCCATCGAATCTGTCGCATAACTGCCCTCAGGCACTGTATAGTGAAATGGATCATACCCCCAGTTATAGTTATCAAATTGACGAAGGGCACTAACAAGCTTTTGCGCTTTAGCTGAGTCTGTTGGGTAGCTTTTTAATACATCGACTGCTCGTGTGTCTTTATCCCAAGAGTATTGACACTCGCCTAGCTCAGGCAACTGCTTGCACACAAACTGCATGCTAGAGGTGTGACCAATGACAGCTTCAGCATCTTCGTTGATACTGCCTAAATCATAAGTCGGCAGCAGATGGATGTTATTTAAACCCGCATCTCTCAGTGCCGTTAAGTGCTTCATACCATCTGAGTTCATATCGGTAAAAGCAAGATATTTACCACGCCAAGCACTGTTACTTAGCGCTTTATCACTGGCACTAAAATCGCGAATATGAGTCTCGTATAATATGTTATCTTCAGGCTTATTGATGCTTGGCACCGAATGACTTGCCCACCCGGCTGGCTGTGTGACTTTGTTGTCCAAGTCAACAACTTGTGCATGAGTACTGTTTGTGGACAAACTCAATGCATAAGGATCTGTGGTAGCAATTGTTTCGACTTTTTTCGTTTCTGGATGATAAACGGTGATTTCATACTGGTAATAATCAAGCGCTGCGATATTGTCCGTATTTACCTGCCAGACGCCGGTGTTTTTATCTTCCTGCATTGCAATTTTATTAGCGGGATTGTGAAGACTATTACCAAATGCTAGTAGAGATACTTTTTGCGCTGTAGGTGCCCACAACTTAAATTGCACAGAATCTGCAAGTACGGTTGCACCTAGATCAGACACTTCATTAGCATCATTCGCCGTTAGAGTATAAAGCGAATCTAATAGCTCCCCTTGCTGTACAAAGCTCACTAGCTCACCTTTGCTATCTACGACACTGACCTGCCCTTTCGCCCAGTTTTTCGCTTTTAGATTAGTAAGTGCAACTTTATATGCCTTAAAATCAGCTAAATGAGGATAACTAGCTGCAACCCAATTAGGCAACTCAATAGCCGTTAATGTCGCTAGCTGTGACATTTGTCCTTCAAGTAAAGTAGTTTTTAGCTCTAAGCTAAGCGCCTTGATAGCAGGGTCAATCAATACTAATTCTGACGTTAACCAGTGCGCTGCATATATAGCTTGCGTTGTTTCTTGCTCTGCTTGGCGCATTTCTGCTTGTGATGAAGCAACGATTTGGCAAGCGCTAAGTGATGCTAATAGTGGGATTGTTGTTATTTTCAGAAGTAAACCCAAAGATTTTGTTACTTTGCGCATTGCTATACCTCATATTTACAAAACGATATTCAACTCGTTTATAAGGTACTGAATGCTCTATATTTGACACAACCAAATAGACAGTCTTTGCATACGTATTCAGAACTTATTAACTAAACTCATCATTATGAATACGTATGCATTAACTATTCATCAACACAACACGGCTATATATTAAGCTCCGACAACCTATAACATGTTGGCATGACCGAACGATTACACAAGTTACTATAAAGTTTGGCATGTTAACGGTATAACCGAACACCTATGGCAACGGGGATAAAACAAATGCAAAAACTAAAACCAAGCAAAGTGACTTTGGCACTTTTAGCAAGCGGCTTTGCTGCAATGAGTGCACCAATGTTTGCTGCAGCACAAGATGCCGAAAACAAAGCACAGCAAGACGTTGAAGTAATAGAAGTAAAAGGTTTCCGCCGCTCGCTAGTTGAATCAATCAACGCTAAACGTTTTTCTACTAGTGTCGTTGAAACCATTTCAGCCGAAGACATCGGTAAACTACCTGACTCTTCGATCGCAGAATCTTTATCTCGCTTGCCTGGTCTTGCTACACAGCGTTTAGATGGCCGTGCAAGTAAGATCTCTATCCGTGGTTTCGGTGAAAATGAAAGCGGCACCACGTTAAATGGCCGCGAACAAGTTTCTATCAGCGACAACCGTGGCGCTGAATTTGACCTTTACCCATCTGAGATCATGAGCGGCGTAACCGTTTACAAAACACCAGATGCAAGTATCGAAGGTGAAGGTATTGCAGGTACAGTTAACCTACAAACAATCAAGCCATTGGACCAAGATGGTCGTATTATTCAAGTTAATGGTGTTATTGAAAAAACCAGTTTTGAAAAGCTAAACCCAGACGGTGAAAACAAGGGCCATAAAGCGACATTCTTCTACCTGGACAAATTCGCTGATGACACAATCGGTGTGGCATTTGCTCTTAACACAATGAGCTCTCCAAACCAAGAAAAACGCTGGAATTCATGGGGTTACCCTGAGTTTGAACAAGATGGTAAAAAGTACTCTATTTTAGGCGGTGCTAAGCCATATGTTCGCTCTTCAGAGCTTGAGCGTGATTCTATGATGTTCGTACTAGAAGCGGCACCGCGTGATGACGTACGTATGACATTCGATGCGTTATATGTAGATTTCTTAGACAAGCAACGCCTTCGTGGTATTGAAATCCCATTTGCATGGGGCCAAGGTACGGTGAGCGCAAACTCAGTAGATGATGCGTCAGGCTTCATTACTTCTGGTACAACCATGGGTCAACGTGTTGTGGTTCGAAACGACTATAACGAGCGTGACGCTGAGATGAAGTCATTAGGTTTCAATACAAAGTGGGATGTAAATACAGATCTAACGCTAGACTTTGACGTCAGCTATTCTAAAGTTGAAAAGAAAATCGTTGGTATCGAAAGCTATGCTGGTACAGGTCGTGGTAACGACCGTGGTGCAGCAGACACATTAAGCTATACACTAGATGGCGGTAACACAGGCGCTAAATTTAACCACAACCTTAACTATGCCGATTACGACCTTATTCAATTAGGCGGTCCTTTAAGTTGGGGTTGGAGTGGTGCGTTAAATGATGCGTTTAATGTCACAGGCACTGATTTCGAAAACCAATTACAAGATGGTTTCATCAATACACCTGAAGTTGAAGACGAACTTAAGTCACTGAAATTTGCAGCTACACAAGCAATCGAGAACGACTTTATCTCAGCAGTTTCAGCGGGTATTTCATATCGTGACCGCGAGAAGGCGAAGTTATCTGAAGGTTACTTCTTAACGCTTTCAAGCTTCAAGTATCCGAGCAACACGGGCATGATGGTAGTACCAGAACAGTACCGTCTAGGTACAGCTAATCTAGATTTTATCGGCATGGGTGAAATGATTGCTTATGACGTCAATAGCCTTGTTCGCGACGGTTACTACTATGGCCTGCAAGAGAGCTTGACTAACTCATCTCACGCAACAAAGTCTTGGACTGTTCGTGAAAAAGTAACATCACTATTTGTAAAAGCAGACATCGACACTGAAGTCGCAGACATGCCATTAAGTGGTAACGTAGGTCTGCGTTATGTTCGCTCTGAGCAGTCATCGCAAGGTAATGCATTCAACACTCTTGATGGCAAGGTCGTTACTTCACCTACTGACATCAGCCATGACTATAACCACTTATTACCCAGCTTAAACTTAACGTTAAAGCTTGACGAAGACCAGTCAGTGCGTTTCGGCGCAGCAAAAACCATTTCTCGTGCTCGTCTTGATGAAATGAATGCGTCATTTAGTGCTTCATACAACCAACAACCTGATTCTAACGGTAACAACTGGTCAATCGGTGGTGGTAACCCTGAGCTTGAGCCAAAAGAAGCATTTGGCTTAGATTTCACTTACGAAAACTACTACAGCAGTGAAGGTTACTTCGCAGTTGCACTATTCCATAAAGACATCACTAACTGGCACTTCGACGGTCAATATGCGGTTGATATGACAGGTGTTGCAGATCCGGCAACTGGCGCGATCCCTGCAAATCCAAATGGTACAGGTAGCGGTAAAGTAAATGGTGGTGAAGGTACACTTTGGGGTTATGAGCTATCTGGTACATTACCGCTAAATGTTTTCTCTGAGGCATTAGACGGCTTTGGTATTATCGCCAGCTACACAGGTGTTGAGTCTGATCTGAAAAACCCTGAAGGCGCTGAATACAAGATCCCGGGTCTTTCAGAAAGTATTTCAACATTCACCTTCTATTATGAGAATCATGGTTTCTCAGCACGTGCTAGCATGCGTAAACGTGATGACTTCAAAGGTGACGTAAACGGTATCGGTTATACAGCAACTCAAGTAGACATCATGGGTGAAACAATTTGGGATGCACAAATTGGTTATGACTTTGGTGAAGGTGGTTTCAAAGATCTTGAAGGTTTATCTGTATTTCTACAAGGCTACAACCTGACTGAAGAACCATTCACTACACTAAGCGGTGACAATGCGTTACAGGTACGTGATTACCAAGATTATGGCCGTAACTACTCGCTAGGCTTCGCATATAAGTTTTAAACGAGCGTGATAAAGCTAAGTTAGATATGATAGCCCTTGCGATGAAAATCCAAGGGCTTTTTTGGAAGTAAAACATGCAAAACAAAATTAATGATGTCGTCATAGTTGGAGGTGGTACAGCAGGCTGGATGACTGCAAACTTACTCGCAAAGGTGCTAGGCAAAAGCATTAACGTGACTCTACTTGAGTCAGATGACATCTCGACCGTTGGTGTTGGCGAAGCAACCATCCCGCCAATTATGCAATTCAATCAAGCCATTGGTGTCAATGAACACGCCTTTATGCAGGCTTCGAAGGCGACTATTAAGCTCGGTATTCAGTTCGAGAATTGGCAAAAGCCTAAACATAAATATATGCATGCCTTTGGTAGCATAGGTAAAAACTTCCCGTTTTGTGACTTTCATCACTTTTGGTTAAAACATCAAAACAAAAATGAACAAGTCAATAACCTCACTTATTGGGATTTCTCACTTAACTACCAAGCCGCTAAGCACAACAAGTTCCAGAAGCTCAAACATCTTCCTAACACTAACCTGCCGGGCATTGCCTATGCGTATCATTTTGATGCAGGATTATACGCCAAGTTTTTAACTGAACATGGCAAGCAGCATGGGGTTAACCATGTTATTGGTACGGTAAAGCAAGTTAATCAAAACAACGAAACGGGTTTTATCGAAAGCTTGTTACTTGATGATGACACACAGCTCAATGGTAATTTATTTATAGACTGTACTGGCATGCATGCCCTACTCATCGAAAAAACACTCAGTACTGGCTACGATGATTGGTCACATTGGTTACCTTGCGACCGCGCTATGGCTGTGCCAAGTGAAAACGCAGAAACGGTTGTGCCTTACACACGCTCTATTGCACATCATGCTGGCTGGCAATGGCAAATTCCACTGCAACACAGAACAGGCAATGGCTTGGTTTACAGCTCTAAGCACATGAGCGACGAAGAAGCCAAACAAACACTACTGTATAATCTGCCGGGCAAACCATTAAACGACCCAAGAATTATTAAATTTAGAACCGGTCGTCGCAGAAAAGTCTGGAATAAAAATGTGGTCAGTATTGGCCTTTCAAGTGGTTTTTTAGAGCCTTTAGAATCAACCAATATTCATCTTGTGCAAAGTGTGGCAACGCGTTTACTCAAGTTCTTCCCACACAATGGCATTAGCCAAACCTTAGTCGATGAGTTTAACCGCTTGTGCAAAGCCGAAGTTGAAGGTATTCGCGACTTTATTATCTTGCATTACAAGTTAAATGCTCGAACTGATAGTGCGTTTTGGCGACAGTGTCAGCAAATGGACATCCCCGACACACTGAAAACTAAAATAGAGTTATTTAAACATACTGGCAAAGTACACTGCGAACCAAACGATTTATTTACCGAAATCGCATGGCAACAAGTGATGCTCGGACAAGGTATCATGCCAGCCGATACTCACCCACTTGTTGATGGGTTAAGTGATGAACAAATCGATGATATGATGGAAAGCTTGCGAACGCTAGTCGATAAAACCGTCGAAAATATGCCTACTCACCAAGACTTTTTAATGCAATTCAAATAACCCCACACGCTCATTTATGCAGCCTGATAATTAAAATGTCAGGCTGTTTGTACCCACAAAAACCACATGCTTACAAAGTATGTGAATTTTCTTCATTGCCAAGCCATTAGTGGTTTAAATTCGAACCGATATAACGTTAGTATGTAATCGGTTTGGTCAATTATTTAGGAGAGAATAACATGGGTTTAATTCAGTCATTATCACAACAGGCAGCTAAGGCAGCCAAAGTACTAGCACTTCTTACAACAGAGCAGAAAAACCAAGTATTATACGCTATGGCACATGCGCTGCGTGCCGAAACCGATCATATCCTCGTGGCAAACCAAACCGACCTAACCCATGCCAAACAAAATGAATTAAGCCCCGCAATGATTGATCGCCTAACCCTAACACCTGCACGCATCGAAGACATGGCACAAGGTGTCGAAACCATCGCGTCGTTAGATGACCCTGTAGGCCAAACACGCAGCATGGGCACACGCCCTAATGGTATCGAAATTAATAAGATGCGTATTCCCCTAGGCGTGGTATGTATGATTTACGAAGCTCGCCCAAATGTCACAGCCGATGCGGGCGCACTGTGCTTTAAATCAGGTAATGGCGTGATCTTACGTGGTGGTAAAGAAGCGCTAGCCAGCTCAATGGCCATTGCCAAGGTAATGCATAAAACTCTGGCGGAGTTTAATCTGCCGGATGCGCTTATTACCGTCGTACCAGACCCTAAACGCGGCTTGATGATGGAGTTGATGCAGCAAAAAGAGTACATCGACCTGATCATTCCACGCGGCGGTGAAGGCCTTATTAACTTTGTTACCGAAAACAGTACTGTACCTGTAATTCAACACTTTAAAGGCGTGTGTCATTTATATGTTGATAAAGACGCCGATTTAAACATCGCAAAGGCTTTGCTACTAAACGGAAAAACTCAGCGCACAGGCGTATGTAATGCCCTTGAGGGGCTAGTCGTTCATAAAGAAATCGCTGATGTATTCTTAGACCAAATCGCCCCTATTTTGCGGGCTGCCAATGTGAAAGTGAATGCCTGTAAACGTGCTGCAGAGTACTTTGACGACGTCACTTTATTAAACGACAACGAATTTGGTGAAGAGTATTTAGCGTTGGAAATTGCCATTCGTATTGTCGATGACTTTGCGGGTGCAATCGACCACATCGACCAATTTGGTAGTCATCATACTGAAGTGATCTGTACCACAAACCAAGAAACAGCCACGCTATTCCAACGCAGTGTTGATGCATCTGTGGTCATGGTCAATGCGTCATCACGTTTCAGCGACGGCGGTCAGTTAGGTCTAGGTGCTGAAATTGGTATCGCAACGACTAAGCTACATGCATACGGTCCGATGGGCTTAGAGTCATTAACCACTGAAAAGTATTTAGTGAATGGCACAGGCCAAGTGAGAGATTAATTTGCTTGCAACAACATTATTTTAAGCTTAATGAATTAAAATTTTTTAAGCGCTGGTTTTTCAGCGCTTAAACGAGCTAGCACAAAGTAAAGCTAAAGCGGCTTAAATGACAAAGTTTACCTCTAAAAATGCTCCCTCAAAGGTTTCAACTATTAACTATGACAGGTATCCACCAACGTAACTGCATTTCTCCCGTTGGTCTAAATGGGATTGGAAAGTAACTGACAATATCAGGTTTATCTTCATCTCTTTCAAATCCAGTAGAGGCAAACCATTCACTATATATATATCGATTCGTTTTCATTGACGTTTTATAGGTGCACGTGAACTCGGCATACTTACCAGCTGGCACTGTAAATTGTTCGAACTCATTTAGATGCGTATCTGTGTCTAGCTCAATGCCTAGAACATCTAAAAATTCATCACGTTGGCCATGCTGAGTTGGAAAGTAAGCCGATAACATAGATGACTGAGTAACAAGGCTTGGTCTACCCTGTTTTAGCTCAGTAAGCGTTTTATACTTTTCTGAATTGACATAATTTTTCCAAAATTTAGGCCCTTCTTTGACAAAGTCATCAAACTCAAAACATTTACTTTTTCCAACAATTTTAAACTCTGGTACGTCAATCATTCTGTAATTCATAATGTCACCTGTGTGTGTTTCTATACTGTAACTGAGCCGTTTAAAGGCTGAGAGCTTTACATTATTAGACCGCACGCAACTTGGGTTAATACCGTGATAATGACGGAACGCCCTTGTAAATGCATTTGGCGATTCATAGCCATATTGCAAGGCAATCTGCGCAATATTGCTTTCAGTATGCAACAAATCTGCAGCCGCTAAAGTCAACTTACGCCTTCGAATATATTCTGCACAAGTCACTTTGAAACAAGCAAAGAACATCCGATGAAAATGATACTTAGAGCAACAAGCCACCTTTGCAACATCTTCCACCTTGAGCGAACTTTCTAAATTTTGCTCAATGAAATCAATTGCACCAGACATTTTCTCTAACCAGTTCATTTTCATCTCCTCGAATATGAAAAACTATAATAGAGTAATGGGTATTTCGCTGTCTCACCTTTTCTTGCTATTCGTTATTTCTTAAGGTTTAGAAGAACCAGTCAAGATCAATGTATTGTTTGAAATGGGATAGGTTGACAAATTTAGGTGTCAACAAACTGGAGTTGAAATAGGCATTTTTATTAATCGTACAACAAAGAAAAGAGATCTTGATAAGATTCAAGATCACACATTTCAGATGCCATGAACTCGCTCAAGATTTAACTTTGAGCGGCTCGTTCAAACCAAAGAATAATTTGCTCTAGGTAAGCTTCACCATACTTTGATTTAAATTCTATAGTGTGTTTATCATTAAGGTTTCTCAATGCCGCAACTCGAGAGAGGGCATAATCTTTTGTGAGTTTAATGTCACAACGAATGGTGATTGCATGTCTCCACTCTTCATAGCTCTGGAAATAAAAATCAGACTTTTCTGACACAAGAATACTCCTTCAATAATCGGTAAAATTGTACAAATACTCGCTTTGATACTTAAACTATCGAAAAGTGAATCAACATGTATTTGTTATATCATAATGATTTTTCGTTATAAAAAAACTTTACGTTTTATCAACTGCGCTTTTTAAAATACAAGTTTAACTATTGCTAAGATAAGCTAAGTTAAACTTGCACAGGTAATCAGAATTGGTTATGCCTAGACACTAGGCAGTACGAGCCATCACTTGCATCGCTTAAATATGCAATTTGTTTAGCATCTCGCGAATGGGCTAAAACAAGCGTTGTATTATTAAGAATACCCTTCATTTGCCACTTTTTAAAAACTTCTTGCCGCACGGTGATACAAGGCAGCTTAAAAGTGAATGACTCTGTAGACTTAACTCTACATTGTCCATTAACCCTTATTGCAGCAAAGTTAATATGGCTTTGCCTATCTTTATACTCAATAACACCTGATATAACGACTGGCTCATTAGAATCATTGTTTAATGTCGTCATTAATCTATGGGTCTTTTTACTAATTATCTTTTCAGCTGCACTGACTAAGGGCGCATAACACAGTGAATCATTGTGGTTAATTAGTACTTTTTCCATCGACGTTTTAGCCAAAACGACATTAGAAACAACAATTGATAGACAAAAAAACAGGAAAAGTCTCACTACATGATCTCTTTAATTTGAGCAGCAAGCTCATTCGACGTCGTGGTATGGCTCATTGTTTTAACTAAATCACCATTTGCGTTGACAATATAGAACCTAGAAGCATGTGATACTGAGTATTCCATAAAAGAATCACTTAAATCACTTTCATCATAGTAAACACCATATTGTGCACTCACTTTTCTGACAGCATCAGCATCACCAGTGAGACCTATAATGCGAGGATGAAAATAATCAGTAAACTCTTTCATCTTGTCAGATGTATCCCGCAATGGATCAACCGAAACAAATAAACCATATGTATTATCAATGCCAGCCTCTTCAAGCTTTTGCATTGCAAAACTCATCACCATCAAAGAATTTGGGCATACCTCAGCGCAAGACATATAACCAAAATACATAATGCCAAACTTGCCTTTAAACTCTGACAACGACACATCACCTCGATAACTTTCTAAAGTGAAGTCACCACCTAGTTCATCAAACGTGCGAGCAGGTTGGTTAAAGTCCTTTGTGGAATTTAAAAAATAAAAGGTCAACAAAGATCCAATGCAAAGTAATCCCGCAAAGAGAACCATCAATGTTTTTGACTTAGTATTCATACCACACCTTTTAGACCCAGTGTGCCAGTTTCTATCACTTGAACATAGTCTGTTGATATCACGACACTTAGAGAAATAATTGCAACAAGCGACAGTAAAAATACTCGCTTCGCCCACAATTGATCATTCGTTTGCTTGTAGGCGAAAGCGGTTATTAATAACCAAGCAACACCGACCAACGACATAAATATCGCGTAAAAAACACCAACATAATTTAAAACAAATAACATCAATGAAGTTAAAGTAAACGCAACGATGTACCACATCATATGCTTTCTTGCTGCAGGGATCCCCTGAACAATCGGCATGATAGGAATACCAGCTTTCTTATAATCATCAAATCTGTATATCGCAATTGCATATGAATGCGGAATTTGCCATAAACAAAATATCAAAAGTAGGGTCAACGCTCCTAAGTCAAATGACCCTGTGACGGCACAGTAACCAATTACTGGCGGGCAGGCACCTGAAATACTGCCTATCAAGGTGCCAAATTTAGAACCTCTTTTATATTTAAATGTATAGAGTCCGGCGTATACAACAAAACCCAAAATTGCAAAAGACAATGCAGCTAACGTAGAAAAGAAGAATAAAGTACCGAAACCGATTAAACCTAACGCCATTGCATAGCTAACCGCTGCCTTTTCAGACAAGGCGCCAATAGCGAGGGCTCTGGATTTTGTTCTCTCCATCAACTTATCAATGTCTTTATCAAAGATATTATTGACAACACACCCACAGGCAATCACAAAAGAAGTACCTAAGATCATCGCAACAAAATTAAGCCAATCCATGCTACCTTTCGATGCAAATAGATAGCCGGCAATCGCGGCTATCATGTTCCCAATAATAATCCCTGGCTTTACTACCGAACAGTAGTGCTTCAGCATATTAATGTCCCATTAACATATTATGGTTTAAGTGCTCCATAATCCAAATCGAGCCAATAACAACTATCGCAACGATTAAGGTCACAAAAACAGCCGATGTGGTATTCCAAAGTTGACTTGAACTACCATTCATATGTAAGAAAAAGATTAATTGGACAAATATTTGTGCGATTGCACAAACTAATATAACCGCCAAAGTAGCTGCAGGAGCTAGCAAGTCAAACATTAGACAAGCAAAAGGAATCGCTGTCAGAACGATAGATAACAACAAACCAACAACATACTCTTTAACGCTTCCATGCGAAGCACCTGCATGATCGTGTTCATCATGTAACTCAACTTGACTCATCACATTACTCCCAATAAGTAGACAACGCTGAAAACACAAATCCAAATGATATCTAGGAAGTGCCAGAATAGGCTTAAACATGAAAGACGAACTAAGTTGTCTTCGGTAAAACCATCGCGTTTAAAGTGACCAAACAACACCAACATCCAAATTGAACCTGCAAATACGTGTAAACCGTGTGTGCCAACTAACGCGTAAAATGCAGACCAATATGCGCTACTCTGGGGTGTTGCGCCCATACTGCTAAAGTGATAGAACTCGTACAATTCCATCACAAGGAAACCTAAACCAAGCATTAATGTGATAACTAACCAAGTCATCATGCCTTTCATTGAGCGTTTGTTTGCATATAGCATCGCCATACCAAACGTAAAACTACTCAACAATAAAAGCGCAGTTTCAACTGCGACAAAGTTCAGGTCGAACAGATCTTTTGGCGTTAAACCGCCAGCGAAACTGCCACTTAAAACTGCATATACCGCGAACAAAGTCGCGAACAATATACAGTCGCTCATTATATAAATCCAAAAACCGAATACCGTATCACCACCAGTATCGTGATGGTGTTCCTCTTCATGACTTGTGTCATGAAGAGCTTGGTTTTGATTTCTCAATTCTTCATCATGTACATTGGTATTTGACATAATGCTCAATTATTCCCCTGTAATTACTTCTGATTTGCTGTGTATTTTTCAACAGCATCTAAGTGCGCGTTTTCTAGCGCTTCAACTTGATCGACTTGGACGTAATAGTCTTTATTTCTCTCGAAAGAGTAAACAATCCAAGAACCTATCATGCCTAAGAAGCCGACGCCCACTAGCCACCAGATGTGCCATACAAAAGCGAAACCGAACACTAGTGAGAATGCACTGATCACGAAACCAGCCCAAGTGTTCTTCGGCATGTGGATCGGTTTGTATTTCTCAACCCTTGGATACGCCAAGCCATGCTCTTTTTTGTACTCGTGTTCATCACGATCATGAATCGTAGGTAAAGTCGCGAAGTTATAGAAAGGCGGTGGTGACGAAGTTGACCACTCTAGTGTTCTCGCATTCCAAGGATCACCTGTTACATCTCTGTTCTTCTTGCGGTCACGAATACTTACGTAACCTTGATAGAACTGAACAGCAATACCCGCTAATACGATGAATGCACCAGAAGCTGCAATCCAAAGTAGTGGTGTCCACTCAGGGTTATCATAGTAGCTCAAACGACGAGTCATACCATTGAAACCAAGGATATACAGAGGCATAAATGCAACGAAGAAGCCGATTGTCCAAAGGGCACAAGCAATTTTGCCTAGCTTTTCATCAAGCATAAAACCAGTTGCTTTCGGGAACCAGTAAGTAATACCTGCAAAATAACCAAATACAGCACCACCAATGATTACATTGTGGAAGTGTGCAACTAAGAACAAGCTATTGTGAAGTACGAAGTCAGCGGCAGGTACTGCCAGCATAACACCGGTCATACCACCCACAGTGAAGGTAAATAAGAAACTACATGTCCACCACATCGAAGCTGTGAATTCAACCTTACCTTTGTACATGGTAAACAACCAGTTGAAGATCTTCACCCCGGTGGGGACGGATATTATCATAGTGGCAATACCAAAGAAGGCATTTACACTCGACCCTGCTCCCATTGTAAAGAAGTGGTGTAGCCATACAACCATAGATAGAACCATGATCACCGCAGTCGCCCAAACTAATGATGTATAACCAAATAATCTTTTGCGCGAAAAGGTCGCTGTAATTTCAGAGAAAATACCAAATGCAGGCAAGATTAGAATATATACCTCAGGATGTCCCCATGCCCAGATAAGGTTCACGTACATCATTTGGTTTCCACCAAGGCCATTGGTGAAGAATGCAGTTCCGAAATATCTGTCAAGCGTCAATAAGGTAATTGTCACCGTCAAAATTGGGAATGCAATGATAATCAATACGTTTGCTGACAAAGACGTCCAAGTAAATACAGGCATTTGCATTAACTTCATACCTGGTGCACGCATTCTAAGAATCGTTACAAAGAAGTTTACACCGGTCAGTAATGTACCAATACCAGATATTTGCAGTGCCCAGAGCCAATAATCTACACCTACCCATGGACTGTGTTCAATGCCAGATAACGGTGGATAGGCTAACCAACCTGTCGCAGCAAACTCACCTAAAAATAAAGAAATGTTAACTAACAGCGCACCAACTACAAATAGCCAGAAACTTAAAGAGTTAAGGAATGGGAACGCAACATCACGCGCACCAATTTGTAATGGCACGATGACATTCATCAGACCAACAACAAGTGGCATTGCCACAAAGAAGATCATGATTACGCCGTGCGCAGTAAAGATTTGGTCATAGTGTTCAGGGGGGAGGTATCCGGCCCCTTCAGTCGCAGCAGTCGCCAAAGCTTGCTGTGAACGCATCATAAGTGCGTCGGCAAAACCCCTTACCAACATTACAACGGCAACAATGATGTACATTATGCCGATTTTCTTATGATCTACTGAAGTAATCCATTCATCCCATAGATAACGCCATTTACCCATTTTGGTAATCAATGCAAAGAGGAATAAACCACCTAGCACTGCTGCGATCATTACAGGCAGTATTACTGGGTCATGGATTGGTATAGAGTCCCATGTCAGTTTACCTGTGAGCGGATCCGGGTCAGTAATAATGGTCGCTTTATTTGCCATTTTGAACTCCAGTGTACTTCTCGATTGTCTTCTTAAATAGGAGCGGATCTACATCAGCGAAATACTCTACCTGATGGTCCTTTGACTTTTTAGTTAATTCACCCAACCTAGCCTCATCTAAGACGATTGGTGATGTCTTAACTTTGTTAACCCAGTCTTCAAAACCTTGTTGATTAACCGCATGGGTTTTA
This sequence comes from uncultured Pseudoalteromonas sp., assembly GCA_964479805.1. Lineage (GTDB taxonomy): Bacteria > Pseudomonadota > Gammaproteobacteria > Enterobacterales > Alteromonadaceae > Pseudoalteromonas. The sequence continues at coordinate 2,378 of CAYZOE010000073.1, read as the reverse complement.
AATTTCATGCCTGCAAAGCCAAATCCGCTGTAGTTTGCTGACATGCCTCTGTAAATCCCCTCTTCACTCGCCATAAGATTCAATCGGTTTTCCATACCAGCCATTGCATAAATCTGACTGCCAAGCCTAGGAATAAAGAATGAGTTCATAACTGTGTCAGAAGTGATCAAAAACTCAACAGGCTTGTCAACTGGAATGGCAATTTCATTTACCGTCGCAATTTGTTGCTCTGGATAAACGAATAACCATTTCCAATCGAGCGCGATTACTTGGATAGTTAAAGTATCTTCTGATTTACCCAACGGTTTTCGTGGGTCAAGCGTATGCGACGTGATGTACGTAGCAACAGCAAGAGCAGTGATGATTAAACAAGGTACAACCCAAACAATCACCTCAATTTTCGTTGAGTGTTCCCACTTTGGCTTGTATTCGTTTTTATCGTTACTTTTCCTGTATTTATAAGGAAAGTAAACAGACATAAATAGAACTGGAATTATTACGATAGAAAGTAAAGCAACAGATAGAATAATCAAATCTTTTGCCTGTTCACCTACCGGCCCCTTGGGATCGAAAAGAGCGAGTTCGCAACCAGAAAGCAACGAACATGATATAAGGATAAATATCAATAGTGCTTTTTTTAGCATATGTGACTTAGCCCACCTTAACATTAAAACCAACAAAAACGATATCAATTATCATTTGTGTTTAAAGTTTGGGATATTACCTTTACATAAGAGAAGTTTCAATAATATTGATCTAAATCACGGCAAATTTTCCTAATACTTATTATCGAACTACAATTATTGAGTAGGTGTACAAATAAGCATCAATGAATGTTTCACATTTAAGCCTAAAGTAATGAAGGGGTCTGTATGAAAAGGTTATTTTACGTCACAAGTAATTTAGATGATGCTGAGTCTATTTCTGACGAAGTTCATAACATTGGCATAGATGATCATCATTTTTTTGTTTTATCCAGAGATGATAACGGCATAAAAACACATCACCTTCATGGTGCTAAAAGTCTCGAAAATACCGACATACTTGCAGCCAAAAAACGCGCAAATTTATTTGCCGTATTTGCGCTGTTTGTAGCCGCAGGTATCACATCCTATATCCTTGGGTTTGAGTATTTGAATGCAGTCTATATTGCCTTAGCGAGCAGCATTGTTTTTTTTATTATTAAATTTATCATTACGTTAGCAGGCTCATCGTTTGATGAATACTTTAAAAATCTAATAAACGAGCACTTAGATTCTGGCGAAGTCATCATCATTATTGATGTAAAAAAGAATCAAGCTGAAAACGTGCAATTACAACTAGAAAAACACCCAGCCGCAAATTTTATTGCCGATAGTTCAAACTTTGCATCACCAATCCCTACAAACTGACAAATAACCACTTTCGGACTATTTAAGATTCGTACAGATTAGTTATAAACACTTAATTAATTTGTACGTACTCTTTAAATTAACCTAGTTTAATTTTCTAAATTGCTTGTTATTTGGGTTTATTGCCGCTAGCGGTTTAATAAATCATCACTCAAAGCAACAAAATTAATGGCCTTCAATCACGCGATTAAAAATATCGTCCTCATTAAAACCTTGCTCTTTCATTTTCTGCACCGCTTTTTCAAGTAGCGGGTCAAGTGTAAAAGGCTGCTGTTCAATTTCTAATAATGGATTGAGGTAACCAAAACCAGGATGAACAAACTCAGGGTTGTCTAGGCCCGACAAATCGCGAAGCTTAAGTAATAACAACGCCGAAGCAGGAATAAAGTCCCATTCGCCATTATCAAAATCAAAGTAGCCTTTGCTCGGTGGCGCAGCCGCTTGCACAACCTGATCATCACATAAGGTTGTGAGGTATTCAGTCACTTTATTTAAATCTGTGGTTGCCCAGTTTTCAATGATGTCATCATACTCAAACGGGCAATCTAGCGGCGCAAGCACGCCGCCTTTATACCGATCGTAGAGTAAAATAATGAAGTCCATATGGCGGCCATGTAAGCGATTATGCCAACCTTTTTGATACCCCTCAGAAAACATCTGAAACAAGTTATCAGTATGGCAAGCCAACCCTAAAAGTGCGCCTTGCACAAGACAAAAAACTTCACGGCTTGTATAAGCTCTCTCAAATTCACCACCATAACGCATTGGGTAGCGCTGTAAACTAAAATATTCTTGGGCCTTTAAAATATAGTTATATGTAAGGGTACACATTAAGTTATCTGCGTCTAATTGAACTGCTTTAATTAAACAGGACACTTTAATAATGGATTATAATCCAATTATTGAGGTGTTAAATGACAAAACGAACAAACAGAAATTATACGGCTGAATTTAAGCAAGAAGCTGTGGCATTAGTAACCGAGCAAG
>CAYZOE010000072.1:0-24838 GCA_964479805.1 uncultured Pseudoalteromonas sp. | reverse complement strand
AGCTAGAAGCTAGAAGCTAGAAGCTAGAAGCTAGAAGCTAGAAGCTAGAAGCTAGAAGCTAGAAGCTAGAAGCTAGAAGCTAGAAGCTAGAAGCAACCGAAGTAACATATGTAGTCAGTTCGGTTGCGTTGTTGGGATGGAGAAAAGTTAAAGTTGGGCGTATGGGCCAAATACCTCGTAGTGAATTCGACTACTGCAAACACCTAGGTTTTCTAATTCTGTTTTAGCAAATTTCATAAACCCAAACGGCCCACACAGGTAGAAGTGACCTGTTTGCTTAGGCAGTTCGATTTGCGAAAAATTAATTAAGCCAGTTGATTGATTTTCTTGTAATTGAGTCTGCTTCGTTTCTCTTAACCAAGTGTGGTGTGACCATTCGTTTTGCTCACATAAAGTAGCAGTTTGAAGTGCAAAAGAATGCTGCTCTTCATTTTCACACGCATGTAAGAATGTCACAGGGTGCGGGTATTTAATATCGGACTTAAATTCAAGCATAGATTGCATTGGCGTGATACCAACTCCGGCAGAAATCAGCACAACTGGTGATTGTTTATCTGTGAAATAGAAATCTCCAACAGGGGCATGTAAGTCGACAACATCACCAACATTTAAGTGATCGTGCAGGAAGTTTGAAACAATGCCATTATGCTCACCTAACTCTCGTTTTACCGAGATGCGATAGCTGCGTCCATTAGGTTTATCTGACAACGAGTATTGACGTATTTCTGTATGTTCAAACTGTTCACTGCTGATCTCAATACCCAAGTATTGGCCGGGGTTAAAGTCTGCAACCGCTTGTTCATCGACAGGTACAAACACAAAACTGGTCACCAATTTTGACTCTGGTGTTTTACTTACGAGTCTAAATGCGCGTTTGCCTTGCCAACCACCGAGTTTATTGGCGTTTTCGGTATAAATTGAGTTTTCTTTATTGATAAAGATATCAGCGAGTACGCCATAAGCAGTAGTCCAAGCGTCTTCTATTTCTGGTGTAAAGTCTGCGCCTAATAATTCCCTAAACGTCTCAATTAAATGCAGACCAACAATGTCATAGTGATGCGCCTGAATGTGAAAACTAGTGTGTTTATTTGCAATGCGCTCTACCGCACTTTTTAATACACTCAGGTTATCTATGTTTTTTGCATAGGCAAGTATAGCTTCAAATAACGCGACCTTTTGACGACCTGTATGCTGGTTACTCATGTTGAAAATGTGTTTAAGTTCAGGGTTTTCTCTAAACATACGATTATAGAAATGCTTTGTGATGGCACTGCCACCTTGCTCAATAATGAAAGACGTACTTTTAACAATATCTATGTGCTGTTTGGTTAACATGACTTTCCTCAAGATTAAAAACTAGTGTGACCTAAGTGATAAGCGCCGATACAGCGGACCACATAAGCTATTTTGAATAACGCGCTAAAAATGATTGTTGCGATATGGCTAGCAATCTGAACTGATAAAGAAAAATGTTCATCGATTGAAAAGCTAATAATGAGCGAGCTGAGCGTCAGTAATAACAAAATTACCATGGCACGGCTGCCGAACTTTAGGCAGTGTTGATAAAGGGATTGCTCTGAAAGGACTTTAGATTGCATAAAGCTTACTCTTAATTAAACGCGACGAATTATATATATCAACATTGATGCCAATTTTTTATCTTGTTGATATTTATGTTTTTTAATTATTTTTACTATGATGTTAGAGTCATTTTGACTTTTGCGGGTGTGAGTCTATTTGACTCATTTGTGTGTGGTTGAGTTAGCCTTTAGTTGGAATCGTTTTCGATAACGCGCTAGACTTTGATTTTAGTTGTTAATAAAGTGTTTGTTCTTAGAATATGAATATTGCTTTTTTTGTGTTTTTTGCACTTTTTAGTGTGGCAGCTATCGGCTCGGTTAACGCTGAATTTGATGAATTTAAAGTGCAAGCAGAAAGCTTGAAGTCATCTAAAGAGCGACAGGTTTTGCTCAAAAAAGCGGATGATTTGCTTAAAAATAGACAGTTGACACAAATGCAAACCGCATATGTGCTTCATAGAGCAGGGCTTGTGTGCATCCGAGAAGGGTGTTTTGAACAAACAGTCACTTATCTAGCGAGATTAGAAACCTTACTTGAGTCATTTGAAAGCATAGAGTACTCAGGTAAGTTGAACCTCTCTCGCGGTAATATGGCGCTCACCCGGGGTAACCAGTTCGAGGCAATTCCTTATTTAATTGCTGCTTCGAACTTCTTTGAACAAGCTGAATTATATACTTTATCATCTCATGCTAACCGGTTTTTGGCTCATGCTTATAAACAGTTAAACAAATACTCTGATGCTGTGATCGCTTTAGATGCCTCACTTGAGGCGGCTGTAAAAGCGGAAAATGCGCAACTTGAAATGGCGGTTGCACGGCAGAAAAGTGCTATTTACACCAGTTTAGACTTAATTGAAAAGTCACTAGAGATCCAGTTACAGCAACTGCAGAAAATTCCATATTTGCCGAAAAAGACTCAAGAGTTTTGGATGAACGACACGTTTTGGGGGCTAGCTGAAAGTTATGCTGCGCTGGGTGAGCATGCAAAAAGTTACGATTATTTCAATAAAGTCCATGACATAGATAAACGACTTAATGGCAAACAAGATCAGGCTATGACGCTAAGAAGGATGGGCGAGCAGAAAGTCGCACTAAAACAATTTGAACAAGCTGATGAGCATTTTAAGCTGTCTTTAGCTATTTTGACTGAACTTGATATCCCTTTGGAAATTATAGATACGCAAACTTATGTCAGTGAAATGTATCTACGCGAAGGCAAACTTCAATTAGCCCAAGACACACTCGAGGCAATTATTAAACAGCTAGATATTGCTAAGAATGTGAATGTATACCTCCGAGCAAGCTACCTATTGATTGAGACATATTTACAGAATGAATTGTATGAACGAGCGCATAAGCAGCTTTTGTTAATTGCGTCACATAAAAATAAGGATTTGGCTAGGTATTATGGTTCTCTAGCCCAAGTATTGCATGGGAAAGGTGATTTAATAGGCGCATTTGAAGCGCAAAACCAAATGCACTTGGCCTACAAAAACAAGATGAAAGAGCAGGGAAGTCTTAAAACTCTTGTTTTAGCTTCTGAGTCAGAATATGTAACTGGTCAATTTGAATTGAAGCAAGCAAAAGCGGAGCAGGCCTTATTAAAAGCAGAGCAAACACTTACGCGGTATATTGGCTTCTCGATTGTTGCTGTTTTATTGTTTATTATTTTGTTTGTTTTGGTTTTTACTCGACAACGCAGAACGAGGCTGGAGCAAGAGGCTAAACATTTAAATCAAGCGTTAGAGCTTAAAAAGCAGTTGCTTGCAGATGTGTCTCACGAATTACGTACACCGCTTGCTGTTTTAAAGCTTCATTTGGAGGCGCTGGAGCATAACCTTGTGTCAGATCCCCAGTCGACTTACAAGGTGTTAAACCAGAGGTTAGATAATCTAAACCTATTAATATCTGATATATATGAGCTTGCTCAGGCTGATACAGGGACGTTTACCTTAAATTTAGAAATGTATGATGCGAATGAACTATTTGATGATTTAGCTGGGCAAATCGAAGACGTACTTTGCGACCATGAGCTGCATCTTGAAGTAAAAAAATCACCTCTTGATAAGGTAATACTTGAAGTTGACGCTGCAAGGTTACATCAAGTAGTTGCCAATTTGAGTAGAAATTCTATCCACTATACAGATAAACCAGGCGAAGTTTGTTTTGCAGTTTCAGATACCGCAGAGGCTGTGATTATGTCTTTCTCAGATTCAAGCCCGGGTGTATCTGACCAAGATTTACCGCATTTATTCGAACGTCTATTCCGCTGTGATAAATCTCGAAGTCGTGATTTAGGTGGGTCGGGACTCGGGTTGTCGATTTGTGAAAAGGTGGTTGAAGCCCATGGAGGTGAAATGAAGGCTTTTCACAGTGAGTTAGGTGGTTTAAAAATAGAGATAAAATTACCTAAAGTGTTATAGACAATAGTTGCATATTCAAAATAGAGCAGATTATAAAATGTTTAATAACTATTCAATCTTACTATCCTCTTTCTCAATTTAAAGTAAGGTGTTAATTTAATGTTTCATCAACAATCTAAGGAGAAGAACGATGAAACTTACACTTAAAAAGAAAAACCTTAAAAGCCTTCAGCAACCTTTAGCAAATAAACAGTTAGGTGAAGCTGCGACACCTAAGATTGGTGGTGGTGCAAAGCCAATTGATGATGAAACATTTACCCACCCATTTATTTGTACATCATTTGTTGGTTTCACTTGCTAATAAAACCTACCTTTAGGTTATGAAATTAAAGAAATAAACTATATTTTTTTAGAAAGAATAAAAGCAACTATATGAAAAGGAAGCATCAGTATTTACAGGTGATGTAATTACAACTCGTATTTGCTTTGTAACTTCAGTCTTTGCTAAATCACGATGGTTCTTTACGTTCTAAATAAAAAAAGAGGCTTTGCCTCTTTTTTTTATTCATAATTCCTAACCAATTAAAGCGCTTACAATCAATTTCGCTATCCCATTTATGTAAATATATTGTTTTAATAACAAACTATTGCATACAATATATTGCATTCTTGTTAATGTGCTGCTTTAATGTTTGACGTTTGAACCATTTGTTCAAATAAAAAACAACAAGTAAGGAAGAGAAATGAAAATAAAAAAACTTGCAGTACTGGTAGCAGGCTCATTTTATGGCATAACTGCATTTGCAATGACAGCACCGCAAATGCAGCAAACAAATACCATCAACACTGAACACCATCATAATCACCATCATCATCACCATGGTGTAGAAAATGAAACACCTGTTGAAAATGCTCCTACTGCAGAATCTCAATATGCTGAACAACCAGTCATGATACAAACGAGTACATTCTCAATGGCGAATGTACAAGCAGCAGCAGTATGTAATGTCAACGCATTGGCAACCACCAATAGCACGACTTTAATCAATGAAATTAAGTCTCAAGGTGTGCAATGTGTAAACGATTTATTCTCAGCTTCGAGTAATATCCAAGCAACTGCATTTGATTCAAATAATATGTATGCCGTCGCAAATCATGTAAAAACATTGAGTCAAAACTACCAAGGTGGCGGAGATGCAAATATTGAAGCCATGTTCTTATTCTTACGTGCGGGCTACTTTGCTGAGTTTTATAACGATCAAATTACTTTTGCAGCTTGGGTGACCCCAGCAATAAAAGGGGCGATTGATGCCTTCGTAAATAATAGCCATTTCTACGACGACAATGATGCGCATGGTCAGACCTTATCTGAAGTCATCATTACAATGGACAGCTCAGAACAGCAAGACGTATATTTACCAATCATTACGCAGTGGCTAAATCGTTGGAACGAGAGTTATGCAACAAAGTGGAATATGCGAAATGCAGTAAATAATTTATTTACTCTACTTTTCCGTGGCCAATGGAACAACGAATTTAAAGCAAAAATTGGTACTCAAACCGACCTTGTTGCAGCACTAAGAAAATTTTCAACCAGCAATTATATGATTGATTCAAGCGCTGAGTTTATGTTGGCTAATGCAGCACGAGAACTAGGCCGCCTTAAAAAATATTCAGATACAGCCATTCAGAGTTCAGTTGATGCAGGGCTTAAAGACATTTTCAGTCGTTATGAAATGGTCGGTTTTGGTGATGTAGCTTGGTTAGGTGCAGCTGATACGGCCAGTTATTACGGTAATTGTAATGACTATGGCATTTGTAATTACGGCGAACAGTTAGAAAACCAAGTTCTTTCGCAAACTTATATTTGTAGCAGTACAATTAAAATTCGCTCACAGAATATGACAACGGCTCAGCATCAAGCCGCGTGTAGCAAAATGGGCTATGAAGAAGGCTATTTTCATACCAAGCTAGATACTAATAATATCCCTGTAGCTGATGATAATAATGCTCAATTGCAAGTCAATATTTTTGATTCAAGCACTGACTACGGCAAATATGGGGGACCAATTTTCGGCATCAACACTAATAATGGCGGCATGTATTTAGAGGGCGATCCTTCGAAACCAGGTAATGTGCCAAACTTTATTGCGTACGAAGCCAGTTATGCTAATCCTGATCACTATGTGTGGAACTTAGAGCATGAATATGTGCACTACCTTGATGGTCGTTTTGACTTATATGGCGATTTTAATGCACCAACAGAAGCAATTGTGTGGTGGAGTGAAGGTGTTGCTGAATATATTGCCAATGAAGATAACAACCAAGAAGCAATTGATACCATTAAAGATGGCTCAACTTACACGTTAGGTACAATCTTTAACACCACCTATGATGGCTTTGACCAAGACAGGATCTATCGCTGGGGTTATTTAGCTGTTCGCTTTATGTTTGAACGTCATATAGATGAAGTAAAGCTTATGCTGAACTCGACTCGAACTGGTGATTGGGCAGCGTATAAGGCGCGTTTAAACAACTGGGCAGTTGATTACGATGCTGAATTTACCCAATGGACACAGCAGCTAGCAAACGGCGGTGGCACAGTAAATGAGGCGCCAGTCGTGGCGATAAACGGCCCTTATACGGCGAACAAAGCTGAGCTAATTAACTTCTCTAGCCAAGGCTCATTTGATAAAGAAAGCAGCATTGCAAGTTATACATGGAACTTTGGTGATGGCACATCAAGCTCTGAAGCGAACCCTGCACATAGCTATGCGCAGGCAGGTGAATATACAGTGACACTCACTGCTACTGACACTGAAGGAGCGAGCCGAACTGAGTCAACAACAGCGACTATTTTAGGTGATACTACACCGGTAAACCAGTTGAAGAATGGCGAGTCTAAAGCAATTTCAGGTGCACAAGACAGCGTATTAAAATTCACGTTTGTGGTAGCTGAAGGTGCAAGTAATCTAAATTTCGTGTTAAGTGGTGGCACTGGTGATGCTGATCTGTATGTGAAATTTGGTGCAGAGCCAACCATGTCTGATTATGACTGTCGTCCTTATATTGGTGGCAATGATGAAATATGTGAAATCAGTAATGTTCAAGCTGGTACCTACCATGTGATGGTATACGGCTATAACAGCTTTGATACGTCGATTATCGCGAGCTTTAGCGCGGGTTCGGGCTTTAATGTACCAGATGCGTGTGCAACAAGTGGTCCTGTAACCGGTGGCCGTTTGTATGATGGTCAAGTTAGATGCTTAGCTGAGCAAGACACAATTTGGTTGAGCTTAGAAAATGTGAAAGGTCAAAACAGTATCTCTATCACAACTGCGAATGGTTCTGGCGATTTAAGCCTTGAATATAGCAATCAAGGCTGGCCAACCAGTACAAATGTAGATGCTTCTTCTACCAATAGCGGCAATGGTGAGTGTATTTATATTACTAACCAAAGCCAATACTGGGGTTACCTTAAAGTATCTGGTAACGCAAAAGGAGCATCAATAGTCGTTGATTACAATACGCCTGGATGTCGTTAAAAACACTTTAACTTTGTAAACTAACCCCCAGAAGTAAGGCTCAGTATGAAATTTGAATACTGGGCCTTTTTTTATTTCAGGTTCAGCGTTGCAAGCTAAACTTTACTCCAATTATGAATATGGCAATTGTTCAGATGTTTAATCTAGAATATTGAGTAAATCTGGTCTAGTTATTATTTATTTTTTGGTTGAATATCATGAGGCCAGGCTTGGGTAAGCTTGTGAACAAGTTCATTTGGAGTCGTGCTATGTACATACCTAAAAATCAACAAATGCCCAATCATCTTGCTATTGAATTTATTGAAGCATTTGGCTTTGCTTGTTTAATTTCTCCTTGCCTGAATGCCTCTCATTTACCTTTTATTGTAGAGCAAAACTCAAAGGTAGACCTGAAACTATTTACGCATTTAGCCAGAGCAAATGCGCATTGGAAAATCCTAGATGAGCAAGAGGTAATGATTATATTCTCGGGCCCTCATGGTTATATTTCACCCACTTGGTATGAGAAAGGCCCAGCTGTGCCTACCTGGAATTATGCAACGGTGCACGTAAAAGGCAGAGTAAAACTTTTGGATGAACATGAGACGTTGAATGTCGTGACTAAAACAGTTGAAAAATACGAAGCTGAATTATTTAACCAAACCGAGATTTACAGCCATGAATTTAACACACGTTTGTCTCGAGCCATTGTGGGTATAGAAGTTGAGGTATTAAGCATTGAGGGTAAGATAAAGCTTGGGCAGCAACGAAGTGTTAACGATCAGCAAGGTGTTTTTGATAGTTTATGTTCAAAAGATCACGAATCGAAAATGCTTGCAGATTATATGCAAAAAATAAATGTGGGTACTGGTTGTATCGAGACAAGTTGAATGTACGGTTGGTTTTTGGTTTGGTGTCTTAAAATAATGATTTGATAGCATACGGTTAAATCTTGGTGCGTTATTAAAACAGAGTTTGCTTATGTCAAGCTCTCACTAAATTTATGGTATTTGAACATTTTCTTCAAAATTTAGAAACAGATGTCAAATCTGGCTGTACTTCATATTCATCTGAAGCGTTGGGTATTAATTCTTATAAGGAAGATTAAAGTTCAACCTTATGATTTATAAGCACTAATGTTTGACGGTATAAATGTTATTAAGTATCCTCGCTTGGGATTAAATTGTTTAATTATAAAATTTCTCAAAGGATATGTTTTGAAATACCTACCTATTATGCTTTCCGTAGCCGTGTTGGCTGCTTGCTCCAATCATGACTCATTAAGTGACGCTTCAATTAACAAGCAACCAAAAAAAATACCAGTAAATGAAACCGTATTTAGTCATGAAATAAATGATCCATATCGTTGGATGGAAAATGAAGAAGATGAACTGAAAACTTGGATGTTAAGTTCTGCCAAAAACACCGATGAGCTGTTGCAGTCTCAAGCAGGTAGACACCGTTTAGAAGAGGCGACTGCAAGGCTATTTGAAGCACAGTCCAGTTTTTCTCAAGCTAAGTTATCTGGCGATAAACTCTTTTATTTGCACAAAAGCCATGGTGACTCGGTATCAAAATTATATGTTCGCATAAAAGGAGAAGAGCGTTTAATCGTTGACCCTGCTAAGTACAACAATAATGATGGCGGTTTAGCGGCAATACATAGTTACTCTGTTTCTCCAAGCGGTAAATATATTGCTTTTCACATTTCTCCAGACGGTTCTGAAGTTGGTACTGTCAGAATTATTGATACAGATTCTCTTCGTATCTTAGACAGAGAAGTTTTTCCTGTTTGGGGTGAGTTCGTTGCAAGTTGGAAAAGCGACCTAGAATTTTCTATCACTAAAATGACATATGCTATAAACAAGGATCCAATTCAAGGAATGGTTGTTGAGAATGTTAAATTAGAAAGCGCAGAGCGTAATTTAGAACTGGGTTTTGGAATTAACAATGGGGCTAATTTTAATTCTGCTGAATTCCCTATTGTGATTTACCCAAAAAACAGTCGTTGGATATTAGGCAAAGGCACAGGCGCTAGACCTGACCACAGGTTGTTGGTTAAAGAGCAAGGTAATTCAGAATGGCAGGTTTTAGCTGACTATAAAGATAGAGTAACGAGCAGTGCGCTAATTGGAAATGACTTGTATATGCTCTCTAAAAAAACAGCACCTGATGGCGAGATATTGAAACTAAACTTAAATAAGTCACAAAACCTCAATGATGCTACGCAAGTCTTAGGCGAAGGTGATGAAGTCATTACTTCAATAAATGCAGTAGAAGGTGGTTTGTTTATTGTCAGCATGAAAGATGGTTTTGATAGCATTCGCTTCATAGATCTTGACAAAAAGATTACCCAAATTTCTCTTCCATTTGATGGCGTAGTTAGTTCTCTATCAAGTGACAACGCTTCAGACACTATAATATTCTCGGTTGAGAATCCGATGCATTCTCGAGAATATTTTAAATATCGCTCTGGAAAAATAACTTCTCTAGGCTTGAATAGCGCTACTCATGAGCTTCCAACAGGATATAAAGTATTGAGAGAGTTTGCTAAGAGTGCAGATGGCACTTTGGTTCCGGTAACAATATATGGCAAATCTTCAGACTTAAAAGATCCATCCCCAACGATTTTATATGCTTATGGTGGTTACGGCACTTCAATTAGGCCTTATTATCGTCCAATGATGTTCCCATTTAATGAAGAAGGTGGAATTTGGGTTAATTGTCATGTTAGAGGTGGTGGTGAAAAAGGTAGATCTTGGCATGAGATGGGAAGAGGAAAGAATAAACCAAATGGCCATGCTGATTTTATAGCTTGTGCAGAGCATTTGGTGAAAACTGGTCGGACTAAGCCAAAATCTCTAGGTGCATATGGCGTGAGTATGGGCGGCGTTTTAGTTGGTCCCGCAGTTTTAAAACGACCAGAACTGTTCGGTCACGCAGCTTTATCTGTTGCAATTCTTAACCCTACAAGAATTTTACAGTCTAAGAATGGCGCGAACCAAATTGGTGAATTAGGGGATCCTCGAGCTGAGGATGACTTTAAATCGATACTCGCAATGGACGCTTATGAAATGCTTGATAATGTTAGTGCTTTGTCAGACTTTTACCTTAATGTAGGCCTTAATGACAAAAGGGTTGATTATTGGCATACAGCAAAATTTGCTGCAAAGTATTTATCATCAGAGCATTCAGGAATGCTATTGATAAGAGCTGACGATAAAATAGGCCATGGCACAGGTTCAAGTACTCAGCAAAACATTAAACGTTATGTTGACCTTTACAGCTTTATGCTTAATAGATCTGGACACCCTGACTTTCAGTCTCAAAACTAAGTAAAATTGAATATGTAGTTTTAATCGTTTCAAATAGGGGGAATGCCTCCTATTGTTTATATGTAGTGCTTCTTGCAGATCGAAACTGGTGCTCATACGAGTATCAGGAGCGATTAAACACTTTATGGCGAAACTGTTTAGCAGAGGTTAAAAATCTTAGATTAAAAAAGGCGCCTAAGCGCCTTTTTTAATCTTTTTTGTGCAGTAACTTAATGATAGCTTTAAAGTTACGTTTAGATTGCTCAGTTTTTAAAGCCATTCTAAGTGTTTGTTTAATGCCTTTTTGGTTTTCTTGTTTTGCCAATGCATTGATTGCTGCATATCGCACATTGTCATCGTCATCATTAACAGCAATATTTAGCACCGAATCACTGGTTTTGGGCTGCATTTGATAATTACCTAGTGCTGTGACAAGGGTTTTGGTATTGCGACCTGAGTGTTTGCTAAAATGTTTTTCTAGGTTGCTGTAGGCTTCTTCGCTTTGCATCATACCCAATGCTCTGATCGACGCTTTCTCGATACGCGGGCTTGCGTGAGTTAAGTGCTCATCAATAAGCGAAATATGTTGCTTATCTCTGCTATTACCCAAAGCGGTGATTAAATCAGCAGTTTTAGCCTCATTTCCACCTAAAGTGATTTGTTCGGCAATTGCACTCGATAACTGCTCTGATGTTGCAGAGTCGGCTCTGTTATTAAGTAAAATACCTAATGTCATATAAAAACTAGACTGCACTTCAGAATCTACACTCAAAAAGCCATCGTTCAAAAGGCCCAATAACGTATTCGTTGTTTGTTGCGTTAGCGCTGAATCACCTTGGGTTAATGCTCTCAATGCTCTGAATTGAACGTCTGGAGACTTTTGAGTATTAACCAGTAGGTTACTTAATAATTGTTGACTTGCTTGAGAGTCTAATTGACCCAACGCATTAAATAAGCGCATTTGTGCGTTGTCGCTGATTAAGTCGGACATAATGACTTCACGTAATGAGCCAAGTACGGCGTCATATTTTTCTAACATAATCGACAGCGAATGCGCATCAATTAAGGTAATATCTTGTTGAGTCAAGAGTACTTTTAATTCTTCAGTAAGTAGTTCTCTTTGCGCTTGTGTCAGTGTTACAGCCTGAGACTGCCATTGAGTAAGGTCATCTTGCATAGAAAACAACTCACTCGAAACGGGCGTTTTTAGCTTAGTCAATAAATATTGCTGTTTCGATTGAAAGGTCAGATCCATCCCTTTTAGTTTGAGTTCTTCACTGCCTTCACGTAGAGACATAAAACAACTTGATGGCTTAACCGTATGCGTTGAGTCTAAAATATCAATACGATTGAATGAATTCAAAGACGTGTTGTTTTTTAAGTTATAGCGCAGCTTGGAAAAATGTATTTTTTTACCGTCGGTAGAATATTCTGCAAAGTATTCACCTAAGGTATCTTGTTCTGGTTTAATTTGACCTAATTGTGTTTGAAACTGCAAGTAATAGGCTAAACCTTTCAATTGTTCCTGCGCTTGTTGACTCAATTTATCTGTAAAGAAAAAGTCAGTGATAAGGCCGTTATCTTCGCGTTTAAAGGCAAAAGCAATTTGGTAGTCAGGTGCAGCAACCTCTGTGATACCTTGAATGATTTTGACTTGATCAGCTTTTATGGCCCACCAGTTTTTTTCATCGCCTTTGACCGCAGGTTTTACAGAAATAACACCTTGTAAAGTAATTTCAGATGTTTGAGCGGCGCTGTTTAATTTAGTGTAATTAAAAGACGTATACGTTTTTGTATCAAAGCTGAATTGCGTTTGGCACTGGCCACCGAAGACCTGTGCGCTTGCTAGCGCCAAAATAGGCGCAGCAAGCATTGGGTTACGAAACCAATTGATCATAGTTGGATTTCATCTTCTTTAGAGTATAGTGTCCATGACTTGTTATAAACGCTTCTTGTTTGGTATAGCCATAGGTCATATTTAGTTCTTTTGGTACCACATGGGTAAGGAATTCCCCATTTTTTACACCATTTAACGCCCTTAGTTTCAGCATATAGGCCAAACTTACCTGAAATAACGTCTAGGTCATTTTTAAGCTCAAGGCCATAATAAATATGTGGTGCTTTGTTTCCAGTACTGGCTAACGCAAAGCCAGCATTTGACTCAAGTTTGAAAGTGTTATCAATTAAATTAAAGTCAGCTTGAACACCTGCAGAAGCCACTAAGAGGTCAACACCACCGCGACCAAATGCACCAAAGTCAACATGGAATAGGTCACCTTCAGCATAAAGCTCTGCGTTATAGCCTACAGTTAGTTCAAAACCTAAGTTACCATCAACACCCGCTTCTACACTCATTGGGACCGGACCAACTGTGAATTTAGCTTTAGCGAGTACTCTTTCTTGCTCCCATTTCTTTTCCCATGACTTTTCATATTTTGCGACATATTTTTCATCTTCAAATACCACATTATTGAAGATAATCATCTCTGACTCATAGCCCGTGTTATTACCACTGACATAAGCACTTCCATCATAGCTAATGCTGAATAATGTATTTTTGGCATTGAAGAAGTATGCTTCAACTGTGCCTTCACCTGAGATGCGGGCACCTGGGTCGCCTGTAGGTACAATGAATAGCTTGCCGTTTAAATCAACACCAACATTGAATATAGATTTTTTGCCATAAGACTTATCGAATGATTTCTCTAGCTTAATGTTTGCTAATCCCACTGAGAATTGAGGTGTGTTTTTCGAGTTGGCAGATTCTTCTACTGCAACTTCTTCAACATATTCAAAGAAGTAAAGCGGAATTTGCGTTTCGATCACATTATTATCAGTAATGGTTTCAGCATTTGTACTGGTGTCAGTTAAAGTAAAGCGAACTTTTAGATTTTGCTCTTGCGTTGCGTCGTAATTATCATGAATAGACTTTAATAATTCATCTTCAAGTGCAATATCGAACCCGATGTGCTCATCATGAAGACCAGGGGTAAAGCTATGTAAAATTTCATCTTCGTAGCTATTCGTTTCGGCATTCCAGAAATGAGTCGGTACCCAGTTTCCGTTAACCATAACTTCTGCTTTGATTAACGAGTCGCCTAAATCTTTTCCTTCGTAATCTGCTTCGATGAATCCGATTAAGTCTGAATGATGTTCGCTGGTTCCATTTGCTGTAGTTGGTACGTCGAGTATTAATGCGTCTTGACCAAACTCAGCTGCAAGCAATTTGTAATCATGCGTTTCAATCGCGCGAACTTCAATATCAGCAAACGGGAAGTCACCTTCAGAGAAAGGTTCGTGTTCGACTGAAGGGTGATTATCATTTTCTAAGTCTTCAGCATGCGAGTCGTATGGGTCTATTTGAGCAATAACATGATATTTACCGCCAGCTACGTCGTTAGGCACTTTGATATCAATATCAAAAGTGTGATCTCCTTCTCGCACATTTGATAGTGCCAATGCGCCTACCTTGTGCACCTCATTTATTTCAACTTCATCTTCTGTAGATTCGGCTAATTCATCAGCATGCACTAAATAAAAGTGAACATCGACATCGATTTCATCAAAGCCTTTTACTTGAACATCATAATACGCTCTGAAGGTATTATTAGGCTCTAACACATTTAGAGGGCCAGTTGAAATTTTAGTAATAGCTAAATTAGATGTTGGCTCTTCAGCATTTGTATCATCTGCAGGAGTGTTATTTTCTGCTGGTGGCATGATGATTATTGGATCATCATTATCACCCAGCTCACAGCCTGAAAGCACTGTAAGTAAAGTACCAGCAACCATAGTGTGTAAGAAACGACGCATTTTTGAATCCTTTATGATTTAAGCGAGTATCAAGAATAGGCTGAAATTGTGGAGAAAGAATGGATCAAATAAAGTTAATATCTAAATTAAGTCAAGTATCAAATAAAAAATGAGCAAAGCGCTTTGCGTTGCTCATTTTTTAAAATATCACTTAAAAAGTAACAGGAAGTTACTTCTTTTAGTCATTACCACCTGAAGGAGGCGGAAGAATAATGATAGGTTGGTATTGAGATGTTGTGGTTGTAAGTTCAACTTTAACGATATTAAGTATCTCTGTAAGGCCAAGCTCTGAGTTGTACAGACTCTCTTTAACTTCTTGCTTTATAACGAGTTGATTCTCTTCTTCAAAGTTGTTGAAAAAATCTTCAGGGTTATCTGAAAACGCTTTACAGTTTTCAGGATTATTCATGATTTCATTAAGAAAATGCAGAGTGGGTGATAGCAATGATGCTTTTGACATTATAATTTCCTTGTTTAGTTAAAGTCTTTCTCGAAACTAACGAAAAAAGACCAGTTTGTCTTACTAGTAAAGTTTTTATCTAATGAGTGGACGGTTTTGGTATTGAAGATGATGGTTTGACCCAGCTTTACTTCAACGGTTTTAATACTGCCTTTAAACTGCTCCGTAATCTTTGGCGGTAATTGTTTAAATTGACCAAACACCTCTTGCGGTAAAGCACCAAGTTTATGTGTTCCAGGTATAATTCTGAAGTTTGCTTCATCTACGGGAGAGATTGGGCTCCAACACATAATTAAATCATTAACTTCATAATCTAAAGGGTAATCTTGATGAAGGTTGTTAATCCCTCTCACTTTATCTTCAGGAAGGAGAGAAATGTACCCTTTAAATTCGGCCCTCTTGGCTTTATGACTTAAAAGCTTGTTTGGAATATCAGCTGCAATCAAGTTGTTCGCAATAGTATCGATGAGCTTATCTGCTCGACAGTCAAGGTGGCTTCTTGATAAATAACTGTTTTTAGTATTTGCAATTGGGTAATTTGGTTTATTACAAATGAATTCTAAGATATCAACCAAGTCAATTTTTCTATCTTTCTCGATTAGGTTCATTTTATCGATGGTTAATAAGTACGCGGCTGATGCGAGCTTTTGATATGTGTTTTCGTCGAATAAGTTATCGACAATTACATATCCATTTTCATTGAATTCATTTTGTAACTCGTCACTAACAAATCCCATTTCTTAATTCCTTTAATTTATTAAGCATTATTTTCTCGTTTTGAGTTTCACACCAAGAAGTTAACTCTCTAAGTTGATTTGATGCAAGTTCTATTTGCTTAGACTCAATTAAAGTATCTATGTACATGGTTTTATAGAAAGACAGCGAGTGCACTTGTCCAGTTTGTTCAATTTGTTCACAGATATTTTTCAGCATATCAGTATCTTGGTTTAGCCAAGCATTAAGTGCATCAGTTGGCAGGAAAACCAAATAAAGATGTGAATCAGTCTTAAACTCTTGTCGTGCCCGCTCTATAGTGGTTTTTGCAAAAGCAGTGTCATTAGAAATATATGAGACGATCGCAGCATAATTTAATGCCATCAGATAGCTCGGTAAATGATTAAACTTCTGCGTCACTTCAATAGCTAAATCTATACTCTCTATTGCCTTCTCTGGCTGACCAACAACAGCTTGAAAAATTGAATTAAAATAATAAGGTAAGCAGTTGGGGAGTAAACCATAAGTTTTTAGGCCATTTCTAATTTCTTCACGGTTCAATTGTTCTAAAATAGTAAAACATTCAGATAATGATTTTTCAGCTTTCTCTAACTGGGCGTCAAATACATAGTTATTTGCTAGCATCGATTGAGTTAGTAGGCGATGTAAATAAGTCGCTTGGGTGCTGTTTATCAAAGCTTCTTCCGCAAGCGCTATCGCTTTAGTTCTTTCATTATTATTATTATGGTAACTGATTTGAGACCAAATAAGCTGATGGTGCAATCTTTGATACTCTTCGGTTGATATTCTTAAAGACTTATTGCTCTGTCCAAGTAATCCCTGATTTTGTTTAGCTTTTTCAAAAATTCGAACATCACCATAACCAAACCCCAGCATAAGCGAGCTAATATTGTAACTATTTAATCTAAGTTGCCACTTTACTGATTCATTCTCATCACTAATTTTTTTTGCGATTTGAAAGTACTCATTGGTTATATTGAACGCTTCTTTATAAAGAGAGCCTTCATAAGTATGTTCTGCAGCTTTAAATGCGTATGTGCTACTTAACAAATAACTGTTTGCATGTTTGTAGTGATATGCAATCAGTAATGCTTCTAAATATGGCTTTGAAACAAGAAAGTTAGCTATCTTATTATGATTCTTTTCTTTGTTTGAGGTGTTTGTACTTTCGTATGCGGCATCTCTAACTAAGGCGTGCTTAAAAATATAACTGTCATTACTAACATGGCGTTGATGAATAATTAAATCTTTCGCAATCAGTTCATTTAAGTCATTTTGAATTTGGTTTTCACTCAGAGAAGAGGTCGAAATAAGTAAATCATATTCGAACTCACGGCCAATTGTGGCGGCAAGTTGTGCGGTTTCCTTAGCATGAATCAAACTGTCTAGTTTTTGCTGAAGTGACTCACGAAGACTGCTTGGGACTTGGTCTAGTTTGTCAGGACTGGCGAAGTTAATCTCACCATTTATGACACTGACTAACCCTTTTTGCTTAAGCATATCTATGAGTTCTTCGATAAACAACGGTATACCGTCAGAACGATCAACTAATACGTCAAGAACGCTTCGTGATACAGCTTGATTGTCAAATAGCTTTACAATGAAGTCTTCAGTTGCTTGCTCTGTTAACTTCTCTAAGCCGACCTCTATTAGTGTGAGATCTTTTAATTGTGTCGGTATCTTTTGACGTGAAGTACTAATCAGTACATCGCCATTGTGGAGTTGCTTTGCAAAATATTGCATGAACTCAATGGTCGTGACATCAGCCCAATGAATATCTTCTACTATGAAGAGTTTGGTGGAATTGAAACTAACGCTTTGACTCATTAATAATGCACTTAGGGCTCTAAACAATAAGGCTTTTTGAGCATCAGGAGCAAGAGTCGAGGCTGTTAACTCATCACTTAAGGCAATATTTAACCAGATTAATAAGATTGGTAATACTTGTTTACAATCTAATGTGTTGTCATGTTTTGTGATAACTGAATTAAAGGTCTTTATTGCTTGTGCTGTGGTTAAATTATTAGTGTTGTATAAATATCGAGTCAAAGTCAGAATTGGGTATAGCGCATTATTTTGGTGCTCGGGCAAACACTGTGCAACAAGGTGTTGATATTTACCAGCATTGCTCCTTATTTCTTGCAGTAAGCGGGATTTTCCAATACCGGCTTCACCGTAAATGTGGGTGAAGCGACTTTCTGTTTTTTCGTGATTAAAAATTAACAGTGACTGTTCGAGTTCATTGTTCCTACCGACAAGTTCATGGTTATTTCTTGTGCCACGCATAAAGCCAAATGCTTCTACTCGACGTTCACCTTTTAAACTAAAAATACGCTCTTTAATAAGGTTATGGCTTAGTAATTTTTCACCAAAATATTCAAACTCTGAATAGGGATCAAGGATGGTCCTAGATTCCTCACTACATAAAATTTGTCGCTCACCAGCTTCTCTTGCCAGAGCCATTGCCGTATTGGCAATATGACCTTCCGGCATCGTGGTCGCATAGGTTGTGAACACCCCCGAATGAATACCTGCATGCAGATTAATTTGTACACCATGCGCTTCTTGAGTAAGTGCGTTACGCCTAGATATGTCACTGATGGCGTCTAATATTGTTCGCGCACAAAGACGCGTATCGTTATCAGAAGCAATTGGGTAGCCAAAATAAAACAATACAGAGTCAGCTAAGTTACCAACATGGGTGGCACCATAACGAGTTGCAATGTCTATACAGTGATTACGTTGGGATCTGAATAGAGTATCGACAATATCTAAATCAAGTTCTTTGTCAGTTAGCACTTTGCTGCTGAGTCGCATAGCCAAAACTGTAATTTGTTTGCGCTCGATATGAGTAGTATAGCTTTGCATTGACGCACTGGTAGGGCCGTCATCACGCATGATCATAGTGTTATCATCTGTATGATGTTGCGCTCGATGTTCTGCCAAAACGCCTACCAGATTAGTCATATTAACTTGTGACAATTCTTGATAAAGTTCATCGCCAGTAATTACGCGGTCGATAGCGTTTTTAATTAATACTCGTCTTAACAAATCTGCAAGTGGGTGGCCTAGCAAACCACTCGGAATGGAAACTTGCATATCGCTTAATTGTTTATGATAGACCGCAGCGATGCTTGACCCTGTTATTGCAGGTAGGCCGGTTAAGCACTCTAAGAAAACTAAACCCCAAACATAAAGATCGGTTTTTTCTGTTGCAGGTTCACCACGCAATTGTTCTGGGGCACTGTAAGAAGGTGTGCCTAATGTTTCCTGAGTGAGCGTTAGCGTATTAAAATCTGCTTGACGACTATCTTGGGTGAGTGTTCCTATACCAAAATCGAGAATTTTAGTGTGTGTTTTTGCTCCCGTTTTACTGAGCATAATATTGGCAGGTTTAATGTCTCGGTGAACAATACCATTTTGATGAGCGTGAACTAGAGCATCGAGTACCTGAAGCATGACTTCTTTTGCTTCAACGGCATTCAATACACCTTCTTGAATAAGGTACTCTCTGAGAGATTGCCCTTCAATATACTCAAACACACCATATAACAAATTATCGTTAATCTGCCCTTTGTCGAGTAATCGGACAATATTAGGGTGTTGCAACTGACTACTTAATGCCGTTTCTCTTTTAAAACGCTCTATATAACGCTGTTTTTGTTGCTCATCACAATGTGATTCAATTGCTAAAAACTTAATCGCAACGGGTTGCCCAGTATTAGTTTGTATAGCTTTGAAAACTTTACCAAATCCACCTTCACCGATTTTATGCAAGAGTTGATATTGGGCAGAGGCAAATTGCTCATAAATGAGTTGATCTGAAAATTGCGATAGAGGCATGGAATACTTAATTTTTTTCTAGCGTGTAAATTACTTTTAAAAAATGAACAGTGCTTTTGGAACAAGCGCTTATGCACAATTTCAGCATATCAAGCAAATATGACAATGCCAAGTTATCGACTTATTTTTTAGTACTTAAAAGAAAAGTTATTTATTTTTAGGAGTGAAATAAAACAGTATGAATGCGTATATGGTATGAAAAATAGTCATTATTAATGAGGTGCTAAATACACCTCATCTTATTCTCATAAAATATTACTTAAAGTTAGCAATACTGTATTTGGTATCATTTACCGTTTTCCAACCATATGCTTGACCAACAACGCCATAAGGTACGCCTCCTAAAGACCAGTTTGGATTTGCAAAATAGTCATACTGAGTTGCAGAACCAAACACATGTGGGTAAGCCATAATACTAGCAAAATTATTTTGTACACCGTGACCCATACCATCAACGTATACGCCACCAGATGTATCGCCTTGTTTACGTGAGTGTGCTAAACCTTGGTTATGGCCTAGTTCATGGACAAAAGTAGTCGCACCACAATCAATGGCAGTGATACTGAACATGCGATCGCTCATCGAGCTGTAAAGGTTTCCGTTAGAGCCTTGTCCAACCCAAGCCAAGCCACATGAGATTAAGCCATTACCAGCACTTTCTCCTGTACCTAGCACTGCGACCATATCAGCGCGCCAAGTGTTGCGAAGATTCGCAACATAAGTGCTGTTTGTTACGGCATTCAACCAGCTAGATTCAGGTGTGATGGCGTAGTTTCCAAGGTTTTGGCTACCAGCTAAACGAAGTTGAATATCAACACCGTTTTGTTGATATACTTGATTTGAAAAGGCAATTAATTGGTTTATTTTAGTATTAATGTTTGCCGTTTTTGCTGCTGCTTGATCTGTATATAAAATACCGATATCAATGGTAACCGCCGAAGCGAAACCAGAAATCGCAATTGCAGATGCAGCGACCAGAGTTTTAAGTGATGTTTTCATCTGTCTTCCTTACTTGTCAGTTTTGTTTAATTTAGGAGCAAATATGTCAGTTTTTTCATGCTCCGTGTGTTGTACATCTGAGTGATGTTTATGCTCAGAATGTTCGAACTCTACGTGTTTTCTATACAAGTCCCGTTTTGAAGCGATCCATCCATATTGGTCTTTAGATTCAAATACATAATTTCCACTTGGCGCTGTAAGCTGACCGTAAACGGCGTCTTTTCCTACGGTTAGAACCGTGGTGTGAAAACGACCATCTGCGCCTGTTACATTGCCAAAAATACTTTTATCTCCATTATCAGCGACATCAACAAAAGTGACTTCGGCGATAAAGGTCTCAGCCGATTGAGGGATCATTAGCTCAAAATTATCGCCAGCTTCTAATGCTCTAAGAGAGGGAAGATCGAACTCAACGTAGGCCTCGTTATTCAGGTCTGATGGCAACACACCCGCTTCAGATAGCACAGATTTAGCCTTTTCTGATAGTTTGTTGATTGCATAAAACTCAGAACTGACATCAGTTTTCGTTAAGGGTTTAGCAGCATCAAAGTGCATTTTTTCTTCAACAGGTATAGATGGGAAAGTTACTTTAGCTTCATCTGGCTTGGCAGGAGTTGCGATGACAAGATTTTGCTTATCTTCATTTTTAGTAAAGATAAATGTTGCGATTATTACCACAGCGCAGAGTGATATATATAAGATACGTTTCATATTGCCGCCTACTGTTCAAAAGAGGTACAATTTATACTTACCTTTGCGCATTTTTCAATGATAATTGTAAAGTTATTGTTTTGTTTTGAGTGAATTTAGAGCGCTTTTTAAGTTTATATCCATATTAAACAATGGTTTAATTCATTTACAATATTTAACCTTTTGTTATCATTCAGTCTTCGGGCCTTTAAAACTTTCGCATTCAAAGTGTTTATCTTGATGAGTCATGTTGTTGTATTTGAGTAGGCTAAACTGAGCTATAAACCTTAAACCTTGAGATACTCATTTATCGACTAATTTTATCCTGGTGGTTCGTGATACGCGTATTGCCAGTTAAAGCAAAAGTGAACTCTTACTTTTATTCACTGAAAAATGTCTCAGTCGATGGTGTTCTGTGTTTCGCCGCCATCTTTGGTGCGTTCAGCATAAAGTGTGTGTTAACAGGATTGCCCATCAAAAACTTTAAACAAAGGCGATGCTATTGAAAAAGATTCTTTCGTCAGGGGGTCGATAGAGTAATCTCCAGCTCTCTACTTGATTGTTAGTGATTAATAACCCTGAACCTTTGTCGTATTCTGCCGTTATAACAATGGCTGTTTGGTCATTAATAATTTCTAAATCAGCTAGATCGAAGTTCACTTTGTATTAGCAATGTGTGCACTTTTATATCGATTGCTTGAGTTAAAGAGAAAATAGTTGAGTGTGTATAATGAGAAGCTGCAAGAGCATACTTATAAACTCACAGTGAAATACTGTTCACAGTTTGCATCTTGAATTGGATGAAGAAAAAATCTAAAAGTGAAGTGATTACTCGCAAATCAGTTTTCCTGCTTTGTTTGTGTTAAGTTTTCGTTGTTTTTGAAGAAGCACTATCAAAATAACCTTCAAAAAATAGCAAAATCTATAATGAACATTTTTTTGAACTCCAATTTTGTGAGATTTAGTTAACTTCTCAAAAGCATCTTTCGGGCAAAACTAAAGAGCTCTTTGCCAAGTCTTCTTATTTAGAGAGTAAATTTAACATAACTGAAAGTTTGCTTGAGCAAGTAACATTCACAGAAGTGCTTGTAGAGTTAAAATTAAATATGACTTTAGGAGGGGAAATTCTGAAAATGACCAAGGATTTATAAAGGACGTTATCTGAGCAACGTGACGTTCTAAAAGCATGTCCAATGGCTTTAGGTTATTTGAGCACCGACCGCTGTTCTTTCACAGTGCTCACCAATTTTTCATGTCGCTATTTGTTAATTTATTTTATAACACATACTCACTGCCATCTTTTGCGGTATAGGCTTTTGATTGACCTTCACGAACGATTGAATACTCGATGCCTGTTAGAAAGCTGATCCAAAGGCGTTTTAGTTGAGTTGCATCATTGTTGCTATCTACAGCACTAAGTTGTGTTTCCATTTGAATATCATCAATATGTGCCATATCAATTTGACCTGCATCTCCACGACGGTTGAAAGTCAGTTCAATGTGTAATCCATCTTTTTTCTTAAGTAAAATTGCTGTGGGATCATCACGATGTCCGCATAGGGCAACAAATTGCTTTGGCTGTTCCAAACCACAGTGACTACCGTCTGCGAAAAACGCCATTAAGTGATTGTAGTAAACTAAATAATGTGTCACTTGTGTGTGCGAACCTTGATCCAGCGGACAATGCTCATCAAGATATTGTTTTGCAAGTGTCATTTTCTGACATGTTTGATCTGTAATTTCACTGCGAGTTAGTGCTGTCATAATCGTAACCTCATTCGTTAAATCTTTTTGTTTGTTGTTAAAATCAGTGTATGTGAATATTTTTTATAATTTCACAAAAAGAATTTCACAGTGTAAATTTTACAAAACCTGCTATTTTAATTCTGTGAATAAATTATAAGCAGGGGCATATAATGAAGAAATCATCAACTTTAATGCGAAAATCTCACTTTTTAGGGACCAAAATACGAAACCTAAGAAAACGTAATCATCTGACATTAGAAGATTTATCGAGTCGATGTGTAAGAGTTGATGCTTATTCTGCCCCCTCGGTGTCTTATTTATCTATGATCGAGCGCGGCAAACGTACGCCGAGTCAAGAAATGCTCGAAAATCTGGCGCAAGTATTCCAAAAGCCTGTTGAATGGTTTTTAGACAGTGAACCTGAAAAAGATACTATTACCCCAGATAAAGGCAGAAGCGGTGGGATCACGGGTATGGCACTTGAGCCCAATTTTCTGTTTAGCAATGATATTTTACAAATTGCTATTCCCGAGATGCTGTCTCAAACGGGGATCAGTGGTCGTCAGTTCGCGCATTTATTAATTCGTGCTCACCAAGAGCATCATCAAAATCACTTTCCTGACTTAGAGCGTGCAGCAGAAGAAGTGGGTAATAAAAATCTATATTTAACCTCCAACGATTTAATGCAAATCGCTGAGGAAAAAGGTCTAGAAATTAAATGGTTTAATGAAAAAGATAAACATATAGAAGTAACACAAGTTAGCAAGTCGCGAATAGTAAGCTCTTTCTTAAGAGCGCCAAATATAGTGTTCTTAAACGAAAAATTGAAAAGCAAAGAAAGCCGCTTGAAATACGATTTGGCAGTACACATTGGTCATGCAGTATTACACAATCAAGACGGGGTTAAATGCGTTTTATCTATAGGGGGGGCAGAGCAAAAAGAAACAGAGTTACACACCACACCTAATGCGCAAGATATTCTTCAAGCTTGGCAAGATTTTGAAGCCAGTTTTTTTGCTGGCGCATTACTATGTCCTAAAGCGCCGTTTAGGCAATTACTCGACAGCTACGGCTATGATATCTCGGTTCATAAACAACTCGACATTTCGGTGTCTGTGGCGATGCGTCGTATGACAGTGGTGTCACCTTATCCGCATTGGCATTATTTTGATGCGTATAAGCCGGGCAAGTTAAAAGCGGTATATCGAGGCAATGGAATTCCTCTGCCTTGGGGGAATATGCGTCAGGTTGAAGACCCCTGTCAGCATTGGGCTGTGTTTAGAAAGTTTGATGAAATGTCGAGACAGAGCAGTGCTCAATTGTCGATTTTAAGTGTTGATGGCAAAACTCGTTTATATTGCTGTGAGTCAGTGTTAGTTGAAGACTTAGCAGGTGAAAAACATGTACTGTGTATGGGTATCGACTTAAACCCTGCCATCGATGCACAAGGCACCGATGCTCAAGCTGTAGTTGAGAACCTTCAAGCCCTTTGCATTAAACACGGTGGTTCAACGATTGTACCGCATAACATTCGTCAACAG
This sequence comes from uncultured Pseudoalteromonas sp., assembly GCA_964479805.1. GTDB lineage: Bacteria > Pseudomonadota > Gammaproteobacteria > Enterobacterales > Alteromonadaceae > Pseudoalteromonas. The sequence goes on along the minus strand of CAYZOE010000072.1, from coordinate 230 downwards.
CTTTTAAGTGTAGCACGCATTCTCAATATTAACTGGATAGAGCGTGGTTTGGCGTCTGAACTCAGGGTTATCTGTATTCGTGGTAATAGTTGTCCAAGAAAGCCGGGGTGTTATGGTAAATGTAAAGCTGACAAAAAAATTACAAAAAGAATCGAATCTATAGAGTGAACTCGCTTGAAAACAGTGTTTATTACTGGTGCAAATCGTGGCATTGGGTTAGCGTTGACGAA
>CAYZOE010000071.1:21168-25085 GCA_964479805.1 uncultured Pseudoalteromonas sp. | reverse complement strand
TTTCGTGCAGTGCATTGCCAGTCAAACACGCCATTTAGAAAAATGCTGCACTTAAGTGTCGAGCGTGTAGGTAGCTTTGTCATCATAGACGTTAAAGCAAATGCCTTTTTGCACCATATGGTGAGAAACATTACAGGCACTCTGCTTGATATTGGTACGGGTAAATATCCACCTGAATGGATGGCTGAGTTACTGGCACTCAAAGACAGAACTAAAGCAAGTGCAACAGCAAAGCCTAATGGGCTTTACTTAGTTGATGTTGACTACCCTGAGCAATGGCAAATTCCTTCGACACCACTTGGTCCCTTATTCTTGCCAGATACTGAGATTGAGTAATTTTATAGCGAAAGCTAGGGTTAGTTAATGAATTATGGCGGCTTATTTAAGACTTATACGACCAGTTTTTTATACCTTTGTCTAATAAATCATGGTTTAATGAGCGCAGTTTGTCTGAATAAATACAGACGCCACAACACAGAATTAGCATAAGAGAATTGCAAATGAGTTGGTTAGAAAAAATCTTACCTAGAACCACCAAATCATCAGGTAATAACAAAAAAGAAGTCCCAGAGGGCGTTTGGGCAAAATGTTCATCATGTGATGCTATTTTATATAAAGCAGAATTAGAAAAGTCACACAACGTATGTCCTAAGTGTGATCACCATATGCGTATTAGCGCACGTCAGCGCCTTGAAATGTTTTTAGACGATGCTGATCGTAAAGAGATTGGCATCGAGCACGAACCACAAGATGTGCTTAAATTTAAAGATTCTAAAAAGTACTCTGACAGAATCACAGCTGCGCAAAAAGTAAGTGGCGAAAAAGATGCCCTAGTTGCGATGACGGGTCGTCTTAAAGGTATGCCGGTTGCAGCTGTAGCTTTTGAATTCTCATTCATGGGTGGTTCAATGGCGTCGGTTGTTGGTGCACGTTTTGTTGATGCCGTAAACGAATGTTTAGAGCACAACATGCCATTAGTATGTTTCTCAGCATCTGGCGGTGCGCGTATGCAAGAAGCACTTATGTCATTGATGCAAATGGCAAAAACAAGTGCGGCACTGGCTAAAATGAGTGAAAAAGGCCTGCCATTTATCTCAGTAATGACCGACCCTACAATGGGTGGTGTATCTGCTTCACTGGCAATGCTTGGTGATATCAATGTTGCTGAGCCTAAAGCACTTATCGGTTTCGCAGGTCCCCGTGTTATCGAACAAACTGTTCGTGAAACATTACCTGAAGGTTTCCAACGTTCAGAGTTCCTACTTGAGCATGGTGCAATCGACATGATTGTTGATCGTCGTGAAATGCGTGACACACTAGCACGTAATTTAGCGAAGTTTATGGACTTGCCATCTACTGAACAAGAGCATAGAGTAGCTTAAATTTTTTAATTTAAGCTGTTTTTATGTCACAAAATATACCTTGCCAATCATCAAGTCTTGATGATTGGCTTTGTTATTTAGAGCGTGTTCATCCTGCCAATATCGAAATGGGTTTGGAGCGCATCAAACAAGTAGCCGATTCGGTTAATCTTCTCAATTCTTCCTCGAAAATCATCATGATTGCTGGTACTAATGGTAAAGGTACCACCGCACGTTGCTTAGAAAGTCTGCTACTCGCTCAGGGTTACTCAGTAGGCACGTATGCTTCACCACATTTAATTCGTTATAACGAACGTGTTCGTGTTAATGGTAAAGAATTAGACGATCAATACCATGTTGATGCTTTTGACCTGTTAGAGAAGGGAAGAGGTGCAACGCCATTGACCTACTTTGAATTTGGCACACTAGGTGCTTTGGCGATTTTTAAACGCTGTGAAGTCGATTATGTACTTCTTGAAGTAGGTTTAGGTGGTCGTTTTGACGCAACTAATATTGTTGAGCCCATTGCGAGTGTTATAACAACGATTGATCTTGACCATAAAGAATACTTAGGTGATACGCGGGAATTAGTTGGTTATGATAAAGCAGGCATTTTTCGCGCTGATAAACCGGCAATAGTGGGAGATTTAAATATTCCACACACAGTCACTGAGTACGGTGATGAGATTTCAGCTGAACTCATACTATCTAAGCGAGACTTTCTCTTTGAACCAAAACAGTCATCGTTTGTTTGGCGTTATAAATCGCACGATTTTGAGTTTGAAAAGCCAAGTATTCCGGCACAAAATGTCGCCACAGCTTTGACATTACTGGCACGCTTAGAGTTACTTCCAGATCTATCAGTCATTGAAAAATGTTTAGCTGATTTAAAAGTAGAAGGGCGTTTTCAAAAGCTAAGTGACTCTCCAAAAGTATTTACTGATGTTGCACATAACCCGGAGTCTGCTCGTTATCTAAAGCAAAAGTTATTAGAGTTGAAGCAGCAAGGGTTTAAAATCCATGCATTAATCGCTATGCTTGCTGATAAAGATAAAGCCAGTGTAATCAATGAAGTGTCTGAACTAATTGATTTTTGGTCATTAGCGTCTTTAGAAGGCCCTCGAGCAGAGCAAGCGTCTAACTTGTTGCCTTTGCTATCGAAAGAGCAACAGCAAAGTGCAAACACGTTTGATTCGGTCCATATGGCACTCGATAGTCAGTTATTGCAACTTGATGACCAGACGGCAATGATTGTATTTGGATCCTTCTTTACTGTTGCAGAAGCAATTCAGTATTGGCAAAAATAGAGAGATAAACTGTGAACTCAGGATTTTTAAACCGTTTAGTGGGTACTAGTATTGTGGTGGTCGCTGCAATCATTTTTATACCGAATATTCTTGATGGTGAAAAGGTTCACTTCAAAGACGGCTTTAAAACCATTCCTGAACGCCCTGAGTTTACTACAATTGAGATACAACAAGAGATTAATGCAAAAGCTGAGCTTGCACCTGAGGTAAAATCTGAATCCTTATTTGATGAGATTGCACTTGATAGTGAGTCAGTGGCTACCGAAAAAGCTGATAGCTCCGAAATAACACAAGTTATGAACACAGAGGTAAATAATTCAAGCTCACAACCAGCAAAAATTATTGAAGAGGCAGAACCAAAGGCTGAAGAAATAAAATCGCAACAGCAAATTGTAGAAGCAAACATAGCGCCTTTGCAGCGTTCAGATACGTCTAATTTAACCAGCATGGCATACGTCATACAGCTGGGTAGTTTTTCTCATAAAGCCAATGTTGAAGCTTTGATGAAAAAGCTAAGAAATGCAGGTTTTACTGCATTTACACGACCTATTAAAACGCGCAATGGCGAATTAACGAAAGTATTTGTTGGTCCTCAGTTAGATAAGACCGATCTAGAACAAAAATTGCCAGAGTTAGAAAAGCTTACAAAACTAAAAGGCCGACTAACCCAATTCGATATAACAAAATGATCTGGTAATTGACCCTTGGCTCTTATAGAATGCGCCACAAATTAACGGCTTGTTGGTTATTATGAACTGGGTTGATTACGCGATTCTCGGTATAGTTGGTCTTTCCACCTTATTCGGACTAATACGAGGCTTTGTAAAAGAAGCAATGTCATTAGTTGTCTGGATCAGCGCATTCTTCATTTCTAGTTTATTCTACCAATATCTAGCAACCTACCTTACCTCCATTTCAGAACCCCTTTTAAGAAATGCGGCCGCAATTGCCATATTATTTTTTGCGACCATACTGTTGGGTGGGCTTGTTAATTATATTCTGTCAGAACTTGTACAACGTACAGGACTGTCAGGCACCGACCGTATCATAGGTATTGTGTTTGGTGCACTTCGAGGCGTGTTAGTCGTAAGCGCCTTACTGTTTTTTCTGGATGCGTTTACCGGTGCACCAGATGCACCTTGGTGGACAGCATCAACTTTGATCCCTGAATTTAGTTTTGTTATTGAGTGGTTTTTCTCGTACTTAGAAGACAACTCAAGCTTTTTAAATTCAGTCAACCGTTAATCGG
>CAYZOE010000071.1:0-21068 GCA_964479805.1 uncultured Pseudoalteromonas sp. | reverse complement strand
AACCGTTAATCGGCGAGGAAAAATTTAATGTGTGGTATCGTTGGTATAGTCGCAACATCTCCTGTTAATCAGGCTTTGTATGACGGCTTAACTGTTTTGCAACACCGTGGGCAAGATGCAGCAGGCATCATCACAATCGACAACAATACGTTTAGCTTAAGAAAAGCAAATGGTCTTGTTAAAGATGTGTTTCATACCCGCCATATGAAGCGCCTTCAAGGCAATATTGGTATCGGCCATGTTCGTTACCCAACTGCGGGCTCTTCAAGTTCTGCAGAAGCACAGCCATTTTATGTAAATTCTCCATTTGGTATTGCCTTAGCACACAATGGTAACCTTACAAACGCAGAATCGCTTAAAGAGTTATTATTTAGCCAAGCTCGCCGTCATGTAAACACCACTTCAGATTCTGAAATTCTTTTAAACATCTTAGCGCATCAACTTTGCAAATCAGGGAAGTTAAAGCTTGAAGCTGAAGATATGTTCAGTGCAATCTCAAATGTGAATGAGCTAGTTGTTGGTGGTTACGCAAGTATTGCGATGATCATTGGTCACGGTATTGTGGCTTTTCGTGATCCTAAAGGTATTCGCCCACTAGTTTATGGCAAGCGTGAGACTGAGAGCGGCACTGAGTATATGTTTGCTTCTGAGAGCGTTGCACTTAAAGCTGATGGCTTTGAATTTGTGCGCGACGTAGCACCAGGTGAAGCAATTTACGTGACTGAGGATGGTCAACTATTCTCAAAAATGTGTGCTGTTGGTACACAACATGCACCATGTATTTTTGAGTTTGTATACTTTGCGCGTCCTGATTCTGTAATTGACAACATGTCAGTTTACGCAACACGTGTAAATATGGGTACTAAATTAGGCGAAAAGATTGCACGCGAGTGGGCTGATAAAGATATTGATGTGGTTATTCCAATCCCTGAAACGTCGTGTGATGTTGCGCTAGAAATTGCAACGGTTTTAGATAAGCCTTACCGCCAGGGTTTTGTGAAGAACCGGTATATTGGTCGTACATTTATCATGCCAGGCCAAGAAATGCGTAAGAAATCTGTACGTCGCAAATTAAATGCGATCGACAGAGAATTCGAGGGTAAAAACGTATTACTTGTAGACGATTCAATTGTACGTGGTACAACTTCAGCGCAGATCGTTGAAATGGCTCGTGAAGCTGGTGCTAAAAACGTATATTTTGCTTCAGCTGCACCAGAAGTTCGTTTTCCGAACGTTTATGGTATCGACATGCCGTCTGCTGCTGAGCTAATTGCACACGGTCGAGAAGTAGATGACATTAACCAAAGCATTGGTGCTGATGGCTTAATCTACCAATCTATTGAAGATCTTATTGCTGCAGTACGTCAAGAAAATCCAGATGTAACTGAATTCGAAACATCAGTATTTGATGGTCAGTACATCACGGGTGATATCGATCAAGATTACCTAAATCGTATTGACGCGCTCCGTAATGACTCTGCAAAATCAACACGTGAGCAGGCGATGTCAGCTTCACTTGAGTTACACAACCAAGAAGAATCAGAAGGCGAATAATTATTTAACTATTCACTTCTATAAGAGATATAAAAAGGAGCGATTATTCGCTCCTTTTAACTTTTGGATAAAAGCAAAAATTAGGGGCTATTTTGAGCACCCTAACTAAAGGTAGGGCTAATTATGCCATTAGTCCATAAAATAGCCGTGCCCGCCATAATAATTACAATTAAGACTAATCCGCAAGTCACCACAGAGCTGGCATAGATAAAGCCTCGCTCTTCAGGAATATGCATTAAGATAGGCACGCCGGTATAAAGTAGGTAAACAGAATAAGCCAATGCGGCCATACCGACAGTCACTACAAACCAAAGTTCAGGAAAAATAGCAGAAACAGCCGACATAAATAACGGTGTGGCTGTATAAGCTGCGAGCTCTAAAGTTTGTGTATATGTCGGCTTAGCCCCGAATGTAATCGCCATCCAGTTTGCTAAATAGGCCAGTGCAAAAACCCCCATAATCAGTGCAAAATACATGGCGACACCAATCAATAGGGCACTTTCATGCGTTAGAAAAGCGACATCCGATGTGCCGACGCGCCAGCCAATGTGTACAGAAGAAACGTACCCCATGATACTAGGGATTAATGCGATAAGCGCGATATGAGATAAACTATACTTAACGCTCTCATGAAGATTATCTATGGTTTGCCACTCTTCGAGCGGGTGAGCGTACAAGCCCCATAGATGATTTAAAATCATAAGGCCTCCTTATCATAATTTGGCAAAGGGTGTGTTTTTTATACATGTTTCATAATTAGTTATGCGTAAGAAGCATTTCTTTGTCAAGAAATGCTTAAACTTTTGTCTAATTGAAAAGTTTGGATTTCTTTTATTTCAATCACCTTCCTTGGTTCAATACATTAGCCTAAACCAGTTTTATGATACAATTCGGGAAAATTTTTATTAGAGTCACTTTGAGAGTCAGCCTTGGATAAACTTTTAGAGCCAATTAATCAATTCTTGCAATGCGAAACCCCAACTAGTTGGATTGAAGCAGCAAAAGACCCTAAAAACCTTCCTGTTATTTTAAATGATCATATGGTCTGTGAATTAAAAGCAGCACAATCTGCTATGTATTTGATCCGTAAATACGCAGTAGATAAAGACAGTGGCACGGCTCTACTAGAATGGCTGAAGCCTTACGAGGATTTTACCTATCGTAAAACAGGCAGTTGGCAAGATCTAGCTGATTGCAATAAGCTGAATAAATCTATGGTGCCTAAAGCAAAGACCGCTTATGGCCAAGATTTAATTGATAAAATGGTCTTGCTTATCAAAGAAGAGTTACATCACTTTTATCAAGTATTAGAGATCATGCATAACTGTGGCGTTGAATATGAATATTGCGCATCAAGCCGTTACGCAAGTGGGCTACTTAAACATGTTCGCACTTATGAGCCTGAAAAACTCATTGATAAACTGATCTGTGGCGCTTATATCGAAGCTCGTTCTTGTGAACGATTCGCAAAATTAGCCCCACATGTAGATAAAAAGCTCGGTGATTTTTATGTGTCTTTACTGCGTTCCGAAGCGCGTCATTATCAGGATTACCTGACACTGGCAGAAGAAATTGCAGGTAAAGACATATCTGAACGAGTGGCATTTTTTGGTGGGGTAGAGGCTGAGCTTATTTCTAGTCCTGATGAAGATTTTAAGTTCCATTCAGGTGCGCCGAGGCAAGCTTAACAAGTTTAAAAGACAGATTAAAAGGGATTAAATGTCCAAAGCTATTATCTTACTGGGCGGACCAAATAATGCCCAAGGAGAGTTGTCTGAGATTGTTATAAAGCGATGTCAGACAGCTTTCGAATACCATCTAAATTTTCCAGAGCTAAAGATCCTTTGTACCGGTGGGTTTGGTGCGCATTTCAATGTGACTGAACAGGCCCATGCAGACTACGTAAAGGCTTACTTAACAGCGTTGGGTGTTCCCGATACTCAATTTTTGCCCATCGCCGAAAGCCGTTTTACCCTAGAAGATGCGTTGCTTACAAAGCCCATCCTACAACAGGCAGACATTACTGAAATTGTACTAATCACCTCAAGTTTTCATATGAAAAGAGCCAAATACATTTTCAACCGCCTTTGTCCTGAACTTTTCCTGGAATGTTTCGAAGCACCAACGCCTGTTTGTGAGCATGAACTAGAAAAGCTATCAGCACATGAAGTAAGGGCTATGCAAAGAGAAGCTAAAAATATAGATATGTTATTGGCTAGTGCTGATAACAATGCTCAATAAAACTTGCTCATCTTGAGGACAAAGCTTAGCTCGTTCTGTTCAGATTTTAAATAGGGTAGTTATCCTGTAAAAGGCCTACCTTGGTGCAGCGTTTGCTCATTATCAGTCACAACTAAGTAAGAGCTTTGCGAATACCAGTCACCGAGTACGGTTCTGGTTAAGGTATCTCCATCTTTTTCAATTGTGTGCACATTTGGTCTGTGTGTATGACCATGGATCATGTGTTTTACATTGTGCTTTGTAAACATGTCCAAAACTGCGTCAGCAGTGACATCTAGAATATCTAATGGCTTGCCTTTTTGGCTCTCAATACTCTTTTGGCGCGCTTGTTTGGCGACTTTTCTTCTATAACTGAGTGGCATGGCGAGCATCAGTTTAGGCCACCACCAGCCTCGACTCTTCTTACGAAATTTTTGATAGGCAACATCTTGGGTGCACATTTCATCACCGTGCAGGATGACTGTAGGAGTACCGTATAAATCAATAATTTCTTGTTCAGGAAGTAACATCATGCCCGATTGCTTGGCGTATTTCTTCCCAAGTAAAAAATCTCGATTACCATGAGTAAAAAATACTTGAATACCTTTGTCTGATATAGACTTTAACAGTGAGGCGATTTCGATGGTCAGCGCTGTATGATTATCATCACCTATCCATACTTCAAAAAAATCACCAAGAATATACAAAGCATCGACGTCATCAGTCATATACTTCTCAAGAAAAAGCTTGAATGCATGTGTTATATCAGGGCGGTCTTCGGTTAAATGCAAGTCAGAAATAAAGTAGGTTTTGCGAGATGCCATTCAAAAAGCCTAGAAAGAAAATGAATAGTGAGTGTAAAAAAGATAAGGCTAGGTGCATACCTAGCCTGAACTGCTTAACACTAGATTTAAGCAACAGTTACTTTCTCGATGATCACATCTTCAAGTGGTACGTCTTGGTGGAAGCCAGCAGAACCGGTAGCAACAGATTTGATCTTGTTTACGATGTCCATGCCTTCTACTACTTCACCGAATACACAGTAACCCCAACCTTGCGAAGTCTCGCTAGAGAAGTTTAAGAAGTCATTGTCGTTTACATTGATGAAGAACTGAGCTGTCGCAGAGTGAGGATCTGGTGTACGTGCCATAGCAAGCGTACCAATTTTGTTGCTCAGACCATTGTTCGCTTCATTTTGAATGGGTGCTTGAACAGATTTTTGTTCCATACCTTGAGTAAAACCACCACCTTGGACCATGAAACCGTCGATTATACGGTGGAAGATAGTGCCGTCATAAAAGCCTGATTTTGCATAGTTTAAAAAGTTTTCAACTGTTGCAGGCGCTTCTTCTGAAAAAAGGTTTACTTTGATTTCACCAAAGTTTGTTTGAAGTACAACCATTGTGGTTACCTATCCGATATGTGTTTATTAAAGGTTTATATTTTATAGCAGAATATAAATCGATTAAAGCTTTGTGTTAACGGTGTATTTATCGGGAAATAGCTGCGATCGGGTATAGAGCAGGGCGAATTCAAGTGTTATGATTGCAGCTTATGTCTATTATTGGATTAGGAAACAGACTCAATGTTGCAGATATACAACACACTTACTCGTGAAAAAGCGCCGTTTAAACCTCTCGTCGAAGGCAAAGTCGACATGTATGTGTGTGGTATCACCATTTATGATTTCTGCCACGTGGGTCATGCGCGTACTTATGTTTCGTTTGATGTAATGAATCGCTACCTTCGCTATTTAGGGTTTGATGTCACATATGTACGTAACATCACCGATGTAGACGACAAAATTATTAAGCGTGCTGCTGAAAATAACGAAGAGATCAACGACCTAACGGTTCGTATGACCAAAGCAATGCATGAAGATTTCGAAGCATTGAATATGCTGCCAGCTGATATTGAGCCAACAGTAACCGGTCATATGAATGAGATCATAGAAATGATCGAACGTCTAGTTGAGAAGAAACACGCCTACGTTGCGCAAAACGGCGATGTATTATTCGATGTGTCTACATTTGAACAATACGGCCAATTGTCTCAGCAAGATTTAGATATGCTGCAAGCGGGTGCACGAGTTGAAGTGGCTGAGGGCAAAGATGATCCACTAGATTTCGTACTTTGGAAGAAAGCCAAAGCAGGTGAGCCTTCTTGGTCATCACCTTGGGGTGAGGGTCGTCCTGGCTGGCATATCGAGTGTAGTGCAATGAGCCAGAAACATTTAGGCGAGCATTTTGATATTCATGGTGGTGGCTCTGACTTACAGTTCCCGCATCATGAGAATGAAATTGCCCAGTCATGCTGTGCAAATAACGGTAACTACGTAAATACTTGGATCCACACTGGTATGGTGCAAGTAAATAAAGAGAAGATGTCTAAATCTTTAGGAAACTTCTTTACCGTTCGTGAAGTATTAAAGCAATACGACCGCGAAACAGTTCGTTACTTTTTAATTAACGGTCACTATCGTAGCCAGCTTAACTACTCACAAGAGAATCTAGATCAAGCGCGTTCATCGCTTGAGCGTATTTACACAGCGTTACGTGATGTTGAGCTCGTTGAAGTTGATTATAAGCAAACAGAATTTGCCAAGCGTTTTGAAACAGCGATGAACGATGACTTCAATACACCAGAAGCGCTGCCAGTTATCTTTGAATTAGCAAAAGAAGTGAACTTGCTAAAAGAAAAAGATGCTAAAGCGGCAGGTGAGCATGCGTTTATTCTTGTGAAGTTAGCTGAAGTGCTGGGTATTGCACAGCAACAGCCAGAGCAATTCTTACAAGGCGAGCAAGACGACGACGAAGTCGCTAAAATTGAAGCGTTAATTCAGCAGCGTTTAACAGCGCGAGCGGATAAAGATTGGGCCGCTGCGGATGCGGCACGTGATGCGTTAACGGCGATGGGTGTAGTACTAGAAGACAGTGCAGGTAAAACGACTTGGCGCAAAGCATAAATCTGCTGTAATTTAAAAATCAATACAGAGGCTCGATGTTGAATTATCGGGCTTTTTTATGTTTAATTCTTAGTTAAGACGAACAGTTTTTTTAACATCACAAATCCTGCCTACTAAACAATCAAAAATAGTGTTTAACTTATGAAACCTCTCTGTTATCATAATGTAAATATTAGTCATTTATAACTTAATAAACTGTTTTATTAAGAAAGCTAGGGATATAGCTTTTTTTGGAAAGGAAATAATGAAAACAACCGAGCGCAAAAGGAAAACTTTTAGCTTCAAGGTTGAAGCACAGCGATTTATTCGCCAGATCAGGCAAGAATTAGGCTTAAGTCAAGCTGAGCTTGCAAAGCGCATGATATCTGAGTGCGACCAATCAACCATCTCAAACTGGGAAAGCGGCAAAAACGAAATTCCTCTCAGCAAATTTATCGACATACTGTTGATCAGTGGTCGCGATCCTGCCTCATACTTTAATATTTTCGGTAAGAAAAATGACAAAGAAAATAAGAATAATAAAGATGTTGAAGAGGTGAAAGAATGAGCTTAGTAATATATGATTTTTTGATACCAGCCGCATTACTTATTTCGTTATTTTTATCATGGAAAAATATTAATGCGAGATTTATGATTCTATGTTTTATGTTTGTTGAGGCAATTAACTTATTATTTTCTAGTTGGGCTTTGACAATGCCAATAGGTTATTATATTTGGTCGATTGCAATGTCTGGAGTTTTTTTAGTTTTTGTATTAGGCAGACGGTATTGGGCTTATAAATTAAAAGCTTTCAAATTTTTTAATGATGCTTATGAGAATCATGCATATACAATACAAGAAACTTTACTAGTATTTTTATTCACATTATCAATTATAAACAATTTTATCGCTTTTGTAGAAGTATACCTATACTGGGTAGATACAATTAGTAATGCTTATTATAAATTACACATTAGGGACATTGTTCAAAAAGCAATATTCTTTATTGCAGCGTTTGTATGTTTTTCATTTGGTTTAAAACATTCAAAAAAAGACCTTAAGACTTGTTAACTTATAAACTCAAATAGGTATAAATATGATTTTATCTACAAACAAACTACATCAAGTTAAAGGAGGCATTTCAACTGCTGAATCGCCTTCATTACCAGAGAAAAAAAAGTCACAAAGCGTTGAAAGTGATTCTTACAGCTCAAGTTTAGCAATAGAGCCAGTTAAGCCTTCAGAACTTCCAAAGCCTTAACTTAGTTTAAAATAAATTCAATAAAGCCGTTCAATCGAACGGCTTTTTTATGCTCTGATTAAAAACTTAGCAATCATAATTTAAATATATTAATTCTCATTCTTTATGGTCACAACCCGTTGTGGGAACGGTATTTCAACATCAGCGGCTTTAATTTGCGCATAGATTTGTTGGTTAATGTCGAGCTTAGTATCAATCAGCTCGGTAGTGGGTGCCCAGTAGCGATAACTAATAATCACAGCGCTATCATCGAAGCGCTCTATGCCAATTTTAGCGTGCGGCTCGTTGGCCACTTTGCTATGAGATGAGAGAATATTTTTGATGACGTTAATGGCTTTATCGCTATCAGCACTATAAGCAATGCCGATTTCGCCCATTACTAATGAATTGTTAAATGAGTTATGCAGTACTTCGCCAACGATGTGCTTGTTAGGAATGGTGATCTCGACGTTTTCTTCATTGATTAAAATGGTATGTCCAAGCTCGATCATTTTAACCTGACCTGACTCACCTCTAACCGAAATGGTATCACCGACAACAAATGGGCGCGTAGCAATAATCGCAAGGCCCGAACCATAGTTTGAGAGCATACCCTGCAAAGCCAAACCCGCACCTAATGAGGCTGCACCTATCGCGGCGACAAATGGCGTAATACTGATCCCGAGTTTTCCGAGGGCAATAACCACAAACATCACAATAAGCAGTACTTTCACCACATTGGCAATAAAGTTGGTTAAAGCAATATCAATATTATGCTTAAGTAATAAACGTTCTACCGTTTTAGAGAGTTTCTTAGAAACCCACAGACCTATTATGAGTATTAAGATTGCAGCAGCTACTTGTATGCTGTAGTTGACTAAATAGTCTTTAATAATGGTGTAAAAGCGTTCGACTTGCTCTATCTCTTGTTGGATCACGGTAAATACCCAGTAAATTTAAAACAAATAGTGGAGTTAGTCACAGGTTAGCACAAGAAATAAAATAACCCATTGTTTTATAATACTTGTTAGTTGCTTTATTGCTTAAATAAACCAACTACCAGTTAGCTGCGCCAATATAGCATAAAGAATGGGTACCCAAGTCGCTGTGATCAATGCACTGATTATCATCGCTGCGGATGCAAAAGCACCAGCCTCGGGGTGGTGTTCAATTGCAGTTGCGGTGCCGATACCATGGCATACCACTCCAAGAGCAAGGCCTTTTACTCTCTGATCTTCAACTTTTAATAAACTTAACAAAGTTAACCCAAACACAGCTCCAAAAATGCCGATCAAGATAACCATAAATGCGGCGATGGCTGGAATGCCGTTTAATTCATCGCTGATAATGAGTGTTATTGGAGTCGTCACAGAAAGTGCGAGTAAAGAGCGTAATAGTTCATCAGGTACAGCAAAGATTTTGCAGAGTATGAAGGCTATCAATGCGGCACTGGTGACACCTATAAAACCACTCAGTAGTAGCAAGCCCAAACTGTGCTTAATTTCATGAATTTGCTTGAAGAGGGGGTAGGCGAGTGCGACAACAGCCACTTCTAGAAAAAAATGAATGGGATAACTGGCATTGGAAAAGTCCTGATAACTGATATCTGCAAAAATCAGTATGGCACTCAGCATCACAATACAAAGCAGCAGAGGGTTCAGTAGAGGAGAATGAAATTGACTGTTCAGCTTTCTTGTAAAAAAGAATAAAACTGTAATGAGCGCGCAGACACAAATAGTTATAAGCAAATCATCTAGCATGCCCGCTCCTTGAGTTAGCGATCAATGCAACTAAGATAAGCCCTGCTAAAGGCACTAGCAGTAATACTAGGAATAATAATGACCAATAATTGATAAAGATATCTACATGCTCAATTAATCCAACGCCCGCAGGAATAAAAAACAATGCCATGTATTTCAAAATAGGCTGGCAAGCGGGAGCAATCCATGACTCTTTTACAACATCCATTATTAATAGGACAAACATAATCAACATAGCCAACAATGCGCTAGGAAAAGCAATTTGAAAATATGAGGTAGTGAGTTTAGAGACAAATAAACAACCAATCAGCAACATCAAACTGGCGCTGAATTTAAACCAAGCTACAAGATATGTTTTAGTATTTTTCATAACTTAAGTATAAAAAAGTGCGTAAGCATGTCGATGCGACCTTCTTACCATTTTCTTCTAAGATTATATGGTTTTGCTTCGTCTTTAGTTGAATTATGCATGGCGATACGCGTATTTTTACTCAATAAAAGTTTGATTTGCGACCAAGTTTCTTTAGCGAGAATACATCTGCGGTTGTAATGAAAGCTTGCTTGGCTCAAGCGTTTAATAGCAGACAGCGCATCTGGAGAGCGCGTTTTGAGTTGCTGTATTATCTCACTGCAGCGCTTTTCAGGGTCTTCTACTATTTCTGTGATCAATCCAAGTTTAAAGGCCTGTTTAGCATCAATTTGCTCTCCTTGGCTACTCAGCAATAAGGCTTTGTCGTACTGCGTTAAACCAAGTAACAAAGGCGCGCTGCCCATGTCAGGGCACAAGCCCCAACGTGATTCCATAATTGCAATTTGTGTGTTGCTTTTGGCGATGCGCATATCTGCACCTAGCGCAATATGAAGACCCCCGCCAAGGCTATTGCCTTGAATGAGGGCAATAACAGGTACTGGGATAGCGTGCCATCCAAGTACGACTCTCTGCACAAGGTTAGCGTTTCCAGGCAACCATTTAAAAAGTAACTTAACGATATTCAGCGGTTTAGCCATGACAGACTTCACATCTAGACCCGAGCAAAAATGCGCGCCTTCTCCACGAATAACAACGGCTCGGATTTCACGCTGTTTTTTGATTGTTTTAATACATTTATCAAGTTGAATAAACATTTCAACGTTTAATGCGTTTTGTTTATCAGGGCGGTTCAGGGTGACGTAAGCAACATTATTTATTATTTCGAGTGAAACCATAGGAAACCTGTTTTTATTATAATTTTAGAGTTAACACTCTATATGGCTTTGTTTGCCATGTAAATTCATCAATTCGACTCAAGACCGTAGCCAAGTAATTGGCGGTTTTGTATTATAGCAACAATATTTGTTAGTGAGACTTTCTATGCCTGTACGTCTTTGTAGTATTGAAGAAGCAACCCATCAAGCTTATGAAATTTTTCAAGAGTTAGCACCACAAAATTTATCTGAGTTAGATATTGCTGAATTTAACCAACATCATGAAGAGTTTGGCTTTATCGAAGACAGTGAACCGGATGATAGCTGGCAAGAATTCGTATCTCTAGAAAGTGATCTCGAAGATTTTGTACAAGTTTTAGTGGGCATTGAATACGAAGATGGTGATGAGGTGCTTGCTAAAATTCTTATCAGTCGCGACTTGGATGCGCCGTTCTGTCATGTGTTATGGAAGCAAGAAGCCGAAGAAAACATTCAATAATTAAGTATGTTAATAACAAAAATAAAACTACTGGCACTCACAGTCGCTCTTGGCTTTGTAACTTTCAGTAACCCTACTTATGCGGTAGACCCATTCGAAGATTTCCATGAATACGGAGAACTATCAGATGAAGAAATACATGAACTTCACAAAGGCGATTTTTTATATGGTGACACTGAGTTTGGTTTGATTATCAATAAAGGTAACGCCGAAAGCACCGCTTTTAAATTAAAGGGTAACTTATATCAGGACTTTACCCATTGGCGAAACCATTTTAAGTTTGATGGTCTTTATCGTGAAGACACGGATTCAGAGACTGGGGCTGAAACGGTATCAGCAGAGCGTTACTTTGTGTCAATGCAGGGTAACTATAAGATTGGTGAAGATAATGAATCGTTTTTCTTATACGCTGACTACGAAGACGACGAATTTAACGGCAAAGAGTATACCGCCACCTTTGCGCTCGGGTATGGCACACGCTTATTTGAAGGTAGAAAGAACACAATTGATTTAGATGTAGGCCCTGGTTTTTCAATAACGCGGACCAATGATGAAATTGATTTGTTAGAGGGGGCAGATCGTGTCCAGCAAGGTCAATTATTAAGATTGTCATTACAGTGGGAACGCAAAGTGTCAGAGAGAACGCGTTTTAACCAAGATGTAAGTATTGAGCGTTCATTATCAGGTTTAAATACCCGAGTTTTTAGTGAAACTTCACTTGTTACTCAAGTACTCGGTGGCATTGGTTTTAAAGTGGCTTATACCTACAGACACAACTCACAACCCGAAGAAAACAAGCTTAAGAAAGACAGTGAAATCAGTGCGACATTGATTTACAGCTTCAGTGGTGGACTGCAGGACTTCTCGCGTCCAACCCCAGTTAAAATTGAAGATTAATTAAAGAGAGTTTATGTACAAACATACACAATTTGCATGGGTGATATGGGCAATTTTATTGTGGATCAGTAGCTTTTTAGCAATTGCAGTTCAACTAATAGGGTTTAATGCGGGTATAATTGGGTTTGCTATATTGCTCACTTTGGTTGCTATTGCTTTTTATGGTTTGACTGTTGAAGTGAGTCCGAGCAGCCATTCAGTCAGCTTTTGGTTTGGCCCAGGTGTTGGTAAGAAAATACTAAATTTCAATGATATTGAGTCAGTGAAAGCGGTTCGAAACTCATTACGTCATGGTGTTGGAATGCGTATAAGTCATGACGGCTGGGTTTATGCGGCAGCAGGTTTCTCTGCCATAGAAATTTTGCTAAAGGATGGCACTAAGTATCGTATTGGTACAAATGATCAAGAAAAATTACTTGCAAGTTTTCCGGAACAATTAAAGCACGTTCCCGAGGTAATTCATGTAGCTGAGCAAGAAGACATTGATGAAGACGACGAAGAGCATGAGCCAGTTAAAAAACGCAAAGATCCATTTGATTTTAGTTAGGTACAGACAGCTAAGTTATGCTTAAAAAAAATAGCGCCAGTGTATTCATGGCGCTATTTTTTTACACCTACAGTTTAATCAGTGTTGCTGACCGCAGCCACTTTCTGTGTGAACATGGCCGTGCTCAAGCTCTTCAGCTGTTGCTTCACGCACATCAACGATTTCAACATCAAAAGTCAAAGTTAAACCAGATAGTGGGTGATTACCATCTATCACAACTTCATCACCTTCAATGCCAATGATTATAACTGTGTGTTCGCCTTCATCAGTGGTTGCTCTAAACTGCATGCCCACATCGATGTCCATACCTTCAAACATTGACTTGTTAACAACCTGGGTTAAGTTATCGTGGCGTTCGCCATAGCCTTGTTCTGGTTCGATAGTCACAGAGAAAGTATCTCCAGCTTTTTTGTCTGCAATAGCCGCCTCTAAGCCAGGTACAAGGTAACCGTGGCCTGAGATGATCTCAAGTGGTTCACCGTCGTACGTGTTATCTATGGTATTTTGCTCATCATCCATTACAGAAAAGTGCATTTTTATAACGGCGTCTTTAGTGATTTTCATAATAGGATCCAATTATTGGTCTTCAAGAGAATATGGAAGAGGTTGGATTGAAACCAACTGCTCTGGAGATTGCTTTAACCTTAGTGTCGCATCTGATTGAGTATCATTTGGTAAGACAGCCAACGCAGAGTAGGTGCTTGAGTTAGCATTAAACACTTGGCAAATGATTTTTCCTGCACGACGCCAGTTGTCTTCTAGCTTAATTTCTAAATCCGTATCTTTAACGGCTTGAGAAGCATCACCTTGTACAATGTACATAGCGCGTTTGTTTTTACCTAAATAGCGCATACGAGCAACGGTTTCTTGACCTGTATAGCAGCCTTTTTTAAAGCTGATACCACCGATTGCTTGAAGGTTGATCATTTGCGGCACAAATTCTTCAATGTAGTCACTGTTGAGTGCGGGTTCACCGCCCAAAATGGCCGCTTCCTCAAACTCGGTTGCATCGTTTTCAAGCATAATATTATTTGGCAACTCTGCATCATCATTTAGTAAAACGATCAAACGAGTTTCATCGAGTTTCAGGGCTATGCCGCCAGCAAACTCACAGCTATTTTGTTCTTCTGAGAAGGAAATCTCAAACTGCGCACAAGTTGCAGAAAGATCATTCGTTAAAATACCAAAAAGTTTTGGACTTTCGTGAAGTTCAATTTCAACTTTAGCGAAAACCCCATACTTTTTTAACTCTCTAGCTGAGGCTTCACATTCAGCAGGGCTACCTAATAAATAAAACATTGATTGATGCTTAAATAGCTTAAATGCACCCCAAAGCTTGCCTTTAGGTGAGCAATGGCCCGCCCATAAAAACTGTTGTTCATTAATTAAGTTCAAATCTTGCGTCAGTTGGCCATGTAAATAGTTAAGCTGATCTTGGCCTGAGACTGAAATGAGATATTGGTTCAAAGGAAAAGCACGAGTGTGCGCCATAGTATTCATCCCTATGAAATGATTTATGTTAATGGTAGCGCATTTGCGAATATGCTTAAATGGCTAAAGGCTAAAACCTGCAATTTAGCCCAAGATAATATGCGGTACAAAACGACTGAGATCTTGTGTGATTAAAGAGCTGTCTTCTCTAATACTCATGGCCACAGCTTCATCTTTTACCATCCAACTACCAATTAGAGGGTAGTTGCCATCAAAATTTGGTAAAGCATGAAAAGCTTGATAAATGAAACCCTCATCACCATAGTCGCCGCCAGAGCTAGCTAGCGTCTTACCTTCTTTGCGAATCTCTATGTTAGCACCTTCGCGAGAGAAAAGGGGCTTCTTAACGATGCCATTAGCTGTATCGAGTTTGTGTTTATATTTTGAAAAATAAGCTGGTAATAGGTTTGGGTGTCCTTCGTACATTTTCCAAAGCAAAGGCAAAATCGCCTTATTTGAAATGATGGCTTTCCAAGCTGGCTCTAACCACTGCATCTCTAAATTCGACAATGCAGGTGCAAACTCATCGGTGAACATAAACTCCCAAGGATAGAGTTTAAACATCCACCTCATGGGGTTATTGTTTAGATCTGTTAATTGGTCGGCGTCATTGAGCCCAATGTCTTCTACAAAGCAAAAGCTCGTTTTTAAACCAGCCTCCATGGCACAGCTACGCATGTATTCAATTGTGCCTAGGTCTTCTTCTGTGTCTTTACAGCATGAGAAATACAAACGCTTTGAACGATTAAACCGATGTAGCTGTCGAAAATGTTTTATCAGTGCTTCTTGCAAGGCATTAAACTGGTCGCTTTGCCTTGGCAGTTGTTGTGCATCGACCATATCTTCGAGCCAGCGCCATTGAAAATAACCAGCTTCAAACAATGAAGTGGGTGTATCAAAATTCGCTTCGAGTAATTTTGCAGGGCCATTGCCGTTATAACTAAAGTCAAAGCGGCCGTATAAATGCGGATCGCGCCTGAACCAAGAGCGACGAATTAAATCCCACTGTTGTTCGGGAACAGCAAATAACTTCATGAGCTCGTCGTCGTCACAGACCTTAGAAACCAACTCCATTAGCATTTGATTGAGCTCGACACTCGGATCTTCTATGTCCTGCTCTACTTGTTTTAAAGAAAATTGGTAGTACGCGCTTTCATCCCAATAAGTTTCGCCATGCATGGTATGAAAGTTAAAGCCTGTTTCTTTTGCGAGTTGTTGCCAGTGTGGGCGAGGTGTGGATGATCTTCTGAACATAAAATGAAATTAGAGATTAAGCTTTCGCTTAACCTCCCCAGCTACTTCTTGATGCACTTCGGCCAAAACCACCACGTTTACGAGTAACGGGTTTCCGTTTTGCTTTATAGTTCACTTTACTGGATTTGACGAGAGTAGAACCGCTACTGCTAGCACTGGCTACATAGTCATTGTTTGAATTACGATAGTTAAAGAAATCGTCACGGCTACGGTATAAAGGTTTGGCACCTGAGTAATATTTACCACCTAACATCGCACGTTTATGCTTGCGTTTTTTCTTTAATGCATCGAGTCCTTCGTCGACAGCTTCAGCAACTAAGCCTATCATGAAACCAGCCATGAGAGGCTGCCAAATACCACTTCTCGACTCACACCTGTCGAAGCCAAAATCACCTTCACACAACTGCTCGGTGGCGTAGCGCGGAGCTTCATTTAAGTGTTGCTCTAATGCTTGCTGATACTCTGCTTGGCAGGTTTCAAACTCAATGCCAAAAGAGTTACATTCCATCGTATCTTGAAATAATAAAGTGGATTCTTCACTATCACCACAGCCAGCTAATGAGCCAGTGGCGCCCATGATTAAAGTCAGTTTGATGTGTTTGCTACGTTTCATAACGTCTCCTAGTAAGTCATACAGGCGGCGTTTAAAACTCCCGTAGCCAGTGAGGCTGCACCTAAAAATAACCCAGCACTTAAATGTTGTGCTTCAATTTTTTCTGACAGCTTTGGCATGTACAAGCGAACAGTAAAGAAAGTCACTAACTGCATAACTCCAGCAATCACACCCCACACAGCAAAATCAATAAGCGACACAGCATTCACCGCTGCACTGGCGATAGGTAAAATAAAACCAATTAATGTACCGCAAAAAGCGACCGCAGCGGCGGAGTTGTTTTCTTTCATCAAACGCCATTCACAGTGTGGCGTAATGTAGGTATACACAAATAAAAAACACAGTGTAATAATATAACCGATTGCAAAATAGCTAATAAAAGGCAAAAATCCTTGCAAAGATTCCAAAATCATTCTTTATCTCTTTTTTATGTTTAATGTTAGTTTAAGTTTGTTTAAACGTTTTTAAACGCGAGTTGTTCTATTTCTCGATGAAGTATAGCATCGTCACCGACATTGAGTTCTATCAAGCGTTTTAGGTGTGTCACACTTTCAAGGTCAATTTGATTGCAGTGAAGGCCTAAATATTCATTCTCGACGTGTCGAACTTCAACTTCCATTGAAATTAGCACGTCACTGTCTGGCAAATGAAATTTTAGATTAGCGGCTTCACCTTGCAGTGGCACATAACCCACTGGCAATGTGATCAATGCGCCTTTTAATGAAAGGTCGAGTACTTGACAATTGTAATCACCACTTGCTGTCATTAAAGTCGCCGGGTTTGAAAACAAAATACGCGTAAAACGTCTGCGTTCTTCCATCATCATTCTCTCAACATTCTATATATTTAAGCATAGATAGTAATACACTTAGACACCAGTGTAAAAAAAGCCCTGCATATGCAGGGCTTTTTAAATCAATAGCTTAAAAAATAACTAACAATTAACCAATTTTCTTGTACTTGATACGCTTAGGTTCAGCAGCCTGTGCACCGTAAGTCTTTTTTAACCACGCTTCGTACTCTGTATAGTTGCCATCGAAGAAGTTCACTTGGCCTTCGTCACGATAATCAAGTATGTGCGTAGCGATACGGTCTAAGAACCAACGGTCGTGAGAGATACACATTACACAGCCTGGGAATTCTAGAATCGCATTCTCTAAGGCACGAAGTGTTTCAACGTCAAGGTCGTTGGTTGGCTCATCCAGAAGTAGAACGTTGCCACCAGCTTTGAGAAGCTTAGCCAGGTGAAGACGGTTACGTTCACCACCTGATAGCTCTTTCACAAATTTTTGCTGGTCGTTACCTTTGAAGTTAAAGCGGCCAACATAGGCACGGCTTGGGATCTCAAAGTTACCGATTTTCAGTATATCTTGACCATTAGAGATCTCTTGGAAAACCGTGTTGCTGTCGTCCATGTTATCACGGAACTGATCAACCGCAGCTAATTCCACTGTGTCTCCAACACTAACAGTACCTGCATCTGCTTGCTCTTGACCTGAGATCATTTTGAATAGCGTTGATTTACCAGCACCGTTGGCACCGATAATACCGACGATTGCACCTTTAGGTACGCTGAAACTTAGGTTGTCGATAAGCACACGATCGCCATAGCCCTTAGTTAGACCATTAACTTCAATCACTTTGTCACCTAGGCGAGGACCAGGTGGGATAAATAGTTCGTTAGTTTCATTACGCTTTTGGTAATCACTTTGCTGAAGCTCAGAGAACTGTGCCATACGCGCTTTAGATTTAGCTTGACGACCTTTAGGGTTTGAACGAACCCACTCCAGCTCTTGTGCAATCGACTTTTGACGTGCCTTTTCAGCTTTTTCTTCTTGCTTTAAACGCGCATCTTTTTGCTCAAGCCAAGAAGAATAGTTGCCTTCCCAAGGAATACCATGGCCACGGTCAAGCTCTAATATCCAACCCGCAACATTATCTAAGAAGTAACGGTCGTGGGTAATAGCTACAACAGTGCCTTCGTAGTCGTGTAAGAAGCGCTCTAGCCAAGCAACAGACTCTGCGTCTAAGTGGTTGGTTGGTTCGTCTAGTAATAGCATATCTGGTTTTTCTAGAAGCAGACGACAGATAGCAACACGACGACGCTCACCACCAGATAGGTGTTCAATCTTTGCATCCCACTCAGGTAAGCGAAGTGCGTCAGCAGCGCGCTCTAAAGCGTTGTCTAGGTTGTGGCCATCATGTGCTTGGATAATAGCTTCTAGTTGACCTTGCTCTTTTGCAAGTGCGTCAAAGTCAGCCCCATCCATTGCATATTCCGCATAAACTTCATCAAGACGCGCAAGAGCGTTTTTAACTTCACTTACTGCTTCTTCAACGGTTTCACGAACCGTTTTGTTTTCGTCTAATTGCGGTTCCTGAGGAAGGTAGCCGATTTTAGTTCCTGCAAGTGCATTAGCCTCACCTTCAAACTCTTTATCAACACCCGCCATAATACGTAAAAGAGTCGATTTACCTGCGCCGTTTAGACCTAGTACACCAATTTTCGCACCAGGGAAGAAAGATAATGAAATATCTTTTAAAATCGTACGTTTAGGTGGCACCACTTTGCTAACGCGGTGCATTGAATAAATAAACTTATCTGGCAATGCCATAGATGAAACCTTTCATGTTCAAAATTAACTAGCATATTGTAGAGTTTACCTAGCGATTTCGTCAATCAAACAGCAGGTTATCTCTTTTTTAAATCATTAAATTAGCTCAAAACTAATAGTGCCACACCAGAAAAAGCAATTATCCCACCCAATATCATATTCCTAGTCATGGGTTCTTT
The DNA here is from genome assembly GCA_964479805.1 of uncultured Pseudoalteromonas sp. Lineage (GTDB taxonomy): Bacteria > Pseudomonadota > Gammaproteobacteria > Enterobacterales > Alteromonadaceae > Pseudoalteromonas. The sequence continues at coordinate 2,070 of CAYZOE010000071.1, read as the reverse complement.
ACGCATGGCACCAATTGTCATCACCATAAGTGGCGCAGTTGCGAAAATAGTTTGTGCGATAGCAGGGTCAGTATGTTTGACTGCAACAAGCTGCAACCAAAGGCCAATAAAGGTGCCAAAAAACACCGCGACAAAAAGCCATTGCTTTTGACTTATGCCATCTAAAGTAATGGTTTGTTTGAGATTTTGTTCTTTTAAACATGCTACAACGCAAGCGACAGCCAAAGTACCTGAAAATAAACGAATAAAGGCAGCCCACAAACTGCCGATTTGTTCTGCATTCATGGCACCTTTTGACATCACCATGCCTGCAGCTTGGCAAGTGGCTGCAAGCAAGGCAAAACCGACTCCTTTGATGTAAATGCTGTGTTCAACTTGAGGTAATGGATCTTTAGGTTTAATTGCCAGCAAAACGCCTAAAGTTGTGATCACAATACCTAGCCATGCAAGACCACTCAGCCATACGCCGAGCAATACAATATTTAATATACCCGCAATGGCTGGCGCGAGTGATTCAATCACCAGAGTTCGTGCAGGGCCAATATTTCTAAGGGCTGCAAAATAGGCGCTATCGCCGATGGCAATACCCAAAATGCCGCTGACAATAAGCCAAGCCCAAGAGCTGGCTAATTGCGGTAAATGGCTAGTAGGCATGATTAATAAAATTAATAACATCAGTGCACAAGCAATTATGCCTTTGCTGACATTTAGTTGCAGGGGCGATAAATGATGGCTAAAGCGTTTGTATAAAACTGTAGATGAAGCCCAGACTATGGCTGCGCTGATTGCGGCAAGTTCACCTATCCCCATTTTTTTCTCTTTATATAATGATGTTTGACACATGAATTATCTGAATAAATTTTCCAGTTGCAAACAAATGAGTTGAGATTTTAGACATCTAAACATCTAGAGGTTGAATTTTTCGACTTTACGTTCATAATGACACCCATAAATTAAGTTGGGGAGAATTGTATGCCGATCACCGTAAAAGATGAGCTACCTGCCATTGCTACACTCAGACATGAAAATGTCTTCGTGATGCCTAAATCACGTGCAAGAACGCAGGAGATCCGTCCGATGCGCTTGGCGATCCTTAATCTCATGCCCAACAAAGTAGAAACCGAAGTGCAGTTTATTCGTTTACTTGCGAATACGCCGCTTCAGGTTAACGTCGATTTATTACGTTTGGATACGCACCGTAGTTCAGAAAATTCTGAGCAACACTTGGATATGTTCTATCGCTATTTTTCTGATGTAAAAAACGAAAACTACGATGCTATGATCATTACAGGTGCGCCGCTAGCTCATCTGGAATATGACGATGTCATTTACTGGCAAGAGCTCAAAGAGCTATTTGATTGGGCTGAAAACCATGTGACCTCAACATTATTTTCTTGTTGGGCAGCCCATGCGGGTTTGTATCATCATTACGGTTTAAAGCGTGAACTTCGAGATGATAAATTATGCGGCGTATTTAAGCACCGTTGTTTGTTTGAGCATGGTGCGCTAACTCGTGGTTTTGACGATGAGTTTTTAGTTCCGCATTCTCGCTATGGTCACATTGACCTGGCTAAAATACAAAATACGCCTGAACTTGCGGTGTTGGCTGGCTCAGAAAAAGTGGGTGCGTATTTAATTAAAAACCAGTCTGGCAGTCAGGTGTTTTTAACTGGTCACCCTGAATACGATGCTGATACTTTGCAAAAAGAATATTTACGCGACCTAGATAAAAGCCCGGATGCGCCTAAGCCAGAAGGGTACTTTCCGAATAACGATGCTGAACAAAAGCCGAGTAAAACATGGCAAAGTCATGCCTTTTTGTTATTCTCAAATTGGCTGAATTATTACGTTTACCAAACTACTCCATACGATATTAACCTAGTTAGCCAAGATGTAAGGACTAACAACTATGCCGAATAAAAGTGCAGCCTTAAAAGAGGCTTTAAAACAACGAATTCTTATTTTAGATGGCGCCATGGGTACCATGATCCAAGAGTATAAATTTGAAGAAGAAGATTATCGCGGCGAGCGCTTTAAAGATTGGCATGTGTTAGTGAAAGGCAATAACGA
>CAYZOE010000070.1:21008-25315 GCA_964479805.1 uncultured Pseudoalteromonas sp. | reverse complement strand
AAGCCCTTTAAAGACAATTGTTTGGAGTTGCTATACTGTGAGTGTTAGCATTGATAGCAATTAAATTAAGACATACTTTTTAAATTGAGTGTGTTCTTATAATGAAGATTCTTTGATGAGCACTAGTAATGACACAAATGACCGATTACACACAAGCACAACTGCTGCTTGAAAAGCATGATATTTTCGTATCGCCTTCAGAAGCACATGGCACCATCAGCGGGTTGCTGGCTTGTGGCTTAAACATTGATGAAAAAGACTACTTAATCATGTTAAGTGACGTGTTCAACGACGGACAAAGTTTCTCAAATGAATTAAAAGGTCTGTTTGGTCAAATGTTCACTCATGTTATGTCATGCTTCAACAGTGAAGAGCCAAACTTTGAGCTATATTTGCCAAATGAAGATGAAACCCTGCTAGACAAAGCAAATGCACTAGTGGCATGGGTGTCTGGCTTTTTACTGGGGTTTGGCTTAAAGCAAAAAGACTATGGCAAGCTGTCGGCTGATGTCAAAGAAGTGATCAGCGATTTTAGTGAAATCACAAAACTCGACACTGACTTTGGTGAAGAAGAAGAAGACCAGCAAGCTTTCCATGAGATCGTTGAATATATTCGTGTTTCAGCGCTGTTATGCTTTGCTGAAATGGGCAGAGAAACTGTTACTCCATCAAAGACATTACACTAATGATCAGCATTCAAGAATTTGTGCAGCGCAGAGGCAAGTTACTTGCGCAACTCGACAACCACAGCGTAGCGATTATTCCTGCTGCGGTAGAGATAACTCGTAGTCGCGATACCGAATTCCCGTTTCGCCAAGACAGTGATTTTTTCTACCTGACAGGCTTTAAAGAGCCAGATGCCGTTTTGGTCTTAACAAAAGACAAGCAAGGTGAAGGCAAAAGCACGTTATTCTGTCGTAACAAAGATAAAACCGCCGAGATTTGGCACGGCCGCCGAGTGGGCTATGAAAGCGCTAAGTCTGACTACTTGTTTGATGAAACTTATCCGTTAAGTGAGTTAGACGATGAGCTTCTGCAACTGGTAAATGGCAATCGCATTTTATTTTATGCGCAAGGCACTTACAGTGCATTTGATGACAAGGTATGGGCATTGTTAAACATTCTGCGCGGTGCACCGAAAAAAGGCTATCGCGCGCCGGAGATCATCAAAGACACGCGCCCGCTTATTCATGAAATGCGCTTGTTCAAATCAGATGCCGAGATTGCCGTGATGCGCAAAGCGGGTAAAATAAGTGCTGAAGGTCATGTGCGTGCAATGCAGTTCGCCAAGCCTGATGCCACCGAATATCAATTAGAGGCCGAGCTTCATCATCATTATGCAATGAATGGTGCACGCTACCCGGCTTATGGCACTATTGTCGGCTCGGGCAATAATGCCAATATTCTGCATTACACAGAAAACTGCGACACCTTAAAAGCTGGCGATTTAGTGTTGATTGACTCAGGGTGTGAGCTTGAGGGTTATGCTGCTGATATCACTCGTACCTTCCCGGTGTCTGGTACATTCAGTGAGCCACAAAAGACCATTTATGAGCTGGTATTAAAAGCTCAAGCAGCGGCATTTGAGCATGTGAAGCCGGGCGGTACTTTGGTTGAGGCTAATAAAGCTGTGATGACAGTAATGACCCAAGGTTTGATCGAGCTCGGTATTTTATCTGGCGAGTTAGATACACTTGTTGAAAAACAAGCATGCAAAGCGTTTTATATGCATGGTTTAGGTCACTGGCTAGGCCTTGATGTGCACGATGTGGGTGAATACAAACTCGATGAAGCTGACAGGCCATTTGCACCGGGTATGGTGTTGACCATAGAGCCAGGTTTGTACTTTGATGAAGATGCTCAAGTGCCAGAGCAATATAAAGGTATTGGCATACGTATTGAAGACGACCTATTGGTTACTGAAAAAGGTTATGAAAATCTGACCCAAGACGTGCCGAAAACCGTAGCAGAAATAGAAGCATTAATGCAGCAGTAGGAGAATGCGTTGCAGCACTTTGATGTTGTGATTGTAGGCGGCGGTATGGCAGGGGCCACCGCTGCTTTGGCAATCAAAAAGACCAGCCCGACTTTGCAAGTTGCCGTGATTGAGGCATTTGCACCAGAAAGCCAAGCACACCCTAGTTTTGACGACCGCTCAATTGCATTGGCCGATCAATCTGTGCAGTATTTAAAGCAATTTCACTTGTTTAATGCCGATTGGCCGTTTGCCGAAGCTATTAAGCAAGTGCATGTATCTGATAGGGGGCACTTTGGTAAAACCTCACTGCACAATCAAGACTACAAAACAAATGCACTTGGCTATGTAGTACAAGTGAACCCATTTGGTGCTTATTTGCACCAACAGCTAGCTAAAACTGACATTCAGCTTTATTGCCCTGCGACCATTAATGAGTTAAAGCAAACACAAGCTTATGTTGAGTTGACCTTAAACGACGAAACCCAATTAAGTGGTAAGTTATTGGTTGTTGCCGATGGCGCACAATCCCCAACGCGCAAACAGCTAAACATTGGTTTCGATAGTTTGGCTTATGAGCAAGGGGCACTAATCTCCAATATCGAAGTTGAAGGCGGTCATAGTGGTCAAGCATTCGAACGTTTTACCGAGTATGGGCCAATGGCACTGCTCCCTATGACACAAAATCGCTATTCGCTGGTTTGGTGTATGCCTAACGAGCATCTTGAACATTATAAATCACTTGAACCTGAAGAATTTATTTCAGCGCTGCAAACTGCCTTTGGTTATCGCGCGGGTTTTTTTAAAAAAGTCGGTATGCGCGCACAATATCCGCTGGTATTAGGGCGAGTCGAACAGCTGGTTCATCACCGAAGCGTATTAATTGGTAATGCTGCACACGCGATTCATCCTATTGCAGGACAAGGTTTTAACTTGGGTTTAAGAGACATTCAAGCTTTGGTCGAGCTGATTGCATCAGAGCAATATGCTTTAGGTGAATATGCCTTTACACAAGCCTATGACCGTGTGCGTGCACAAGACATCAAAACAGTGATGACACTGACCGATGCGCTCGTGCGACTGTTTTCAAATTCTTCTCGATTAATGGCACTCGGTCGCAGTTGCGGTTTGCTTGCCATGTCACTGTCTGAAAATTTAAAAGCACCGTTAGCTAAGCAACTAATGGGTCATGTTATTAAAGGAAAAAGCTGATGCAACAAGCGCAAGTATGTATTGTCGGTGGTGGCTGTGTAGGCCTCACTTTGGCGTTAGGTCTGGCAAAAAATAACATTAGCGTGCATGTGATTGATGCGGGCAGTGAGCCTGCGCCAATTACTGAGCGGTTTGCTAATCGCGTGAGTGCCATCAGTCTTGCCAGTCAAACGTTATTTACTGAGCTAGGCGCATGGGATGATATTTTAGCGCAGCGAACTTGTGCCTATACGCATATGGATGTTAGAGACAAAGACAGTTTTGGCAAAATCGCGTTTAACAGCACAGAGCTAGATTTACCTGAGCTTGGCCACATCATTGAAAATGACGCTATTCGTTATGCGCTGTTTCAGCAGTTAAAACAGTATTCATCTGCAACACTTAGCTTTAATACCCGCTATCAAGCCATTCATCAAACCGACACTGACGTGTTAATCACCTTAGAGTCAGGTATGCCGATTATGGCCAAGCTTTTAGTTGCAGCAGATGGCGCAAATTCGAGTATTCGTACTCAGTTTAAAATGCCCATTACGTTTTGGGACTACGATCATCACGCCATCGTCGCAACGGTTAAGACGCAAGAGACACACAGCCACACAGCAAGACAAGTATTCTTACCAACAGGCCCTTTGGCGTTTTTACCGCTAAGCGATGAGCACAGCCAATCAATCGTGTGGTCAACGTCACCAGAGCAAGCACAGCATTTGATGTCATTAGATAACGCTGAATTTAATAAAGCGTTGAATGTCGCCATCGACGGACAATGTGGTTTATGCGAAGTGCAAGACGACCGCGCGATGTTCCCACTGAAAATGCGTTACGCTCAACAATGGGTAAACGGCAAGATTGCATTAATGGGTGATGCAGCCCATACCATCCATCCACTGGCAGGGTTAGGCATGAACCTAGGTCTTAAAGATGCGGCCATGTTGATTAAGTTGCTCACCAACAGTAAGCAAGAATTTGCTAGCACGCGCGTGCTACGTGAATACGAGCGCGCCCGTAAACTTGATGCACAAAAGCACATCGCCATGATGCAAGGTTTAAAAGAGTTGTTTGAAGGTGATAACCCGCTGAAGAAACTCATTCGAGGTGTAGGGTTGAGTATGGTTGATAACCT
>CAYZOE010000070.1:18265-20908 GCA_964479805.1 uncultured Pseudoalteromonas sp. | reverse complement strand
ATGGCATCGTTTTGTTGCAGCATTTGTTTAGCCAGTGGTAGTAAGAGCTCGCCATATTGATTGATAACTTGTCGTTGACCTTGCTTTTTAAACAATCGACAGCCCAGCATTTCTTCGAGTCGTTTGATTTGTAATGATACCGCAGGTTGCGATAACCCCAGTAGTTCACCGGCCTTGGCAAAGCCACCTAATTCAACCACAGTAACAAATGTGCGTAAGCCATCGTTCGATAAGTTCTTCATATTTAAAAAATCAATTTATAAAACTAAGTTACATAAGCATTATTTATCAATGTATAAATAAATACAATTTGTTGTTGCTTAAATGCACTCATATACTGCAGAAATTAAAGTTTTATTAAGGTGTGGTTATGACATTTTCAGCCAGTATGTTTGCAAAACATCGTCAAGGCACAGCGCCTGCGCTAAACACATTAGCATTGGACAGCGCACAATTAGTCTTAGACTTCAGTGGCTTCGAAACCACACCATTTTTAAACCAAGTTTTAGGTATTAATTTAAATAAACTATTAGCACCAGGTTTAGGGATTAAAGGCCAGTTAGTATCAGGTGCGGCATTTACGGTTTATTACTTCAGCGAAACCGCTTATCGTTTTGTGATTGCACAAAGCCATGCTGATGAGCTACAAAACTTGGTTGAAGCCCACCACAGTGATTACGACATTGAGCTGGTGGCGCGAAAAGATTTAAGCATGAGCACTCTGAGCGGTGAACAAGCGTTTGATACTATTATCAAGCAGTTTGGCTTAACACCTGGTCTGCGTTTATCAGACGAGCAAGTGTGCTATGGCCGCCAAAGTGGTGAAGTGTTCGTCACTTCATTACTTACAGACGACCTGCAGCAGTATCAGTTGATTGCCCAAACAGACACTCTGAATAAATGGCATCAACAGTTGCAAGAACAAGGCTTTAGCCTAAACTAGAATTCAAATAAAATTTGCTAAGGCACTCAAAACGGGTGCCTTAGCTGTTATTGCATTAACCCCGCCTCGAAGAGGCAATCTTGTAGCCATACACTACAAGGTCAGTAATTAGTGAAGGAATGATATGACTTCTAAAACTGTACTACACGCTAAGCACGTAGAAGCTGGCGCAAAAATGGTTGACTTCCACGGTTGGGAAATGCCAATCAACTATGGTTCACAAATCGAAGAGCACAACGCAGTACGAACTGATGCAGGTATGTTCGACGTGTCTCACATGACGATTGTGGACGTTAAAGGCGCAGACGCAAAAGTATTTTTACGTAAGCTTGTAGCGAACGATGTAGCTAAGCTAGAAGTACCTGGTAAAGCACTTTACACAGGCATGTTAAATGAAGAAGGCGGCGTAATTGACGACCTTATCATCTACTTTTTCTCTGACACTGAATACCGCCTAGTTGTTAACTCAGCAACGCGTGAAAAAGATTTAGCGCACATTGCTAAAGTAGCGGCTGATTTCTCAGTAGAAATTACTGAGCGCCCTGAATTTGCGATGATCGCAGTACAAGGTCCTAACGCAAAAGAAAAAACAGCTAAAGTACTTGATGACGCGCAAAACGCTGCAGTTGAAGGTATGAAACCTTTCTTCGGTGTACAAGCGGGCAACCTATTCATTGCAACAACGGGTTACACAGGCGAAGCAGGCTACGAAATCGTTGTACACAACGATGATGCCGCTGATCTTTGGCAAAAATTATTAGACGCAGGCGTTGCTCCAGCTGGCCTTGGCGCACGTGATACGCTACGTTTAGAAGCAGGCATGAACCTATACGGTTCAGATATGGATGAAACTGTATCTCCACTGGCTGCAAACATGGCTTGGACCATTGCATGGGAACCTGAAGAACGTGACTTCATCGGTCGTGCAGCGGTTGCTAAGCAACGTGCTGAAAAGAGCACGCACAAGCTAGTTGGTCTAGTGCTTGAAAGCAAAGGTGTTCTACGTGGTGGCTCTAAAGTTGTCGTAGAGGGTGGCGAAGGTATCATTACTTCTGGTACATTCTCTCCGACATTAGGCTTTAGTGTTGCACTAGCGCGAGTTCCTCGCTCAACGGGCGAAACAGCGCAAGTAGAAATGCGTAAAAAGTTAGTTGACGTTAAAGTAGTGAAGCCTTGCTTCGTACGTAACGGCAAGTCAGTTATTTAATATTAATAAGGGCGAACCATCGCCCAGTTATTACACCGAACCAAAGGAACAAAAAGATGAGCAACATTCCTAGCGAGTTAAAATACGCGTCTTCACACGAGTGGGTTCGCGCTGAAGGCGACGGCGTTTACACTGTAGGTATCACAGAGCACGCACAAGAGCTTCTAGGCGACATGGTATTCGTTGAATTACCAGAAGTTGGTGACGAAGTTGACGCTGGCGAAGACTGTGCAGTAGCAGAGTCTGTAAAAGCAGCATCTGATATCTATGCACCTATTACTGGTGAAGTTGTCGCAATCAACGAAGACCTTGAAGATTCACCAGAAAACGTTAACAACGACGCATACGGTGACGGTTGGTTGTTCAAAGTTAAAGCTTCTGATGAGTCAGAGCTTGCTAACCTTCTTGACGCTGAAGGTTACGAAAACGCAATCGACGAAGACTAATAACTTCGTTGATTACAAAAGCCCCCAGCGGGGCTTTTGTTGTTTAA
>CAYZOE010000070.1:15203-18165 GCA_964479805.1 uncultured Pseudoalteromonas sp. | reverse complement strand
ATTTAAAAAAAGTTCCGTACTAAACCATACAGAGTACAGAACTTTTTCATCAACTTAGCGATAAGTTGGTAAAGCTGAAGCCAGAGCAGTACCCGCAGCAGGAATCAGCACTAACCCCCTAATTTTTTGGATCATAGGAATCTAGACTAATGTCAAACGCTAAATCTCTTGAGCAATTAGAGCAAAAGCAAGATTTTATCCGCCGCCATATTGGCCCGACACCGGCACAAGTGAGCGACATGCTATCGGCACTTAACGTATCAAGCGTTGAAGAGCTAATCACGCAAACAGTACCAGCTGGTATTCGTTTAGAGCAGGGTTTAGCAGTGGGTGAGAGCCGCACAGAAGTTGAAGCACTAAGCTACCTAAAGTCTGTTGCTAGCCAAAATAAAATCTTCAAATCTTACATCGGTCAGGGCTACCACCCAACACATGTACCGAATGTAATTTTACGTAACGTATTAGAAAATCCAGGTTGGTACACAGCATATACGCCTTACCAGCCTGAGATCGCTCAAGGTCGTTTAGAATCACTATTAAACTTCCAAACGTTGACGATTGACATCACAGGTCTAGACCTAGCATCTGCATCTCTACTAGACGAGTCTACTGCAGCAGCAGAAGCAATGGCCCTTGCTAAGCGCGTATCTAAAGCGAAAAAAGCAAACATCTTCTTCATCGCTGACGACGTTCACACACAAACAATCGACGTTGTAACAACACGTGCAGAGCAGTTTGGTTTTGAAGTGGTAGTAGGTCCTGCGGCAGATGCAGCTAACCATGAAATTTTCGGTGCATTATTCCAGTACCCAACAACATCAGGTGAAGTGGTAGACATCACTGGCCTAATCGCACAAGTACAAGATAAAAAAGCGATTGCCTGTGTTGCAGCTGACATCATGAGCTTAATGCTACTTAAAGCACCTGGTAAGCTAGGCGCTGACGTAGTGCTTGGTTCTGCACAGCGTTTTGGTGTACCTATGGGTTACGGTGGTCCACACGCGGCATTCTTCGCAACACGCGACAAGTACAAGCGTTCACTACCAGGTCGTATCATCGGTGTTTCTAAAGACCGTTTAGGTAACGACGCACTACGTATGGCGATGCAGACTCGTGAACAGCACATCCGTCGTGAAAAAGCGAACTCAAACATCTGTACAGCGCAGGTATTACTGGCAAACATGGCTGCGTTCTACGCGGTTTACCATGGTCCACAAGGCCTTAAGACGATTGCACAGCGCATCAACCGTTTCGCTAGCATCTTAGCGACAGGTCTTAAAGCAAAAGGTGTGAGCCTTAAGCATGACACTTGGTTCGACACAATCACAGTGGTAGCTGACAACAAAGAAGAGATCGTTGCACGCGCAATCGCGGCAGAGACTAACTTTGCAACGAACCATGCGGGTGAGTTCTCAGTATCTGTGAACGAGACTACAACCCGTGCAGACGTATTAACATTATTCGACATCATCCTAGGTGAAGGCCACGGTCTTGATGTTGCAGCACTTGACGCACAAGTATCTGCAGACGACATCACAGGTATTCCTGCAAGCCTAGTACGCGACGACGAAATCCTAACGCATCCTAATTTCAACTCGTACCACAGCGAGACTGAAATGCTGCGTTATATCAAGCGTCTTGAAAACAAAGATTTAGCGCTTAACCATTCAATGATCTCGTTAGGTTCATGTACCATGAAACTAAACGCGACAGCTGAGATGATCCCAGTAACTTGGCCTGAATTTGCAGAGCTTCACCCGTTCTGCCCGTTAGACCAAGCGCAAGGTTACCAAACAATGATTGGTGAGCTTCACGACTGGTTAGTAGACATCACAGGTTACGACGCAGTATCTATGCAGCCTAACTCAGGTGCACAAGGTGAGTACGCAGGTCTTATCGCAATTCGTAAATACCACGAGTCACGTGGCGAAGGTCACCGTAACGTCTGTTTGATCCCAAGCTCAGCACACGGTACAAACCCGGCATCTGCGCAAATGGCAAGCATGAAAGTTGTGGTTGTTGCATGTGACGACGACGGTAACATCGACATGGCTGACCTTAAAGCGAAAGCTGAGGAAGTGTCAGAGAACCTATCTTGTATCATGGTAACTTACCCGTCTACACACGGTGTATACGAAGAGTCTATCCGTGAAGTATGTGAGATTGTTCACCAGCACGGCGGCCAAGTTTACATGGACGGCGCGAACATGAACGCGCAAGTTGGTGTAACTAGCCCAGGTTCAATCGGTTCAGACGTATCGCACTTAAACCTACACAAAACATTCTGTATTCCACACGGTGGCGGTGGCCCAGGTGTTGGTCCTATCGGTGTTAAATCGCACCTAGCGCCATTTATGCCTAACCACAGCGTTATCAACGTACCGGGTACAACTGAAGGCAACGGTGCAGTATCAGCAGCGCCTTACGGTTCAGCGGCGATTTTACCTATCTCTTGGGCATACATCACTATGATGGGCAGCCAAGGCTTAAAAGACGCAACTGAAATGGCTATCGTGAGCGCAAACTACCTAACTGAGAAGTTAAGCGAGCACTATCCAATTCTTTACCGTGGTCAAAACAACCGTGTTGCACACGAGTGTATTGTTGACTTACGTCCACTTAAAGAAGCGTCAGGCATCACTGAGATGGACATTGCTAAGCGTCTTATGGACTACGGCTTCCACGCACCGACTATGTCGTTCCCAGTTGCGGGTACGCTCATGATCGAGCCAACTGAGTCTGAGTCTAAGGTTGAGATTGACCGCTTCATCGAAGCGATGATTTCAATTCGTGAAGAAGTACGCAAAGTTGAAAACGGCGAGTGGTCTGTTGAAAACAATCCACTGGTATTTGCACCGCACACGCAAGCTGACGTACTTGGCAACGAGTGGGATCGTGCATATGACCGTTTCTACGCGGCATTCCCAGTGAAAGCAGTGGCGAAAGATAAGTTCTGGCCAAC
>CAYZOE010000070.1:0-15103 GCA_964479805.1 uncultured Pseudoalteromonas sp. | reverse complement strand
ACCCCACGGCGCCCCTCCATCACGCTTAATCTTCAAAACGCTATTGATGAAGGTGCAAAATATACGTTGCGAAGCAAGGTTACTTTTGCGCAAGGTGAAAGGAGTAATTTTAACTATTGCTGAGTCTTTCACTTTCCCATCCATGGACTAAGTCAGCCTTGCAGCGCATCCATGCGCTGACATTATTCATCAATTGCTTTTTTTCAGGCGTGATAGAAGGAGTAGGGGAGTTGTCTTTGGGTTTTGTAGTTTAGGTTTGCACGAAGCAAGACCTGACCCCTATTATTTTATACTTGTTATTCTTGCCCAGTGAACATCGGTTTTAAACAGCACCATGGCTTTAACCCCATCCTTTTCCAAGTCGAGATAAGTCTGGACTCGTTGCTTGAAGGCCTCTTCATTCTCATCGGTGAGCGTCAATACCGCTTGACTGCCGTTCTTGTTTACCGTCCGCAGTTCGCCGTTAGATGTCACTATGACCACAGCGAAATCCTCTACTTGAGTCAGTTTGCAGAATGCCTGAATTTCTTCCTCACCGGCATATAGTCCGGGGATTTTGACCATATCCTGAAAAATCGCTATGTTGATTTGATTTTTCTTATATAGTGCCTGTTGTAATTCAGGCGTCAAAAAGCCTGACTGGAATAACGCCAAAAATACCACAGAGCCGGAAATCCAGTTTTTACCATTGTAGGAGGTGATTTTATCGGCAATGTCGCCTCTTAGTTGAATGACTTCATCATAATTTAAGTCTTTATTGCGCAGTGCATGCAATAGGCAATCGCCACCACCGGCATTCGGTGTCAAAACAAAAAGTTCACTGAGCGATGTTTTTTTGTCCTTCTTACTTTTGCTGGAACCGGAGTCGGCGTAAATAAATTCTTGGGCTTGGTGAGAATGGTCGGCATTTTGCGCGTTTTCATCATCTTGTTGTTGAGGAATTAAACTCAGCTTCTGTTCGAGTTGTTGCAATTGTTGCTGTTTTTGCAGCTCGACCTTTTCATCATCTCCGAACAGGCTGGCATAGAATTGAATCCAGTTATCGACATCCTTCTTGTCTGAAAGTTGATGTGTACTGTCTTTAACGGTATCAGACATTTTCCATATCACCGGCTTGCGTTCATAAGATTGGTTGAGACCTTTGACTTTTAAGCCGGCTTCTCCTTTGCTCGTTGCCGACTTGGAAAAAGCGGGCATACTCTGGCCATGGGCAGCAATGATGAAATCACGTTTAATAGCCTCGACCAAACTGCTTGGGGTTTTTGCCAGTTTGGCCAGGCCTGATGCGTAAACACTATCCAAAATCAATGCCGGGTCGAGCACGCCGTTATTGGCAATGGCGAAGCCGAGAATTTGAGAGAATGCATCTTTTGAACGGTCGAATGGTTTCATTCTGCTTGGGGTTGTCTTATGGTTTGGCTGTTGGTAGGCCAAGCTTGTTTCATAAGTTTCGGTCATGGTATGACTACCTGAGACTCGCCTGTCATAAAACAAACGCCAAAAGGCCGCTAAAGAGACGATAATGGCAACAGTCAACTTATTTTGTTCTTCAACTTTTCCTTCATATATTGCACGCCAGAAGTGACAGTTCCCCATGGCATGGCCAGATGGTCCGGCCCACAGTGAAAGGAGGTTTTGTCGATAATTAATGACACTGTCGGCCTGCTCATCTCTCACCCAACTCCAATGCATGCCAAGCTTTCTATTAACTTTGAAGGTTTTTGAAGTCTCAGGTAGCTCCAAATTGATATGATCTTTGTCGAAACTGCTGTTCAAATAAGGATAACGCTCGCCTTGACTGGCGATGTTGATCGGATATACGAATCTCGGTTTCTTGTTAGGCTCTTTTCTCTTGTCTTTATAAATCGCTCGAATGTCATTCATCACCATAATCAAACGCATTACCTTGGGGATAGAGTTCCAGGCCTCGTCCAATTTTAATTTTGATGTAGACTCGCTCAGTTCGTATTTTGCCAACTCGATAAGCCTGCTTGCATGAACGTTGTAGTCTTCACCATAGTAACCCGGTAAATACCATGCGGTGTACTCAACCCTTCCGCTGGTAGCGAGTGGATTTTTAGCATTGTACAACTCGATATACTTCCTCAATGCTTGCCCCAGGCAAATTTCCAGGCTTTTACTTTTGCAAACGTAGGCTGAGAGCACTTTTTCCAACATTTTATTGGGCTTTGACGTCAGTTCACCTGTCAATGCTCTGGCCAGAGGAGTCAATTCCTCATGCGAAATGCTCGCTTGGTTGTTAATCCGGTAGAACAAACACATGTCGCGTCGATTGACCTGTACCTCTGAGTATTTGATCTTGACCTCTTCGCCATAGACAGCCAAAGTGACGGGGTTATCTTTATCGGGCTTTTGTTTATTGATTTTTAGATGTGTTGACCATGTATCGAGTTGCTCCGAGGGTCTGGGGGCCGGACTGTTTAAAATATTGCCGTTGTTATAATGCGTCCAGAAGAATAGTGTTTTATCCAAGGCTTCAGCAAAAAGCACCGTAGGCTCTATACCGAAATAACACTGATAGTTTTCCAAAATACTTTGGCACACATTATCAGCTTTGATGGCTTCCAATATGGCGGCTTTAAATGCACCATAGGAATCATATATTTCCCACCATGCATGATATTTATCAGATTTATCGACAAAAAAGATCATTCTAACCTCAACATTTAAAAACTTGGGTACTGGTAGACAAGTGCATATACAGCCCTTGAACATGTTGCTTAGGCTATTAATTTAAAGAATGAGATCCGTTGTTTACTCGTTGAAAGCTAAGAAAATTTCGGGGAAAACTCGGTGCTTGATCGCCTCATAGAAAACATAATCAATGGGGTCAGAGTCGTTGATTTCTAATCAATGGGGTCAGAGTCGTTGATTTCTGGATTCTGATTCCATTTTTTTTGGAAGAAATAATGGGGTCAGGTCTTGCATTGTGCATTTTGACCCTATGAGCTCAAAGACAACTCAAACCAGACCTTAATCCCATAACTTACAGACAACACCCTTTCCCTTTTATCACACCCTGAAAAGAATAAATTGATGAGTAATGCGTTCGCATGGATGCGAGCCAAGCCATGCTTGTACATGGACGTACCTTCATGGCGTGTACGTTCTTAGATGATTCTGACTAAAGTTAAAATTGCTTATTTCACCTTGCGCAAAAGTAACCTTGCTTCGCAACGTGTATTTTGCACGATAAGTGTGATGAAGGGCGCCGTGGGGATCCAAGGGGAGACCGGCGGCAGCCTCCCCTTGGTTGTAGTCGCCAACGCGACAAATGCTAAATTGAAGGCTGCAAGTGAGTAACACATAGATTCTGAAACAAGTTCAGAATGACAAAATCTGAGAGCTTCTTTGGATCAAACTGTCGCGGCATAAAGCCGTTGCTACAGGTTAAGGTGGTTTATTTCACAGTACGTTACTTCTTTGTCCCAAAAATCTTATCACCCGCATCACCAAGTCCCGGTAAAATATAGCCTTGCTCATTGAGCTTTTCATCAACACTGGCTGTATAAAGCGTGACATCTGGGTGAGCCTCTTCAAGTGCTTGAATCCCCTCAGGAGCGGCAACTAAAACCATGGCTTTAATCTCTTTTACGCCATGCTTTTTTAATAAATCTATGGTCGCTACCATAGAGCCACCCGTTGCTAACATCGGGTCAACTACTAAGGCGACACGTTTATCTAAATCAGAAGTGAGTTTTTCAAAGTAAGGCACAGGCTCTAGGGTTTCTTCATCTCGATAAAGGCCAACTACTGATACTCTGGCACACGGAATGATTGATAGCACACCTTCATTTAAACCCAGCCCAGCTCTTAAAATAGGAACCAAGGTTAGTTTTTTACCTGCTAATTGTTGTGTGGTGATATCACCTTGCCAAGAAGTGGTGGTTGTCTCTTCTAGCGGTAAATCTCGTGTTGCTTCAAAGGTTAATAAACTGCCGATTTCAGATACCAATTCACGAAATGCTTTAACGCTAATATCGTGTGTTCGTAACAGTCCCATCTTGTGAGAAATTAGTGGGTGCTTAACTTCAACTACGCTCATGTTGTGCCCTAAATAAATTTTTTATAATTTCATTAAGTCTAACAAGAACGAGAAGAATCGATAAAATTTTATTGCGTTGAAAGCTGATAGGTAACTTCAAAGCTAATTAATGAATGTTTTTTGCTGGCTTTGAAATATTGGAAAAATAGAGGTCTAGAATTGTGCAGTATTTGAAAAGGTTAACTGTGGTTAACCTTTATATTTCTGGATTACGTATTAGCCATTTTAATACTTAGCTGGGAAGTATTTCATGAATGAAATAGCGCTACGATTTTGTGTATATTTTAACTGTAAAGGTGATTTTTTAGCGTTGTATGGCAGACTCTGATCGTTTCTTTTAACGAATATCGAAGGTGCAACAGTAAAATAGATAATTATCAGCGTTCTGTTGCGCTTGTTGTGGGTGGTTGGCAGCCAACCACTTGCAGTTGGTTTCACCATAAGTGTCGAAGAAGCCATCGGCATAAGCCCCGCCAGCTGGATTAGGTACATCTTCAGTAGAGCAAACAATGTGTGATAGCTCATGGATTATAGTGCCAACCTGAGAATCCTTACCCAGCAAAGGCGCTTTATAAAACGCTTTTCCAATGAATATTGTTGGATTAGCAACTAACGCAGGGGCTTGGGCATCAGTATAATTAGCGGCTTGAGTACCGAAGTTTTGACCAGGGGCTACATGCATATATGCGACGTCATTAGATGCAGGATCGTTTGTTAATGTAGTATCAATAGATGATAGTTGGCGCAGCATTGTGTGAAGACGGGTCTGGACGTGATTTAAATCTATAGCTGTTGTACCGCCAAACCAAGTATTAAAACGTCGATTCTCGGCTCTCATATCCAATCTGACATCATTATTTAGCATTTTGACTACAGTGGCATCTGCTTTGGTTAAAAGGCTTCGAACATCATTAAATGCGCTCTTAGTCTGCTGCTCGTATTTTTTGTCGGCGAAATTATTATAAGTTTGCTTAGGCATACTGGAACTCCATGGGTTGTATTGTATTTGAGATAAAATTACTGAGGTTTGGCAAAGTAGTTGATAACTCAGTGCTTTTTCTTCCTTTACTCACAATATGCTATGTTTCTGTTGAGCTCTCGGGGTTTTGGTGTATAAATTATGGCTGTTTTCTTTTCGCTTAAACAATTGTTATAGCTGCGCCTAATTAAAAGGTTTTGCCTTTTTAGAAGCTTATTTTATTTTTTCAAGCATGTAGTATTGCTCATTGGGTATCCATTCTATTATTTTCTCAAGCTATGAAACAGCGATTAATTTTCGGCTTTCTATTGTCACCCTGAATTTATTTCAGGGTCTATGTTTGGTGATGAATAGACAAAAAAGCGTCACATAAAGTCGACGCCTACAGGGAGCTGAGGTTGGGTTTATAGGCGGGTGGTTACCCCGCGCAGAAGATAGAATGCGCGACATAAAGTCGGCGCCTACAGGGAGTAGAGGTTTGGTTTGTAGGCGTTGGTTTACCCCGCGCAGAAGCTAGAATTCGCGGCATAAAGTCGGCGCCTATATGGGAAAGGGGTTTGGTTTGTAGGCGCGGGTTTACCCCGCGCAGGAACCAAAAGGGTCAGAGTCGTTGATTTTGGTTTCTGATTCCGTTTATCTGTGATTGGCTATACTGATATAACGATAAACTAATGGACTAGTTAAGTTATGGCACGTCTTCCTCGATTAAACCTTCCTAACGTACCTCAGCATATTGTTCAGCGTGGCAACAATCGGCAAGTGACTTTTTTAGAACCAGATGACTATGTTGTTTATTTAGAAAAACTAAAGTACTACGCCAAAGAATATGAAGTAAAAGTACATGCGTTTGTACTGATTACTAATCATGTTCATTTATTGGCCAAGCCAACAACAAGCAATGGTGTTAGCAAGCTTATGCAGTCTTTAGGGCGTTACTATGTTCGCTATTTTAATCAAACCTATAAACGCACGGGCACCTTGTGGGAAGGGAGATTTAAATCAACATTAATTGATAGTGACAATTACTTTTTAATTGTGAGCCGTTATATTGAGCTGAACCCTGTTAGTAGTCAACGGGGTTAGGTCTTGCATTGTGCATTTTGACCCTATGAGCTCAAAGACAACTCAAACCTTCCCACATACCATAAATTACATACAACACCCTTTTCCTTTTATCACACCCTGAAAAGAATAAATTGGTGAGTAAAGTGATCGCATGGTTGCGAGCCAAGTACATGCTTGTTCATGGAGGTACCTTCATGGCGTGTATGTTCTTTGAGGCTTCAAACTGTAATTCACCCAAAAAATGAAACATGTTAGTGAAGATAGCAAGGTTCAACATTTTAAAGACGAATTAGTGTGGTTGTATGGTTTATGTAAATAAGTTTTGCGGAATTCTCAAGGTGAGTAGTTACAGCAACTCCATTCCTGCCTTGAACTTTTCCAAATAGTAAGAACATTTATTATTTGATTTAGCACAAACTACATATATCCCGTGAGATGTAATTTCAGGCTCAATAATAAACTCTAACTGATTTCTCTCCTCTCGACTAAACCTAGTTTGCAGCAAAATAGCTCCAACTGATGGATCAACAGCGAAAAGGTCAATTCTTCTTTTTAATAGTTTTCCAATATTATGCTCGTCTGTGGCTGCTTCTTGAATCATAAGTTGTGATTTAAAATCATCAAACGCATTTCCGTGGCTGTAGCCGCGGGTGATCCCAATTTGATAGGTCTTCAAATCATCTAAAGTTTTCCATGAAATATTACTATCTTTCCTGGTCAAAAAAACACTTGAACTCACTGTAATTTTATCAGAAAACAACCACTTAGACTCTCTATCTTTATTTCGAACCCACCCAAAAGAGACTGCACCTCTATTATCAATGTCTAGTTCGACTCTCTTCCATGGTTTGTAGATTAAATTTGTTTTTATTCCCATTTTCTCAAAAGAGTTGGTTACTATTTCACTTATAAACCCTTGATTAGGATGAGAGCGGTCGATGTAAGGAGGCCAATCATCTATAATAATGTCTAATTCTTCAGCGCTTGCTTGAGAAAAAAATGAAAAAGCAACTAAATTGAAGAACCAGAAAGCAATAAATAAAGACGCTTTTACTATATCCATTCGAAATTAGCCTTACCTAATAATTCCCTGATATTATTAAGTAAGTATTGTTTATTTTGCATCAAACGCCAAGTAATGTTCTGCGCAAATAATTCAGCTAAATTAAATAAGAATTAAACAAGATAGCCGCCGCAAAAGGTTGAATAATAAATAACCGTCACCTACTGTTAAACTCAAGATTTACAAGTAGGCACATAAAATGGCAAAGGCGCGAGAGCAGTACACAATGCAAGACCTGACCCCATTATTTTCTTACTCTATCAAACCAGCAATTGTGGTTACTAGCTCCTGATTTGTCCAGTCATCTAAAGCATCACCAACTTGAATCTCAATTCGGCTGATATGAGAGTCGTTCACGCTAAAAATTCTATCGCATAACCAAACGCGCTTGTATTTAGCAAAATCTAATACTCGCTTTTCCAGCTCGCACGGCTTGATTGGTAGATCGATTAAAAACCCATTAGTTTGAACTTCATTTGGCAACGACTTTTCACCAAACGTATTTTTAAAGCTAACACTTAACTCTTTCGCTCTGTTGTGAAACTCTGAAATTCTGGGTAAATAATGATCAAGCCCCCAAAGAGCAGATAATACATACGGAAATGCGGTAAACAAATCCCCACCAAATCGGCTACGCCAAGGTAACAAAGAATCGATAAAATCATGGTCACCAGCAATAACTCCACCAGCCATCGCGCCGAGGCTCTTATACAAAGACACGTATACCGAGTCGCCGTAATCAGCTAGCTGATCGTAAGACATCTGGTAATGATGTGCCGATTCAAGCAATCTTGCACCGTCAATATGTACTGGAGTATTGTTCTGACCAGCAAACTGCTTTATTTGTTTCAACACCTTTATTTCTGGCAATAAAAAGCCAGCCCTACGCACCGGAAGTTCAATACAAATAGCGGCCAACTCCTTGTGTAATACTTCCAAATCATCGGTTTTGACAGCACAGCCTGGTTGACCAAATGATAACGTATTGAGAGCTAATAATTCTCGATACGCATCACTTTCATCACACATAATGTGAGATTGCGGATGCACAGCTATCGTATTAGCGCCGGTTAATTGAGACCACTGTTTCAAGGCACTGTTTTGTCCAACCATGCCTTTTACCACAAACATTGCACTTTCTTTCCCCAGTAATTGTGCAATTCGAGTCTCAAGCAATTCGATCGCGGGACCAGAGTTATACATATCAATCGTGTTATTCAATTCAGGTACTTTTGAAAGGCGTTCCAACCACTGCTGTTGTGATAATGGTTTATGGCGGGTGACAAACTTTTTACATTGAAAAGACACAGGGTGAGCAAATAAGTTTCCATTGTACATAATAAACACCTTGTTAATGCGTATTCTTATTGCGCTATGTTAGCGCTTTCTTACTCATCATATACTAAATCAAAGGGGTCAGAGTCGTTGATTTTGGGTTTTGACTCCACTTATGTTTGAGCAGCTATACTGATATAACGATAAACTAATGGATTAGTTAAGCTATGGCACGCCTTCCTCGATTAAATCTTCCTAATATACCTCAACATATTGTTCAGCGCGGTAACAACCGGCAGGTGACTTTTGTTGAAGCTGATGACTATGTTGTGTACTTAGAAAAGCTAAAGTACTACGCCAAAGAAATCCACGGGGTAAGGTCTTGCATTGGAAAAATCAACGGGGTCAGGTCTTGCATTGTGCATTTGTAGTATTTAGGTTCAAAGAATTTGACCTTATGAGCTCAAAGACAGCTCAAAGCTTAACTTAACCCTATAACTTACATGCGACACCCTTTCCCTTTTATCACACCCTGAAAAGAATGAATTGATGAGTAATGCGCTTGCATGGTTGCGAGCCATAAAAATAAACAAGACACCCACTTCAAAAATTGACCGATAAACATCCAGCACCTACTTTTAAACTCAAGACTTTTAAGTAGGCACATACAACACAAATGGCGGGGTAAGGTCTTGTATTGTGCATTTTGACCCTATTAGCCTTTAATTAACTTGCATAATGTTTTTTCGATTTGTCATTTCGCTAGTGAATAAATATTGATTCCCGTCAGATGTGATGTCCTCTAAGCGCCAAACATCTTCTGGTAGAGCCATTAAAGTTTCTCTTTGCTTGGTTGTGGGATCAAATAACCACACGGTGACTTTATTACCAATACTTGATTGCAAAACAATTCCATTGGCTAAGGGCTTAACTGCATTTGAGATGACCTCATTGTTAGATATGGGCAGAGAAAATGTTTGCTTGCCAATAGTTAAGTTGTTATCAGAAATGAACAGTAATTGATCGTTTGTGTTGAGTTTAAAACCACCAGATTTATTAGTGACAAGTAATGATAGCTGATGGCTTTCGATATTGAATTTTTTTGCCATTACGCCGTCATTGGTCAAAAAGCCAACTAGTAGAGCGTTTTCATTATGATACCACCCATAAATGAACATGTTTTTGTGGCCAATGGGAATAACCTTCGTTGCCAATGTGTCAGTGTTGATAAAAATAAGCTTTTGTTGTTGCGCAACCACCACTTGCTTACCATTATGAGACCAAACCGGTGGGCCGAAAATATCGACTTTTTCGGGGTTACTATAAATCAAACGCTCTTGTCCTGCGTGTGAAGTAAACACTTGCATATAGCCCTTTCGCTTGGAGAGGTATGCGATGTTTTGGCTGTCAGGTGCATACCGAGCTGAAATATCAATCGCATTGGTATCAACCACCTTGTCGATATGCTTAGTGGTTTTGTCTATTGTTATAATATCTGAATCCAAGGTATTTTGGGTATAGATAATAGTTTCTCCAAGAGGAGAGATAGACAGTTCATTTGGTTGCATAAACTCAGCTAAATTGACATCTATTGCCTCACCTTTGAGGTTGATAAACTGGTTACTGATCTCACTATTAAGCAGTAAATGTTGACTATCTGGATGCCAATTTATAGAAAGCTGCTGGCTCATTACTTTTGTTAGGGGGTAATAGCTGTGCGTCAATAAGTTGAAGGTCCCTACTTGAAATCTTTCAGAATTAGAATTGGAAGATAATGCTAAATGACTTTGGTCGGGTGAAAGAGCGAGCGAAAAATGGCGATGGCTATGATCCGCCTCTATTACTTGAGTTAACTTGCCATTATTTAAGTCATACGCATTGACTGTGCTGATATTTTCCTGCCAATCAATAAAGTACCAAATATCATCTTTTGACCAAGCAATTGGGCTGACATATTTGCGCTTATTGCGAGTTAATAGGGTTTGTTGATTGATGATACTCTTAGCTTGTAAATCTAGAGATATGACCCCTATTTCAACTTTATTGTTAGCTAATTTGGGTCCTACATAAGCCAACTTATTTCCCTTTGGAGACCAAGTAAAAGATTTAAAATTCCCGCCATCGGGCGTCAAATCAAAATGTTGACCAGAGCTGAGTTCAATTAGCCAAATATGTTGTTTTTGAGATGGTGCATCTTGTAAGTAAGCAAGTAATTTGCCATCGGGTGAGTACTTGGCAGAGTAACTATTTTGCGGACTAACGGTTATCGGTTCAATCACATTGAAGGTAGTTTTTATGGGCTTATCTTTTACAAAGATAGTGGTGACTGCTGTTACTGCTAAAATAACAAGTGCCAACAAAGTAACTGAAGGCCAATATTTGGCTTTGTTATTATTCGATTCTGCTAATGTCAATTCAGCAATAAAACTGTAGCCTTTTTTAGCGTGTGTTTTGAAAACTAATTGGCGTTTTGGGTCATCCCCTAGTGATTTTCGTAAAATGGCAATCGCTCGTTGAACTAAGCTTTGACTAAATATTTGATTGGGCCACACAGCATCAAATAATGTTTGTTGTGCAATTACTTTGTTTTGATTTTCAACAAAATACTGCAGTACCGCCATGACCTTTGGCTCAATATTCTGCTCACTGTCTTCTGAAGCAATGGTGCCTCGTGAAAAATCAACTTTATATCCATTTATTTTATAAATTTTACTTTGATCAAAAGCTGTTTTTGAAAAACTCACTACGCACCATAACTTTCTGATTTTATTTGCCTTAAGAAAAGCTTAAGAACTATTTAAGGTAAACTTTATTGCTTGTATTTAGCCTTTTGGCAACCATCTGGCTACTAACTTTCATGATTATATTCGTGATCATACTTACTGGGAACCAACAAAAGCTTCGGAGACAATAATAGTGGAAATCATTACCAGAACACAGTTGGCAGGTAGCACCGAAAACTGCCTGCATGGCAAACCATTTTTTTTCCTTTTAGCCATATTTATCACTCTGCTTACATTTAGCGGTTTTATTGCGAATTCTGTTAATACTCCGCAAAGGATAACTCATATTAATTTTTGGACAGGGCTGCATGCTATTTTTAGTACCGCATGGTACTGTTTACTACTTTTACAATTAAAATTGTCGCGTAATGGCCATCTTGCCTTACACAGAAATTTGGGACGATTTAGTGCTTTATTAGTTGTGGCTATCATTGTCACTGGGGCTATTATGACGTTCGGTTTATATGAGCGGTTGGTTGGATTTGGTATCTTTGACCTCAATGACAGCACAGCTAGAACTCGGGTAGGAGGCTTATTTGGTAGTACACTTTTCCAGTGGCTGAGCTTTGCACTTCTTTATGTATTTGGACTACTAACTATTCGACACCCTAAGCATCATAAGCGCTTTATGATTGCAGCAAGTATTCAGATGATGCCTGAGGGGCTAAACCGCCTTATTCACCTGCTTGGTCTACCAGGCTATGCAATGATCTTGATTGTAGCGTTAATCTATTTATCAATACTTATTTATGATTGGAAAACTGAACGTCGCTTCCTGTGGAGTAGCATTGTTTCAATTACTGCTTTTGCAGTCTTGGTAATCTTAATAAAAACAGTATTTCAATCACAGCTTTGGGGTGATTGGGTTTCTAAGTTTATTGTTGCAATTTAGGCATTCAAGGACTGCTCTTGCATGATGCAATTATAATATTTAGGGTTAAAGTGCTTGACCCATGAACTCAAATCAAACTTTATTTCGCAACATGTAATTTGTACCTATTAGACAGCGCGATAAATAAATGAATTGAAGACTGAAAGTAAGCAAGCATCTTGATTCGAACCAAAAGGGTCCGAACCAAAAGGGTCAGAGTCGTTGATTTTGGTTTCTGATTCCGTTTATCTGTGATTGGCTATACTGATATAACGATAAACTAATGGACTAGTTAAGTTATGGCACGTCTTCCTCGATTAAACCTTCCTAACGTACCTCAGCATATTGTTCAGCGTGGCAACAATCGGCAAGTGACTTTTTTAGAACCAGATGACTATGTTGTTTATTTAGAAAAACTAAAGTACTACGCCAAAGAATATGAAGTAAAAGTACATGCGTTTGTACTGATTACTAATCATGTTCATTTATTGGCCAAGCCAACAACAAGCAATGGTGTTAGCAAGCTTATGCAGTCTTTAGGGCGTTACTATGTTCGCTATTTTAACCAAACTTATAAACGCACGGGCACATTGTGGGAAGGAAGATTTAAATCAACATTAATTGATAGTGACAATTACTTTTTAATTGTGAGTCGTTACATTGAGCTGAACCCTGTTAGAGCTGGCATGGTTGCACATCCTGCTGAGTATACTTGGTCAAGTTATCAGCATAATGGGGCGGGGAAAGTGATTGAGCTTATAACTGAACATGACTTATATACAGGGCTTGGTTCGAACCCTGAGAATAGGCAAGCACATTACCGCGCATTATTTGAAAGAGACATTCCGCCACATACGCTAGAGGAAATAAAAACAGCAACCGATAAAATGTGGGTACTTGGCAATGATAAATTCAAACAACAAGTTGAGGAATTGTCGGGTAGAAGAGCATCGCCTTTGCCAAAAGGAGGAGATAGAAAATCAGAGGCGTTCTTGAAGTCGAAATAATAAATCAACGACTCTGACCCCATTGGTCAGCTTGCATAGCAAAGAGCTGCTCAGCTGCAACAAGCACTAGATGAATATAGTGAGCAGCAGACGCCATCCAAAATAAAGCTAAATCTTGCAGACAAAAGCGAGTGGATATCATGTGAGAATATCTGTTTTGTGAAGGGTGCAAGAGATTATGTGGAGATCAGTCTATTGGATAGACGAAATGTGTTGCACAACGAGACCCTGACTCTCATGGAAGAAAAATTGCCGGCAACGTTTTTGCGTATACACCGCTCATATATTGTAAATAAGCAGTTGATTCAGTCTCTTGAAAAGCTGCCATCAGGCGGTGGAAATCTGATACTGAGCTCGGGTGACACCGTGCCCGTCAGTAGGCGGATAATGCCAAAAATTAGAAAGCAACTTGGTTAATTAAACTATCTACAGAATCAATACTGACCTCATTGTTCATTTGGATGCTAAACAAGTGGCAGTTAGGTGTTAAGTGAGTTCATAACGGTATACATTAAAGTCGGCGGTAAAAACTTATAGGCAAAGTGCAACTCAGATACGCATGACAAAGCAGCAAAGACGCTTTCTGCATGTTCAATTAGTGACTAGGGAAAGGAATGAACAGTAAGGCTCAGTTATTTTTATTTTGTGGGAAGATGGGGGCGGGTAAATCAACTTATTCGCAAGTTATTGCTAAGCAGAAGCAGGCGGTTTTATTGAGTGAAGACGCCTGGTTGGCGGCACATTACCCTCATCAAATCACGACGTTTAATGACTATATACATTACTCGAATCTAATTAAACCATTTGTAAAACAACATGTTCAGCAATTACTTAGCCTTGGTCTTAGTGTTGTGATGGATTTTCCTGCAAATACAGTAAAACAACGGGCTTGGTTAGTGTCATTGGCAAATGAAGTTCAGTGCGAACATACGCTTTTTTATTTACAAGTTAGTGACGAAGTATGTTT
Organism: uncultured Pseudoalteromonas sp.; assembly: GCA_964479805.1. Classification (GTDB taxonomy): domain Bacteria; phylum Pseudomonadota; class Gammaproteobacteria; order Enterobacterales; family Alteromonadaceae; genus Pseudoalteromonas. The sequence continues at coordinate 1,027 of CAYZOE010000070.1, read as the reverse complement.
ATTTAGGATTGCTAAACGCAGATTGGCACAGCCCAAGCGAGCACATTTCGATACGCCTGAGGTATTTCATCAAGTGACTCAATATTTTGAGCCTCCAAAAGCGAGTGAGCAGCTTGCGGTAGAAGATGTAGCTGAATCTTCTACCGCAATTTAGAGTGTAATTCAAAGATCTTAAAAGTTATTTAATGTAAACAGTGGTTTATCTGTGTACCTATGCTAGGTATGATGGTTTTTAGTAAATTATATGAATTTCTTAAATAGGATGTTGAGATGAATCTAAAAGCTATCGGCTTAGTATTATTGAGTGCATTACATGTTAGTGGTTGCGGTAGTGATGCCCACGCAGGAAATGAAATTGAAACTCCACCTGTTGAAGGCGGAAAAAATACTTGTACAGGGTTTGGCTCACCTCATATAAATGTATTTATTAGAGAGTCATTGAACAGTGATGTACTGATTGAAAACGCATCTGTACGTGTAGTGATGGAAAGTGAAAATGAAGAGAGCACCGTGGAACCATTGTTTATTTCGTCAGATGATCGTAATGAGGATACAAAAACGGGTGCGTACCATGCAATTTTAGAACATAACAACTTAGCATTTGATGTGAGTATTGTGGCGTTTGCAGAGGGATACCACCCATTTGTGACTAAACAAATTAATTTTGAAGTGAATACAGGGTGTGGTGCCTCAAATGATCTAACCTATGAGGTTTATCTTTGCCCCATAGGGACAACTTGTTTGTGAAACAGGAATAGGTCATGCGCTGTGCATTAATAGCACTCAGAGAGCCGAAGTCAGTCATGAAGACATATAGATTCTGAAATAAGTTCAAAATGACTAAATTTGATAATCCTTCATATAAAACAGTAGCGGCATAAAGCCGCTACTACAGATTAAAGCTGTTTATTTCGCTGCCTCTTTTTAACAGACCTTTACTTCTTAGTCCCAAATATCTTATCACCTGCATCACCAAGACCCGGCAAGATATAGCCTTGCTCATTGAGCTTTTCATCAACACTGGCTG
>CAYZOE010000069.1:0-25567 GCA_964479805.1 uncultured Pseudoalteromonas sp. | reverse complement strand
ATTTGTAAAATGTACTTTGGCCGATGCCATGTTTACGGCAAATTTCAGGCACTGGCATACCTGACTCAGCTTCTTTTATCATGCTGACAATTTGAGTTTCGGTAAACTTGCTTTATCTCATCGTGAATTTTCCTATTTTAGTTAATGGAGAATTCTACTTATGAACTGTTTCATTTTTGGGGGAGTTACAATACAATCTAACCGTGTTTTCAAAGCGCAATATGAGAAGTTAGTCTCAGCAGGAAAACAAAAAAAGTAGCACTCATTGCCTGTGTCAGAAAGATGATTGTGATCTTAAATTCGATGCTTAGAAATGGTGTTATGTGGTAAGCGCCAAAAGTTTGAACTTAGCTATTGACGCCATAGTCTCTTGTTATGTTTCATTTTTACTTACGATGTGCAGAGTTCTTATTCTATAATTCTCTTCTATTGAAACCAAAGCTGCCATAAGCCCAGACAAAAACAGAATACCAACTGATAACGTAACAAATGGAAGTACAGTAGCCATTTCGTATAGGCTAATGTTTACTACCATCAAGATGCCGATAGCAATTAAGAGTAGACCTAGAATAATACCGAGATAGGCTGTGACTCTAGCTAATAACAGTAACAACGCTAAATTGTGTGATTGAATATTTTTATAAGGCTTCATTAATTCTCCTTTTTTATAAATTTCTTTCGAAACTGGTTTTACCCACAAAAAGTAGATACCTAACTATGCAGCCTGTGCTGCTCATTCTTCAAACTCGACCGGACTCAAACCGTCGTTTGATGAATGCCTTCTTTTGCGGTTATAAAATATTTCTATGTACCCAAATATACCTGAACGTGCTTCCGCAATCGACTGATAATTATCCGCATAGATTAATTCAACGTTCAACTTCGTATAGAAAGACTCCGATACGCATTGACGCTCCTATTTCAAGTTAGTTTTGATAAATCAGAAACAATAATGGGATACAACTCTCTTACAATGTAACGTTTTAAACAACGCTGGATTTCTTTATTTGATTTGCCTTCTGATAAACGTTTTTCTACATACTTTCTTGTTCTAGAATCATTACGCATTCGAATTAAAGCTACAGTCCAAAGTGCATTATTAGCATCTCTTGCACCACCTCTGTTTAGCCTGTGCCGTTGCTTTTATCTGATGATGCATCCAAGGGGCTAGCACCACATAAAGCTGCAAAGGATGATTCTTTTTTTAGTCTCTCAGGGTTGTCACCAGCAGCAACAAGCAATGTCGCTGCAACATAACTTCCTACACCATATTGCTCTAGTAATGTGGAAGCTGCTGAGCTGGTTAATGCTTTAAGTTGTTTATCAATTGTTTTAGCTCATGTGACAACATTTCCCATCGCTTTGCTAGCAGGTTCAGCATTGATATTAGTGTTTCTTCAAGTATGCTGTCTGAATTCATTTCTAGTGCTTTACAGGCAAGAATGCATTGATAACTCGAAGGGACATAGCACTTTTGACAAATATGTTCTGGCGCAGTAACAAGTAAAGCTCGAATCTGATTGATTGCTTGTGTTTTAGACTTTACAGAGCTTTTCCTTGCTACAACTAAAAACCTCATAGCTTCAACTTTGCCATCATGAGATTTAGGGATAGCAGTAGATTCATTAGCCAAGACAGAGCGAGCTGCATTTTCAGCATCAGTAGGATCGGATTTTCCTCTTAGCCTTCTAACTGCTCGATTAGGACGGTTAACTTCAAAAACTGTAATGTATTTATATTGCAAGAACTTACATAAGCCGGCACCATAGGTGCTTGTCCCTTCTAATCCAGCTTGATTAACCGTTCCAAACGACTTAAACCATTTGTATAATTGGCTATAGCCGCTTGAATTAACACTAAACTCTTGAGTGTCGATAACTTGACCAATATTATTAATAAGCACTGCAACATGGTTATCTAAATGAGTATCAACGCCTAGTATTAAATTATTAGAAATGTCGTGATTTTTCATATGCTCAGTCCCTACGGTTTAAGTAACAGAACTGGACACAGGTGATGCAACACAATGCTCCTATTAGGCCACTGGCACTGAATGTTAGAAATTACTGACTAATGAAGAACGAAAGTTCAACACAGAGACACTCGATCAATCCCAGCACGGGTCAGTGCTTCACTGTCAGTATGACTAAGTATATTATCTATGTACCAACAGTTACTTCTTCGGCTCATACTCGCTTTAGCGCCTATTTGGCTTCTTAACCCTTGGTACTTTAACGCTCTGTATTGAACTCCTCTATCCGAGTCGATTATTAAAGTGGCAAGGTAAAGCCGCTGTCCTTTACACCTTATATACGTGATATCTGTTACCCACTTCTCGTTTGGTGATGCCGCTGAAAACTGCCGATTTAATACGTTTTCAGCCACATTTAGCGTCGCATAGCATAAACGTTAGTAACGAAAGTTACGCCCATTCTTTGCTCGTAAACCTCTTTCACTCAGTACCTTAGCAACTGTGTTCAAACTACATTTAATCGCGTTTTTTTTAGTGCTATCGCCAACCTCGGTGCACCATAGCGCGCCTTAAAACGTTCAAAATATTCTACAATATGAGACTCAAGATACCGCCTTCTCTCCTCTTTGCTGCTTGGTGCTCGATTTAAAAAACGATAATAACCTGAACGTGATACGCACAATGCTTTACACATTATGGTAATACGATAAACCTCTTTGAATTGCTTAATTAAGGCGTACTTTACTCTTGGTTATTCGCAAAGTACGCGGCTGCCTTTTTTAGAAACTCATTCTCTTCTTTTAAGTCAGCTAGTTCCTGCTTAAGTCGCTTCAACTCTGCTGAGTCAGTCGTTTTAAACTGGACGCCATTAATCGAGCTAAATTGCTTATCTGTCAAACGATTAAACTGTCTTCGCCAGTTATAAATTTGCTGTGCTGATATACCGAGCTCTCCTGCAACCGACGCATTCGTGTTGCCTTTTTTATCAGCTCTGCGAACTGCTTCTCTTCGGAACTCTTCTGTGTAGGATTGCTTTTGCTTTTTTTGACTCATAAATCACCTCTATCTAACTATAGATGGTGTCTACTTTTTATGGGCAAGTCCTATGCCTAACGCCTTAAATAAGCGGCGTAGAAGGGTTGGCTATAATCAGCGAAGAATGAGCGAAAGCCAACCTTGATACGTCCGCCTTTATTTTTTTGTTAGTTTGTAAAAACACCAATAAAATTTGCACCATGGCAATCATTATTTGAGTAGTTGTGTATTCTAATCTTCTTCCCACTCATTGCTACAGCAAGTGCAATTGAAAAAGCTTGGTTGTAAGATTGCTCTGATTGTGACTTATTTGCAGGAAACAAAACTGATCCGCCTGCACATGGACCTGTGCCTCCCTTTAACTTAACGTAAAAAACATCTTTATTACCACTAGAACTAGCGACTTCAGTAATTACAGCATCCCGAACTAGTTCTCCTGCTCCACTATAAAATGATAAAAAAATAAAGTCGCACAAAGTAAACTTCTCATAAATCTTCCTTTCAAACTAACAGCTTATTCTCTCCCAAAGTGCCAGTATAAATACCGACAAAACGGGCTATATTACGTGTCCCAATATTCACACAAGAAAAGTTCATTGAAAACAACGCATTAAAATGTCCAATTTTGCTCAGTTGTGAAAATTGGACAAAGTGCAGATTAATAATGTTATTGGACAAAGAACTGTATATAAAAAAGTTAATTATTTTATATAAATTTATTAGCTAATTGTCAGATCTTGAAAGTACTGAACAGACTAAAGCGTTTTTTAAAAATACTGTAATTTGGATTACGAAAGGTGAACTAAAAGAGAACAGTTTAGTTTTATAAGGTTGATATAAAATAATCTATTGAAGGGTCAGGAAAAGCTGGTCGGCATAGCAGGATTTGAACCTGCGACCCCTGACACCCCATGACAGTGCGCTACCAGGCTGCGCTATATGCCGACTTGGTAGCAACTATACAAGATTAATCTTAAAAGGCAACAACCTGTTGGATTGTTTGAACATTTTATGTTCTTTGTTGCTTGTTTATTGCCTCTCGCCACATCGTTTATTTTTAGATAACTTTTAGTGGTATTCAAATTAAAGCTTTATTGAGCAATCGACTTTGCATGCCAGTCGCTAGAGCGATATGTTAGTTCACTGACTATTAGTTTTGTGTTAAGCGCATCAAAGCCATAAATGCGTTGAAAATCATGAAGTCTTAAATGCTGGCCCTGGCTATCAAGTTGTTGAATTTGTTTTTTATTTATTTGCTGATAAAAATATGGGCCTGCATTGATAATTTTTCCAGTATCTTGAATTGACCCATTTAACTCTTTAGCTATTTTAAGCTCAACATCAGGATTAAACATTAGCGGTTCTAATTCTACCAGCCCATGTGATGTGTGCAGCGCAAACCATCTCGCTTCACCATACTCTGAACGGAATAACTGTAGCCACTGTGATGGTAGTTTTTTAATGCTATTGAGTTCTGTGTCATATATTTCTAACCAAGTGGCCGACTTAGTTTTATGGCGCACTATTAGGTGTTTATCGTCTAGCCATGTAACTTCTTCTAACCAGTCAATGTTATTAAATACTTTACTGATTGGTAGGCTTTGATCATTGGTTGCAAACAATAAAAGTTGGTTATCAACTATGGCTGCTAATCGATTATCGTTTGGGCTAACCGATAGTGCATGAACAATATGGTAGCGCGTAAAGTTACTTATCTGTTTTGGTGGTGAGAGCTTTTGTTGCGTATAAATTTGGCTTTTGCCAGATCGTTTAGACACAAATGCAATCCCCTCTTTTTGGTGCATCAACGACGGAGTCATGTCGTAAACTGTGGAGTTATCTACTGCAAAATCAGGCTCCCCTACCCACTCAATTTGGTAGTTTGTGGTATTTGTTCGATAGATAATTTGATTCAATGACTTCGAAAATATCATTTCACAGCATAGGTATTCGCTCGATGTCGCTACTATTTTAGGGCTAGAGTTCTGCTCTATCGAGCGCTTCAATATGCGCTGAGCAGGTGGCGTGTCGGTATGTAAAATAAATTCATTATGCCAAATAGCGTCTCTCACATATGCGTCAAACTCATGTACTTTATTGAGTTCTTTGTTTTTTGGCGTAAACGCATAAACAATTGAACGCGCATTAGGGCGCTGACCCAAAAGTAATATCGCTTCTTTGTTTATGCCACTATCAACTCTGGTTAATAATACATTGTCATTTTTAGGCAAATAAAGCGGGACTATGTCAGTTAAGTTTTGATCTACCCGATATAAGCCTCGGTCTTTTATCGAGGTTGCTTGCGCAATTAAATAGAGTTGTGCGTGATGGCTTGAAAACTCGATATCATAAATTGCAAGCTCTGAAATATCGAGTTGCTGCTCAACAATAAAGGTGTTGTTGATAATATTGCCTTTGACCAGCCAATTTTTGCCTCCTTGTTTACCCACTATATAGAGTTGCGGTTGGGAAATAGCACCGACAACAAAAGATAAAAAGTCGAACTGATGTTGAATTAACTGAGTTTGTTGAGTGTTTAAATCTTGAAGAATTAATTCTGAATTCTGTGGCTTTTGATTAATAAATACCGTTGTTTGATCGTTCTTAAAAAAACTTATGCTCCATTTATCGCCTTGCATACGAGTGAGTGTTTTTATGTCTTGCGTAGGTGTTGAACTAGGATTCAGCCATAAGAAGAAGTAAATCGATACTAAAATAAGGACCGTAACGACCAAGCCAAGCAAAAGGAGATTCGGTTTGAATGAAACGGTGTTGTTATTGTGCTCGATGTTTACTGTAGAAGGCGCTTTATCAAAGAGCTTTGGGTTGGCAATAAAACGGTAGCCTTTTTTTGCAACTGTCTCGATATATTTGGGTGATTTTGCATTATCACCTAATAATTTTCTTAGCACTGCGATATGTTTGTTTATGGTGTTCTCACTAACTATCACCCCACTCCAGCTAGTTTCTAAAAGCTGCTCTCGAGTCACTATTTCATTTTGATGCTGACACAGCAAAAGTAACGTTGAGTATTGCTTAGGCTCTAGCTCTACGCGTTGCTCGTTGGCAAATAACAACTGTTGTTTTGTATCTAGAACATATTCGCCAAAAGCATATCGCATGTTTGTACAACCTAATTAAAAGCAGGGCTTTGCCCATAATAGAAAACACTTGCGTTCAGAAATATACGTTAATTTTCATGACTTCACCACATTGAGCAGCGTTCAAAAGTGTATATTTCACAACTTCACCACAACTTCTAAGCTACTAATTATTAAAGTAATGGCGCTCAATAACAAATATCTATAGGACCTATTATTTTGAAAAAATATCTGACAAATTTTATTGTGTTAAGCGTGTTTATTTCGATGATGCTCTTTGAAGTATCAGCAAAAAATGAAGACATTACTGAAGATTATATAAAAGTACCCCAAGGCAAAATTTATATTCGCACTGAAGGCCAAGGCCACCCTGTTGTGATTATTAATGGTGGACCAGGTGGTGGTCACACTGTATTTGTAGGTTGGTTTGATTTTTTAAAAAAGCAGGGTTATCAATTGGTGTTTTTTGATGACATTGGTCGGGGTAGATCAACACGTAAAATAGAGGGGAAATTTACCCCACAAATGACAGTAGACGACATTGAGTCAGTCAGACAGTATTTGGGAGTTAAAAAAATAACTTTAATGGCACATTCTTATGGTGGTATTCCAGCTATGCAATATGCACTTAAACATAGCCAGCATGTCAAAAAATTAGTGATGCTAAATGCCTCTTACGATACTAAAAGCCAACAAATGAATGCTAATCAATACTTTCATATTATTCGCACGCGATACCCTGAAAAGTGGCGTCAACTAGAATCACTCAAAGCACAAGGTATAAAAAGTACTGATGATAGATTTGCCGAGATTGCTTATGGTCGTTACATGGATTGGTATCAATGGTTTGATGTTGCAAATAGAAGTAAAAATAGAAAATACCAAACAAATGATGAGCGTGACTATTTTAACCTTCAGGTTTTTGACGACATTATTGACTTAGACTACGGAGAAATACGAGGCACTTTACTCGGCATCAATATTGAAGAACAAATAAAAGACTTTGCGATCCCTACCCTTATCACAGCTGGACGCTATGATAATGCATCTACACCTGAACTGGTGTATCGCTTGTACGACATGCTACCAAAAGGCATCGCAACCTACAGCATGTTTGAGCAAAGTGGCCACTGGCCATGGGTAGAAGAAACTGCAAAATTCGAGCAAGTGCTGAGTCACTTTTTAAACAACTAACAATTTTAAATCTTAGTTTAAATACGCATACTTTTTGATGTATGCGTATTTATCTAAGCTATTTTTTTTCTGATTGAAATGCAGTCTTGCTTACTGTGGTATTCAAGCTCACCAAATTGCCTGAGTTCACATCAAATGTGAAGAACTTGGGAGAATTCCCTTTTTGAGAAATAATCAATTTGTTGTTGGCAATCAAATTAAATGAGCCAACGTTGTTAAGTATCAGTACCAAATTTTGTCCATCATAATTTGATGAAAATAATTTTGCAGCGTCTTTTTGATCTAGGTATCCATTTTGATTAGTATCTTCATCAATGATCAAATAAAGATTCTTATCCAGCTGATAAGAGCCTTCAATTGACACTGTTGTAACCTTAGAAAACTCGACGATTAACCCGTCTCTTTTTAGCAGCATGGTTTGAGTGCCGTCTTCTCTTACAAACATTAAATTAACTGCATTGTGCGATAAATAGCCATCCACATACAAATCGTGCGAAATTGAGGCTGAGTTAAACATTTCTACCACTTCGGTTTCGTGAAACTCGTTTGTATCTATCACATCAGATGTTAATTCAAATATATAAACGTCTTTTAGCCGTGTTAAATATTCAACGGTATAAACAGGCCGTTTAAGCTCATCTTTAGATTGAATGCTATCAACAAGTTCTATTTTAGGTGGCTCATATTTCTTTTTGAAAAGTTTTGAGGCCATTTCAAAAGTAAAACCACCAATAAACACGACTATGACTAGAAAGAACAATACATGATTAGATTTTTTAATGAAATTTAATGCTTTTTCCATATTCGTTTCCCATCGTTTTTATTTTTTACGCGACATCATGCGCCACAAACTACTCCGTTTATTAGTGTAACTATTTTTAAAAGCTCATCACTTCGCTTTAATTCAAGCCAATTTTATTTAAGGGTCTTTTTAGCTCACATTAAAATACGCATGTCGTCGTTTTTATTTAATTTACACTCAATTCTATTTCTTTTGAAAGCGTTATAACCGGCTTAAAGAGGTCAAATTAGCTCAAAAAGGCTATTTTTGGGTATCTAAAAGATGTAATTACTTCTTCCAAGGCTTGCCCGTAAGTCAGCTGAAACATTTATGTCATTTTTCATCGTTACTGTCTGCCGCAATGATTTAGTAACAGCTTTAAGAGCTCAACATGACAAACACATCTTTAAAATTATCTTTGTTGATTGGTGGATTACTTTGTAGTGGCGTTGCCAATGCTTCGCAGACTAATAAGCAATGGCTAACCGAGTCTGAGTTTATTTCGCCTATTGATGCCGCTCATACTGCCCATAAACAGCTTGCTGTGAGTGAAGCGCACGGTATCGCTTTACTCGATGAGCAAGGGCGAGCTTTATCGACAATTAACTCTAAGTCTGAACATTTAGATTTTAGGTGGCTACCAAATTCTCAGTCTGTTGGGGTGTTATCGACCCTAAACAAAAATACCGGCAATATCGAACTCATTAAAGTTGATTTTAAACGCAATCGTATTGAAAAAGCGTATGAGCTTTCATCTGATAAAACGGCATTTGATGCACTGTGTTTGGGTTCTTCATCTGAGCATATTGAGTTATTCACAGTTGATGTAAACGGCGTCGTTAGTCAAATGGCGCTAAATACCGCAAACGAGGCTGATTGGCAGTTAAGTGAAATTCGATATTTTGCAGCTGGCCTTAATATGAAGTCTTGTGCAGTCAACGACCTTACTGAGTCACTCTATATTGCAGAAGAAAATATTGGCGTTTGGCAGTACTCGACTAACCCCGAGCTTGAAATTATTCGCGAGCTTTACCAGCTTCCAGAAGGGCTCGAAGTAGAATACTTAGATACAACGGCTAAAGGTGATGTCTCTGTGGTGTCACCGAGTACAAACCAGCTTTGGCTACTTGAGCAAAATAATCACGCGTTCAAGCCTTTTGAGCTGCCAAAAGACATAGCACCTAAAACAGTTCAGCTTCACCGTTCTGACAAAAACCTAACGGCTTACGTCTTCGATGATAAGACATCAAAGAATATCAAAATCAATTTAGGCAAACATAAGTTACCCTTGAAAAAGAAGAATGAGCAACCGATTGCCAATCTGATGGCCTTTGCACAAACGACCCCTGTTGTATCTCATGGTGATGCCGCAGATGACCCTGAGATCTGGGTAAATAGAGTTAACCCTTCAAATAGCTTGGTTTATGGTACTGATAAAAAGTCAGGTCTCAACGTATACGATCTTAAGGGCAATCTTGTAAAAACTTTACCTGTTGGTCGAGTAAACAATGTCGATATTCGTTTCGGCGTTGAATTCAATGATGAAGTTGTTGATATTGCAGCAGCCAGTAACCGAACCAATAAAAGCATCAGCCTATTTAAAATCCATCGAAAATCTGGGCTCCCTACTTTGCTTGCCGATATTAAAACAGACTTGGCTGATCCATATGGTTTATGTCTAGGACAATACGGTAGTGAACTGGCAGTATGGATTAATGACACCGATGGTCGCTTTCAAAAATACGAGATTGCATTTGATAAGCAAAAGGTAACAAGCAAGAAAACTCTAGAATGGACAGTGCCTAGTCAACCTGAAGGCTGTGTAAGCGATGATGCGAATCAACGCTTGTTTTATGGCGAAGAGTCAACGGGTGTATGGTTAAAAGATCTCAAAGGCAAACAGTCTGACAAGTTAATCGCAGGTCTAAATGAGCAAGTCGAAGCCGATATTGAAGGCATGAGCTTATATCGCTTAAACGGCAAACAATACCTTGTTGTATCTAGCCAAGGTAATAACCGCTATGCGGTATACGCCGTAGACAATAACAATGAATTTTTGGGTGTTTTTAAAGTCGGCGTAAACTGGGCAAGCATGATCGATGGTGCTTCAGAAACCGATGGTTTGGCAGTAACAAGTAGCTATCTTGGTGAAGCCCTCCCTAATGGGCTATTAGTTGTTCAAGATGGTCATAATGTAATGCCTAAAAGCACACAAAACTTTAAGCTTGTGGATGGCAGTTTGTTAAGAGATTGGATTTTAAATAAAGTCGCAAAGTAGCTTTTAAATTTCTAAATCAAAGAAGGAGCAGGCTTCCTTCTTTGACTCACTCTAAACTCATTCGTAGTTTTTTATCACTTTTCAAAACTAATTGGTATTTCCCCTTGCCCATATTTTGCGATAACGTACCGATAACAATAATAAATGCACTATAAGGAACACCGTGCAAAATCATACTCATATTTGTTTTTTAGATAACAAACTTATCAACCTTGTTACTCCTTTGCTCGATACACACATTCCTTCCAATGAAGTAATCGTATTTGTTGAACAAACAGAATTAGCAAAACTTGACGCCATTAGAGCAGTGTTAAATCCACGTGGGATCAGCTTGAACTTTAAAGTGATGCCACAAACTCGAAATACAGAGGAGTTGGTCTCGTATTTTCATCAAGAGATAGATTCGTTAGTCACTCACAATCATAAAACTCTATATGCATTTAATGCCAGTTGTGGCGATCGCCAACATGTTTTAGCCATGTATGAAGTTGTGAGAGCCTATGAATTTGAGTGTTTTATGGTAGAGCCTAACAGTGATGAATTACATTGGCTGGTTCCTTCAGAGCGTAAAAATACACAGCTAGCCGATAAACTTAAAATTCGTGATTTCTTTGCTCTTATTGACAGCCAAATAAATAATATTGCTAACACAGGCAATGTTGATATTCGTTATCGTAAGCTTGGTGCTAAATGGGCTGCTAGCCAAGACAATCTAGGTCAAGCGCTTGGCAATTTAAATTACTTAGCTGCCAGCAGTGATAATGCACACTTAACATCTGCCGTTTTGAATAGATCTCAATTAAATTGCGCTGATTTACAAACTCTGATTGACGATTTAGAAGATGCTGAACTTGTTTGTCGCAAGAATGACAGGTTAGTTTTTATAAATGAAGAAGCGCGCTTTTTTGCCAATGGGGGCTGGCTAGAAGAATATGTTTATGGCTTACTTTTAAGTTTAAAAAAAGAAGTGCCACACATTCAAGACATTGCACAAGGCGTAGAAATTACACGAAAGATCGGTCAAGGTACCGTAGTCAATGAACTTGATATTGTCATCATGGCGAACAACAAACTTCATCTAATCGAATGTAAAACTAAAAAGTTCGATAAAGGCGAAGGTAACCAAGTTATTTATAAACTAGATTCATTGACCGATTTACTCGGTGGTATTCAAGCTCGCGCAGCGCTGATCAGTTACAAAGGAATTAGGACACACGAACAGCTTCGCGCAAAAGAACTAGAGATTGAACTCTTCAGTGAAAACGAATTAGCCCAGCTAAGAGAAAAACTAAAAACTTGGTTAACACAAGCCTAATTTGATCAGGTCGCCCATCTTAGTTGGTGGGTAATTTATCCCCTAAATTGCTATAAGGCAGTTACATACTTTGAATATCTGCAAACTGCCCTTGCGTTAATTCACATAGATTATCTGCCCCCAATTCAATTTCGAGCCCTCTGCGCCCTGCACTCACAAAAATGGTTTCAAAGTTTTTGGATGAGCTATCTATTACGGTGGCGAGGCGTTTCTTTTGTGCCAATGGGCTAACGCCACCTAAAATATACCCAGTTGAACGCTCGACTAATTGCTGTGGTGCCATGGCAGCTTTCTTTGCACCCACAGCTTTTGCTAACGACTTTAAGTTCAGTTGTTGGTTTACGGGTAAAACCGCGACCACAAGTTGTTTGCTGTCAGTTTCAACTACTAAGGTTTTAAATACTTGGGATGGGTTTAAACCTAGCTTTTCGGCCGCCTCCAAGCCATAAGATTGCGCTTTTGGGTCGTGCTTATACTCGTGTACGTTAAATGTAATTTTGGCTTTTTTGGCGAGTAAAATCGCAGGAGTCATGACTTTAATCCTTTTACTTAACTTTTCTAATGTAATTGCTGTTACTTTGGATAACAAATAAATTTAATAAAAGTTGTCACACTTTAGATTGCTCAGGTGACTTAGTTATATAACCAACAGGAGCTAATATGATTAAGTCACACATCAAACCAAATAAACCTACAAAATTAAGCCTATTGATTGTTTTGATCATCGCGATTGCGGCAGCATTAAATACCGCTAAAGTTTGGGCGTATAATCACTTTACTGTTAAAACAGTCGGAAATAACCAAACAGAAAATGCCGATATCGTTCTGATCCCAGGTCTTATGTCTAACGGTCAAGTTTGGCAAGGCACTCTAGACACAATTAAAGATAAACACCGTGTACATGTGGTATCAATCACTGGATTTGCCGATAGTCAAAAACCTACAAACTTTTCGATGAACGAGTTAAAAAATGAGCTAATTGATTTTATTACTGAAGAGAGTCGCAAGTCAGAAGCTTCAAATGCTGTAGCAAATAAAACAATTCTAATTGGGCATAGTTTAGGAGGCTTTTTAGCTATGTCTATCGCATTAGAAAAGCCAGAACTTATTAGTAAGGTCGTTTCAGTTGATAGCCTACCCTATATTGGCCCGATATTTACCGGCACAAATCAAACGACACCTGCTTCACTTAGCAACCAAGCTGAACGTGTACTTTTAATGCACAAATCAATGACTCAAACACAACTAGCTGAGCAAACTAAGCGCGGTATATATATACATGCGACTCAGGCTATGCATCAAAAACACATCATTGATATGGCTGAACGCTCTGATCCGGTTACCGTTGGCAAAGCTATACACTATTTAATGAACAATGATTTAAGACCATCATTGACTGAAATAAAAGCGGATTTGCTTATTCTGGGTGCATCAGGTGGATTTAACGATAACTCTCGCAAACAAGCCGTTGAACAACTTTATAAAGGGCAAGTGGCAAATTTACCTAACGCTGTAGTCAAAATGAATACAACCTCTCGCCATTTTATTATGTATGATGATCCTAAATGGCTAAACGACCAAATTACAGCATTCATTAAGGATAAATCATGAATACATTAGCGTATAAACTAGACATGAAAGACAGTACCAGTATTGCTTTATATGTGTCGCATGCACGAAAAGGTGATGTAAATGCCTTTGAAGCACTTCACAAAGCATGTCGACAACTCATTTGCAGTATTGCGCTCGCTATCACGAAGGACGTGCATGCGAGTGAAGATGTAGCGCAACAAGTATTTATCAATGCATGGCAAAACCTCGATAAGTTAAAAAACGATCACAGCTTTTTACCTTGGCTTCGCCAAACTGCTCGTTATAAAGCTTTAAACGTATTGCGAGAAAAGTCGAATTTAGTATCTGACAATGATGAGTCACTCGAGCAATCACTTGAGCAGTTGCTTGCTCACCATGATTGTCCTGATAGTGATTTATTAAAAGATGAACAAGTCATGTTGATGAATCAACTTGTTTCAGCTTTACCAGAAGAGAGTCGTGAGATTTTAATCTTATACTATCGAGAAGAGCAATCGAGCAAGCAAGTCGCTGCATTATTAGATGTCTCTGAGGAAAAAGTACGTCAGCAGTTATCAAGAAGCCGAAAGAAGCTTAAGTCTCAATATTTAAATCGCTTTGGTACATTGGCAATTTCGACGATTTCCCCAGCTGTTGCTTTAGGCTTGGTCGCCCCAAGTGCACCCGTTGCTGCGGCAACACTGGTCAGCAATACAACGTATAGCTCACCGATTTTAAAACTTTTTGCAGTGCTTGGCGGTGCTTTTATCGGCGCATTCGCAGCTATGCTCGTGGTTTTTTACAGCATGAAATTTCCGATTAAGTATGCAAAGACTGAGCAGACAAAAGCAATACTTAAAGTTATGAGAACCAGAATGTTAATCACCACGTTTGTATTTGGGGTGCTATTCGTTATGAGTTACTCATTTAGCGCGGGGTGGATTATGCCAGCGCTCGCTTATACAGCATTTGCATTGATACTTGGCTTACAGATTTTCCAAGCTCAAAATATCATTAACAAAGACCTGCAACACATGACTGAAAGTGAAGTGGCAGCAAAACCATTTCTATGTCGCCCTAAATGGCAAAAGCTTTTTGGCCGAATTGGTCTGGTGCTTGGGTTTGCCAGCGGCGGCTTTGGTTTAGTGATGGGATTAATTGGCTCGGGCAGATTGGTTTTATGAGTTTAATTAGTGAATGAAGTTTTAAAAGTTGCGCGACATAAAGTCGCGTCTACAAGTTAAGGTTCGTTGTGGACTTTGGCTTGCACTTACTAAAGCAGCACAGATATGAAACAAAAACGCGACATTAAGTCGCGTTTTAATAAATCAGCTTCAATTTAATAATCGAACTTTACGAATTCTCTTTATACACCTGCAATGCTTGCTCTAAATCTGCGATCAGGTCTTCAACATCTTCTAGGCCTATGTGCAGGCGAATAATCGGGCCATGCTCCCACCCTGTTGTTGAACGAAGCTTCGCCATGGTTTTATTGGCAGTGACTAGGCTTTCGTAGCCTCCCCATGAAAAGCCCATTTTAAAATGATGCAATGCATCTAAAAATGCATTGATTGATTTTAGGTTGCCCTCTTTCATAACAAACGAAAATAAACCGTTACTGCCATCAAAATCGCGTTTAAAGAATTCATGCCCAGGGCATGTTTCAAATGCAGGGTGGCGAACATGATCAACCAATTCGTGTTCAGACAACCACTGCGCCACTTGTAAGGCCGCTTTTTCGTGTTGGGCCAAACGCACAGGCATAGTACGAAGACCACGTAATGCTAAGTAAGCATCATCGGCTGACGTACATTGACCTAACAAGTAAGAATGCTCTCGCAATATCGGCCAATAGGCTTCATTCGCTACCGCAACGCCCATCATCACATCTGAGTGACCAACAATGTACTTGGTTGCCGCTTGAATGCTTATATCTACGCCAAAATCAAGCGGTCTAAAATGCCAGCCATTTCCATAGGTATTGTCTAGCATTGTGATGATGTTATGTTTTTTCGCAACCTCAACAAGTGCAGGCACATCTTGAATTTCCATGGTGATTGAACCCGGCGATTCCAAGAAAATCACTTTGGTATTTTCTTGTATATGGGCTTCGATGCCAGCACCAATTGTCGGGTCATAATACGTTGTGGTGATCCCTAGGCCGGCTAAAATCTTATCGCATAGATCACGTGTCGGCTCGTAGGCGTTATCAACCATTAATAAGTGGTCGCCTGACTTTAAAAAAGACAATAAAGATTGACTGATGGCCGCGGCGCCAGATGGATAAAGTGCACACCCTGCACCATTTTCAAGTTCGGTAATGGCATCTTGCAGCGCATAGTGTGTGTTTGTACCACGGCGACCATAAAATAAAGTGCGATCAGCACGCTCTTTGATGGCAGTTTGCATTTCTTCTACGGTATCAAATACGACCGTTGAGGCACGTTGAACAACTGGGTTTACGACCCCTTGGGTATATTGTTTTTTTCTGCCAGCACTGACAATCTTAGTGTTCTTTTTCATTGTTAAACCTTGGTATTTCTAACTTAATTTATTCGCCAAGTGCGCGCCAATATTCGACCAAATAGCGTGAAATTGAATCTCTTCGGGTAAGTTTGAACCCAGGCGTATCATCGCCCCACTCAGCAAATGTATTTAATTCTGCTCTTGAGAACCACTTAGCATCTTGTAATTCATCTTGTTCCACTGAGATCTCTGTGGTTTTCGCTTTAGCAATAAAGCCCAGCATTAATGACGACGGAAAAGGCCATGGCTGCGATGCAATATATTGGGCATCATCTGCGATAATACCCGACTCTTCTTCTACTTCACGCAGTACCGCTTGCTCCAGTGATTCCCCCGGGTCGACAAAACCTGCAAGCGTTGAATACACGCCTTCTGGCCAGCTTTCTTGACGACCCATTAAACAACGCTCAATGCCATCGGCAAAAGTATGGGTTACTAACATGATCACCGCCGGATCAGTGCGCGGGAATGTAATATGACGACATTCACTATTTTGACAACGACGCGCATGACCGCCTTCATAGGGCTTATTTGCTGTACCACACCGGCCACAAAAAACATGAGTTTTATGCCAATAACACATGCCCCTTGCGAGTACACCAATAGATGCTTCAAAGTCATTCAGTTTTGGCCCGACTTTACGCATATCCTCAAATGTGCCACCGGCAGACAAATCATTCACTTCATCTGGATCTATATTTGACACATCTAACACAAAGTAATGTATTTCGTCTTGATGACCAATATACACGGCATCATCGGTATTTAAGTGTGCGACTGAAGACCAGAGTAATAGCTGAAGCTTTTGTAAATCAGCGCTAAATAAGTTTTTATCTTGGTGAATTAAAAGCCATCGGCTGTTGGTCGTTTTTTGCGTGTTTAGCCAGTTGCTATCTTTGCGTTGCTGCGACGCTCTGTCTAAACTCATCTGCGTGTAATGAAGCATATTCACTCCTTTGCGTGATTTGAGCCTAAGCTAACACACAGACACTCTAAGCTAAATAAATAAGCCGTAAAATTTGCAAAAAAAAGCCCTAACGGGCTTTTAAAACATGTAGTTGCGTAAAGGGCCTGTTACTCTTTGCTGTTCGAGTTTTACTCTTTCTGAGCGAGCTTTTATCACGGCACTCAGTTTTATACCTAGTGGGCTAAGTAAAAATTGAGTAACAATGAGAAAAGTTCGCTCAGAAGAACCAATTTGGCAGCGCTTGATTGGCATTTCTACTGTGTTATCGCCTGACTTACATGGAAAAACCATGCTACGCAGGCTCTGCCGTGTATAAATACCAATCAAACTGCTGTAAAAACGAACTTGAAAGATCAACAGGCCCTTAGGACAAAGAGGCTAAATAGGCCTGAAGCTTTTGGTTTTCAGCTTCGATGTGCTGATAAAACTCAATGTCTTTTAACTTGCTTGCTGCAGCTTTATCAATCACGATAACCGCATCACGGTGCATTTGTAGTGCAGATGCTGGGCAAGCTGCCGTTAACGGGCCTTCAATCATTGCATGAACCGCTTCAGCTTTGTTCTCACCCGTCGCGAGTAACACCACTTTTTTGGCGTCAAGAATAGTACCGATACCCATAGTGATTGATAAATGCGGTTGGTATTCGTCTTCTTTGAAGAAACGCGCATTATCATCTATGGTTGCTTTGGTTAATGTTTTAACACGTGTACGTGACGTTAAGCCTGAAGACGGCTCGTTAAAACCAATGTGACCGTTACGGCCAATGCCCAATAGTTGAACATCAATACCACCTGCCGCAACAATGTGACCTTCGTATTCCTGACACGCAGTGATTGGGTTTTTCGCATCACCAGGTGGTACATGGGTTTTATCTTTGTCGATGTCTACATGGTTGAACAACTGCTCGTTCATAAAATAACGGTAGCTTTGCGGGTGTGAACCATCTAGACCTAAGTATTCGTCTAAATTGAATGTTGTCGCATCTTTAAAGCTAATTTCACCTGCTTCGTTACGACGAATTAGTTCTTGGTAAAGCGCTACTGGTGTTGAACCGGTCGCTAAACCTAACACAGACTCTGCTTTCTTTTGTAGTTGTTTTGTAAAGATATCTGCGCCATAAGCTGCAACTTCATTGGCGTCGTTTAAGATTACTATTTGCATGGTTTTGGCTCGTTGTAGAAGAAAAGAAAAAATGGGATCTGGGCTTACTTCGCGTGCAATCAAAATAAGCGCCAGATCAAAACCTAATCGGGATAATCTTATTAGGCTGTACCATTATGACAACGCTGTCATTATTATCATTAATTGAGCGCTTGTAAAGTAAAAGTGAAAAAAAACTTGTGTTTTTTTATAACAAAAAGGCTCATTAATATGAGCCTTTTGCATAAGTAAATAATCAAGGTTTGAAATTAAACGCTGACAAAGATCTTACGACGATACATCCAGTGCAGCACTAGCATTTGCACCGCCATCAACGCAGTGACCGCCAACACCGGCTGCCATTCTCTTGGGGCTGCGTTCACCACACCACCGAACACACTTCGGCTAATGTATTCCCAATCAACTAAAGATGACGCTAGGTAGATAATGATTGAGTTCGCACCAATAATTACAAACGGGTAAGCCAGCTTTTGACCATTTAAAATGTCTACTACTGCGTAGAAAACAGCAAGTAAAATCGCACTCCACCCTACTGTTACCAATACAAATGAGCTGGTCCAGAGCTCTTTATTAACTGGGAAGTGTAAGTCCCATGTCCAACCAAGCACTAAACTTACAATACCTGCACCGAATAAAATTCCACAGGTTTTCCATTCACCGCGCTCATTAGCTTTAGCAATCAGTTGACCTGCAAATACACCTGCAATTGCATTCACAATCGCAGGTAAACTCGACAAAATACCTTCAGGGTCAACTACACGGTTTTGATATGAAATGCCAGGTAAAAGGTGTTTATCGAACCATGCATTCCAACTACCTGCCGCAGATAAGTCACCTGCGACACCACCCGGCACAGGTATAAAGCAAAGTAGTACCCAGTAGAATATTAGAATACCAACCCCAGAATAAGCTAAAACACGTAAGCTAAAATGCCAAACTAATAAAGCACAGAAGAACCAAGCAATAGCGATTCGCCCTAGCACACTGGCATAACGTACTTCTTCAAATGCAAATGGTGCACCTGTACCCCAGCCATGGTTATACAAAACACCAAATGCCATAAGTAAAAACAATCGCTTGAGTGCTTTGTTGTATAACGGGCGTCTTTCGTTAAAAGGAAGGTGATCAATACGCTTTGGGACCAGGCCCATGGCAACACCAGATAAAAAGATAAATAAGGGGAATATTAAATCGTAAAAAGTAAAGCCATGCCATGGGCTATGCACTGTGTGTGCTTCAAATGCTTTCCATCCCTGCCAGCCAGTTAAAACAAATAAAGCGGCAAATATACCTTGGCCGCCTAAAATCCAAAACATATCCATGCCTCGGAGTGCATCTAAAGATGCTAATCGTTTTTTTTGTGTTTTTGTTGTCATATTTTATTCCAGTACAAATAAAAAAAGCCCCGCTATACTGCAGCGGGGTTTTTTCCTCAGGGAAAATTAATTCTTTATTCCTGCGATATATGTAGCTTGAGCAACCAATTTATCATCTAATACGACAAAATCAGCATCAGCTCCTTCTCTTAAGTGGCCTTTATTTTTAAGCCCTAGATATTGTGCAGGGTATAGAGAAGCCATGCGAACAGCTTCTGGTAAACTTACATCTAACCAATCAACTGTATTGCGAACAGCACTCGCCATATCTAATACACTGCCTGCGAGTTCACCCGTAGTTGAATTTAAGCGATCGCCAGTACGAATAACTTTACGGCCATCGAAAAAAGCAAACTCATTATCGTCTGTACCTACAGGCGGCATCGCATCTGTCACTAGCATGATTTTGCCACGCTGTTTGGAGCGGATCGCTAATTTAGCAGACGTGTTATGAACATGATGACCATCGACAATTAAACCGCACCAGCTGTTATCGTCCCATAACGCTGCGCCAACAACGCCAGGCTCACGTGAAGTAAACGCAGACATAGCATTGAATAAATGGGTAAAGCCATCTGCACCGGCTTTAAGCGCAGTGTTAGCTGTTTCAAAATCTGCATTTGAATGACCAATACTCACTTTAACACCTAAACTAATTAAGCGTTCGATATCAGCTAGAGGCACTGTCTCAGGTGCTAAAGTGACCATTTTTATGCCCAAGTCTTGACGCGCATAAATCTCGAATTCTTGTTCAGTGATAGGTCGAATAAACTGCTCGCTGTGCGTGCCTTTTTTCGGGTGAGACAAGTGTGGGCCTTCAAAATGGATCCCCACAACACCAGATTGATTGCTTTCAATGGCAGCTGCCATCGCATCAGCTGCCGCTTGCATCACTTCAATTTTATCTGTGATCAAAGTTGGCATAAGCGCAGTCGAACCAAATTGTGCATGCGCCGACACCATTTTCTCAAGGCAGGCTGTCGTTTGTTCAGCATTATAAAACGCCCCACCACCACCGTTCACTTGAACGTCGATATAGCCAGGCACGACTAGTCCATCAAGATTGATTACTTCAGCGTTTTCAGCCGAAACGTTATAACTAATTTTGCCGTCATCTACTGAGAAAACAACATCATGATGAAAATGTTCACCATCAAAAAGCTTTTTTGCTTTGTAAATATACTGGCTCATTAGTTCACCTTTCTTATTTCATGCTGAGTGCTTTCCATCGCAAAATAAATAGCACCAATTTCTGGCGGCTGTTTTGGTTGCTGAACAAGTTTAGCAATATCAGCATCTAACCATTTATTTAACGGCTCAGCTAAACCACCGATCATAGATAAGCGCGGTGGGTTAATTTCTAATAACCTTTTCGCAAGGTTGCTAATATATTCAGCACCTTGTTTAACAATTTGCAATGCAACTTCATCGTTCTGCTCTGCAGCTGAAAATACGTGTCGTGCTAGCTTTGCATAACCGCTTGAAGGTTGACCTGCCATTTGCTCGGCGACTCCCATTGCATCTGTGACATGAAAATGTTGCTTTAACGTGTCTGATAACACGGTTTTTGGCCCGAGACCATCAAGATCTACAAGCACAGCTTTAACAGCCTCAAGACCCATCCATGCACCACTGCCCATATCACCTTGAGCAAAACCATGACCGCCGTAATTGACTGTTTCACTGTTTACAATAGCGAAACCGCATGAGCCTGTGCCCGTAATAATCACTGCGCCGTCATCACCGTCATGTGCACCAATACACGCTGTGTGCAAATCGGTTGTGAGATACATTTCTTTAAAAGGATGGTCCCATTGCATAATTTTATCGTACAAGCCTGGGATATTCACACCCGCTAAACCTAGGCCAGCAACGATGTCATGCACTTTTTCAACACGAAGACCCGCATCTTGTAAAGCTAACTGGGTGGATACCATGATTGACTCTAATGTGCGCTCAAGACCATGTAATGGATTGGCAGGACCACCTAATCCAGTACCTAACACCCCCTGTGTAGCAGAGTAGATAGTTGCACGACATTTTGTACCACCACCATCTATTCCAATAAATAACTGGTCTTGTTCAACCTGTTTAGCCATCATTTAGCGACCCCTGATCTGTAACGTATTGCTCAAATAGTTTGTGATTATTTGGCAGAGCATTTTTTTCATGTTGATTTAATGTTACACACAAAATGACAGCGTTGTCATTAAATTTTTGAGAAAAATATCCGAAATTGATAATTTCTAATATTGCACAAAAGAATCTTTTTGTCACCGAAACCAAAGTCAAACAACAGACAGAATTATGTTTTTAAATATAAAACATTAATAATTATAGGGATATTTAACTGGTATGAGGTCTTTTATATTATTAGCGATGGCGTAAAAAACAATAGCAAGCTACCCCTGATGTCGTTAAAACTTTTATGATAAGCCTCTAAGAACAAAATAAACTGGGTCTTTTAGATGTAATCTTTGCTTTTTAAATGACTCAATATATTCGTCTGATCTGTTTTCTATCCCTTCTTCAATACAGATCACTTCATGATCTAACCTTTGTACTCATCAAAAAAGATCGAAAAATGTCAATAGTTCACTTTAAGTTCGTGTATTTTGTCGCTGAATTCAGGAACTCTTTAGTTAAGTTGTGGCGATCAATATTCAAGGTATAATACTGTTTAAGCTGTTATGTTTGCACACAAAACTAATGCTTGGCTGACTATCATCGAACGACTGAAACGATGGCGATTATTGATATTACACATGTGTTTGGTAGACATTGATGAGACGGTTTTAATGTGCAGTTAAAACAAAATTTTAATTTGTGTTGCAAGTTTCGAAATGAGTCTAAAAGAAAAAAGCCTAACAGCGAACCGCTAGACTTGGGCAAGTAAAGAAATTGAAAAAGGTTTATAGCTTTGCTGTTGATTCTCTTACGATTAGTTTAGCTTCTAGGGTAGTCTGCGTCTTTTCTACATCAGGGTCACTTATCTGAAGTATCAACTGCTCAACAGCTTGTCGCGTCATTTCTTCCACAGGCTGTGCAATTGTTGTTAATCCTGGCCAAATATGACGTGCTATTGGGGCATTATCAAAACCGGCTATCGAAATATCTTCAGGCACATTCAGTCTTGATTGTGTCGCCAATTTTAATACCGCTGCAGCCATGTAATCATTCGATGCAAACACAGCACTCGGTCTAGGTTGTAAATCTAGGATTTCTTTTGCACTATCAGCACCTGAGTGATAACTGAAATTACCTTCAGCCACCAGCTCTGCATCATATGCAATATTATGTTCTGCAAGCGCTTTCTGGTATCCCGAGAAACGCTGCTCTGTGGCACTGTGA
Organism: uncultured Pseudoalteromonas sp.; assembly: GCA_964479805.1. Classification (GTDB taxonomy): domain Bacteria; phylum Pseudomonadota; class Gammaproteobacteria; order Enterobacterales; family Alteromonadaceae; genus Pseudoalteromonas. The sequence continues at coordinate 2,937 of CAYZOE010000069.1, read as the reverse complement.
TCAGGGTGGCCTTTGATAAATGCGATCCGACTATGACCCATAGAAATCAAATGCTCTGTAATCTCGAAAGCACCTTGCTCATCGTTACTTCTGACTGATATAGACGTGTCATCTTCAATTGCTGAGGCAACACGCGCATAGTTTATGTTTTTCTTTTTTAAAAATTCAATTAATTCTTTTGAATCAGAAAATGGCGGTGTAAGTACTAGGCCGTCAAGGCGAGACGTTGTTAGTAGGTGTTCTATATTTTCAATGAGCGCTTCACCACGCAGTTCACATGGGTGTATGAGCAAGTTGTAATTGTGTTTATGACATGCCTCTAAAGCACCACTCTGCACACGTGTGATATAACTTTTACTGGGGTTATCATATAAACAGCCGATGATAAAGCTACGGTTACGCGCAAGGCCTCTGGCGATAGGATTTGGAGTATAATCAAGTTCTTTGAAAACTTTTAATACTTTTTCACGTGTTGCGGGACTAACATTGGGCTCATTATTCAATACGCGTGAAACGGTTTTTTTCGATACACCGGCGTATTCTGCAACACTGTTTATTGTTACTTTCTTCATCTGGTTTCCCGCTCTACATTCGAGGGAGTAAGCACTTCAACCTCTACTGCAATTCATCCTGAACGAAAGAAATATCAATCGAGAATTCTTTGATTAATTGGTTATCATTTATTTTAAAAAAATGCTGCCCATATACATGGGCAGCCAACACGTTTTGACAACAAAATGATAAAACGCCGACATTATGACACCGGTGTCAGACTTGCGCAATAAAATTTTTCAATTGACTATTGCCCGCAGCCTATTTCACGTCCTAATTTTCCTATAAACTCTATCATAAACAACACTCTAGCTTCTGCTTCTTGTTTTCCTGCATATGTATGCATAACTTCAGGTAATTTAAAAAGTTTGTTATAGAAATGGTCAACTGTATACGAATAATCGTCTGGTTTTCTATTTTCACAGAATGGGTCGTCAACCTTGTAAACACTACGATGCATCGCTCCACCAACGGTAAAACAACGTGCAATACCAATAGCTCCTAAGCTATCAAGCCTATCGGCATCTTGGACAATTTTAGCTTCAAGCGTTTCAGCTTTAACATTAGCACTATAGCTGTGTGCAACTATAGCGTGATGCACAGCAGACAACTTTTCAATTGGAAAATCGATACTTGTCAAATATTCAACGGCTTTGTCAGCTGCTAGTTTTGAAGCTTGACTCCTTAGCGGACTATTTTTAGCGACTGCCACACAATCATGTAGCCATGCTGCCGCAACCACCACTTGCAAATCTGCCTGCTCTTTTTCAGCCAATAGCTTGGCAGCTTTGACCACTCTTTGCACATGCGCTAGGTCATGTCCTGCATCGGCTATGGGTAATGCTTGTACAAATTCGTGACAATTTAGTTCTAAAGACACCAATTTATCAGTATTCAATGCCCTACTCTCCGGATAATTCGCTGATCAACATTGTATGTTTGTAAACGCTTAACTAAAATGCCCAGCATACAATTAAGTTAGGAAAAATTCATGTCTTGTGCAGTGTACTTGCAGCCTGGTAGAGAAAAATCGTTAAAACGTAAACACCCTTGGATATTCTCCAAAGCCATCAAAAAAGTAAAAGGTAAACCTGCCCTGGGTGATACCGTTAAAATTTACTCTAACGAAGGTAAGTTTCTTGCCACTGCTGCATACAGCCCTGATTCTCAAATTAGAGCACGTATATGGAGCTTTGATGAATATGAAAGCATTGATAAAGATTTTTTCTTACGTCGTCTAACGCGGGCTTTTGATGCACGCAGCCAAGTCATAGAGGAAGGTGGCTTAACGGGCTTTCGCTTAAGTGCTGCTGAATCAGATGGCTTACCGGGTATCACCATTGACAAATTCGACAATTATATTGTTTGTCAGTTATTGAGTGCGGGTGCAGAGCGTCATAAAGGCGATATCGTTCAAGCACTTCGTGAACTTTTCCCTGATTGCCACATCTATGAACGCTCTGACGTAGACGTGCGAAAAAAAGAAGGTCTTGAAAAAACCACTGGTGCACTTTGGGGCGATGCGCCGACTGAGCCTGTTGTAATTACAGAAAATGGTTTAAAGCTTGAAGTTGATATTTTAAACGGTCACAAAACTGGTTTTTATCTCGACCAACGTGACAGCCGTGAAGCACTTGAACGTTTCTCTAGAGACAAAGACGTTTTAAACTGCTTCTGTTACACAGGCACTTTTGGTTTATATGCTCTGCGTGGTGGCTGTAAAAACGTCATTAACGTAGATGTATCACAACCAGCCCTTGATACTGCAAAACGAAATGTGGAGCATAATGACCTTGATTTATCACGTGCTGAATTCGTTAAACAAGATGTATTTAAGTTACTTCGTCAGTACCGTGAAGAAGGTCGCCAATTCGATACTATCGTGATGGACCCTCCAAAGTTTGCTGAAAGCAAAGCACAATTAACGGGCGCTTGCCGTGGTTATAAAGATATCAATATGATTGCAATGCAAATATTGAAGCCGGGCGGCGCACTGCTTACTTTTTCTTGCTCTGGCCTCATGGAGCAAAACCTGTTCCAAAAGGTTGTCGCAGACGCTGCCCTTGATGCAGGTAAAGAGTTGTTGATTATGGAGCGTTTAAACCAAGCAGCCGACCATCCTATCGCGGGTAACTATCCTGAAGGCTTCTACCTTAAAGGACTTATTTGTAAGGTTTATTAGTGTAGATAGAGTTTAGAGCCAAATCAGATAAACTCATTACTAAGGCCGTATATTTGGCCTTTTTTATTGTTTGCAAATAAAAAAGGCGCTCATCCCAGAGCGCCTAAGTTTGCTTAACATTCTTTTCCACCAGAGCCTATTCGCTTAGGTCACCATATTGGTTGTTTGTGCTCAGTAATACTGGTTTATCGAAGCCAGGTAAA